>JACQBK010000071.1 GCA_016194505.1 Ignavibacteriales bacterium | reverse complement strand
TTGATACTGACGGGAGACCATGGCAACGACCCGACAGATAATAGCACGGACCATAGCCGGGAATATGTTCCAATACTCTGCTATAGTACCTCAGGCAAAAAAAATATTGACCTCGGCATTCGGGAGTCCTTTGCCGATGCAGGGAAAACGGTTGCAAACTTTTTTGAAATAAAAGCATCTAATGTAATAGCCGGCACGAGTTTTTTGAATTTGGTAATGTGAATGGACCATTCAAAGCACAGCTTAGAATTTGAAGCACGGATTAATTCGAATGGCGTTTTGGTGGTACCAAAAGATGTTTTAGAGCGTCTAACAGTACAGGAAGGCTCAAAGGTTACAGTTCGGGTTACTTCCGATACGATTTCCGACGCGTTGAGAAAACGCACCGTCACCGAGGATGAGATTGACCGTATCAGCCAGTTGCAAATGGAGCCTCGGGAAAATGTAGTGAAGTTTCTCACCGCTGAAGGCATTTTGGCAAAGAATCGAGGCTTTATGGGCAGGGCAAAGAAAGCTTTGGGATGATGCAAAGGAAAGTCGTTGTTGGTTCCGATATTTTATTGGATCATCTTACGCAGCAATATGATCCTGCGGGTAAGGGGTCAACGTTACGAAGGGCAATGTCCCTTTTTTTCTGCTACACGACGGTTTTTAACGCAATTGAATTATTTGCATTAGCGCAAACGGAAGAAGAAGTGGAGGCAGTGGAAAACGTGATGCACGCGATGAAAATTCTCGGACTGAATGGGAAGAGCGCAAAGAACGTAGGTCCCTACATCGCACGGGCGCGAGGGCGCAATAGTGGAGATATGAATGCCCTCATAGCAGGACTGTGTGTGGAAAGCCGGCTCCCGATCCTTACTCATCAGCCGAAAAAATTTAAGGGATTGGGCCCGTTGACGGTTATTCCGGCTGAGAATGTTGAAAAATATGGCTCTGCTGAAGAAATTGTTCAGCATGCGATTCAGTTTGTATAGAAGTTGTAGCGAGGGTTATCAAAATGAACCCCGTTGTCATGGTGAGCGGAGTCGAACCAGACAACGGGATCGATTCAGTTGAAACACTTACCGACCCCTCGACTTCGCTCGGGGTGACGGGTGGCATTAAATATTCTTCTTAATTAGGAAGAGACGACCATGATACTAGGAAAAGTTGTCGGCACAGTTTGGGCGACCAGAAAAGACGAAGAGTTGACGGGGCTGAAGTTCCAAATCGTAAAGCACGTTGATTTTGATTACAAACTGAAAGATGCGTTTGTCGTTGCCGTTGATACGGTGCAAGCCGGTGTCGGTGATATTGTGCTGATCGCAACTGGCAGCTCGGCTCGACTGACAACCGTTACCAAAAACAAACCTGTTGATGCCGTCATTATGGCTGTGGTAGATAAATTAGATATAGCGGATTAAGTACAATCCAACTGGATAAACATGTTTTTCGCAAAAGTGATTGGAACAGTTTGGGCAACAAGGAAGGATGAAAACTTGAAGGGATTTAAACTTCAATTCATCCAGCCGCTGAATGCCAGTCGAGAGAAAAACGGTTCACCCATTGTTGCGGTAGATACGGTCGGTGCCGGAATTGGCGAGACGGTTCTTTACATTACGGCGCGGGAAGCGGTTATTCCGTTACCCGTTGAAATGGCTCCCGTTGATGCAAGCATCGTCGGCATCGTTGATCGCATAGATATAAAGAAGTAATGAACCTTTAGGGAAAAAAATACGTTTCATGAGATAAGGTTGTCACTGTATCATTGAAGAATATTGATTCTACACTCTTGTCACTAAGGTAACGATCGAATGGTAAAAATCAGCAAGCAATATACAAATCGTGAAAGTCAGTCGTTAGATAAGTATTTGCAGGAAATTGGCAAGGTGGACTTGCTGACCCCGCAAGAAGAAATTGATCTTGCCCGCAAAATAAAAAAGGGCGACCAAAAATCCCTTGAAAAGCTGACAAAGGCAAATCTTCGTTTTGTAGTAAGCGTTGCGAAACAATATCAAAACCAGGGACTCTCTCTCGGAGATTTAATCAACGAAGGAAATCTTGGGCTTATCAAAGCCGCCAAGCGTTTTGACGAAACACGCGGATTCAAGTTTATTTCGTATGCTGTGTGGTGGATTCGTCAATCCATTTTGCAGGCGTTGGCGGAGCAGTCGCGCATTGTCCGTCTTCCTCTCAATAGAGTTGGTGCGCTGAATAAAATCGGCAAAGCCTTCAGCACATTGGAACAGGAATTCGAACGCGAGCCGAGCGCCAGCGAGTTAGCCGAAGAGCTTGATATGTCGTTGTTTGAGGTTTCCGATACGCTGAAGATTTCAGGCCGCCATCTTTCGATGGATGCGCCGTTTGCGCAAGGCGAGGATAACCGCTTGCTCGATGTTATTCAAGACCAGCGCCAGCCTGCGCCGGATAATCAGTTGATGGAGGAATCCCTTAAGGTCGAGGTGCGGCGCGCGTTGAATACATTGAGCGAGCGCGAAGCTCAGGTCATCCGCCTGTATTTTGGTCTGGATCAGGAGCATTCGTTGACGCTGGAGGAGATTGGGGAAAAGTTTAACCTCACGCGCGAGCGCGTTCGCCAAATCAAGGAAAAGGCAATTCGCCGCTTGCGGCATGCCTCGCGAAGCAAAGCGTTACGATCATATTTAGGATAGTGTGGACATACAAACACCGAATATAAAGCCTCGGCGTCAGTCGGGGCTTTTTTACACATATCGGATGAATTCAAGCTCGGCGCTCTTCTCATTCTCAATAGTTATTTGTTTGATTGCGGGAGCTTTCGCTCTTAGCGGATGCGGCGCTACATCTCCGCGCTTTGGCAGTGGGGAAAAAAGAAAGTCCACGCCTCCGGCGGAGAAAAAGACTTCGTCAGCCGAAGAAGATAAGGAAACAAAGTCCGCTGAGGCAGAGAACGTTCTTTCAGGCAAGCGCAGCTTTAAGACGGAAAAGAATACGGCGCTTTCCAATCTCGACCAAAGCAAAGTCATGCGGCAGATTTCCAAGTTGATGGGAACGCCATATAAATTAGGCGGGGAAAGCGAAGACGGCATTGATTGCTCTGCGTACACAATGACTGTGTATAAACATTCCATTAACAAGCAGTTGCCGCGGACAAGTGCGGAGCAGTTCAAAATCGGCAACGAAGTAGCGTTTGAAGATTTGAAATTCGGGGATTTGGTCTTCTTCAACACCACAGGGGAATCGGCTTCGCATGTCGGGATATATTTGGGAGATGATTTATTCGCTCATGCGAGTGTTTCATTAGGTGTTACCATATCGTCGCTCGAAAGTTTCTATTTCAAAAAGCGGTACGAGGGTGCACGAAGGATTGTGCATTAGGAGGGTTGCTTCCAAGCCTTCACATTTTTATATTTATTAAACTGATCCCGTAGAGCGTCCCGATAAAATCGGGATCGCTCTACACTAATTTTTTTGCTTATATATTTACACTATTTCAAGTATAGTTTATCATGTCTGTTTTCCCAATTTATTTATACGGCAGTGATGTTCTAAGAAAAAAAGCAAAGCCCGTGCAGGAATTTGATAATTCATTGCTCAAGCTTATTGTTGGCATGACCGAGACGATGCGTAAAGCCAACGGCATTGGCTTGGCGGCTACGCAGGTTGGCGATTTGAGGCGTGTCATCACCATTGATGTGTCCGCCGTCGAAGAATCCATGCGAGAAAAAGATGAAGAAGGGGACGAACCTCCGCGCACTAACGGTGCAGAAAAGAAGACGCTTGTTCTTATCAATCCTGAACTTGTAAAGGAAGATGGCTCGTGCGACATGGAAGAAGGATGCTTAAGCATCCCGGATGTTCGCGCTGAGGTTACTCGGTCGGAATCAATTCGCGTAAAATTTCGAGATATGAATTTCGAAGAGGTTGATATGATCGCAGACAAAATACTGGCGCGCGTTATTCTTCATGAAATTGACCACTTGAACGGTGTGCTCTTTGTAGACCATCTGACAAAAACACAGCGTGCATTGTTGAATAGCGAGCTTCGCAAAATAAAAAAAGGGGAAGTAGATACGGTTTATCCTGTTATCAGCGCTTTGGAGGTGTAAGCCTTCGGCATGCGAATTATCTTCATGGGCACACCGGAGTTTGCCCTTCCGAGCCTTCAGATTCTCCTCGACAATACGTACGATGTCGTTGCGGTTGTTACCGTCCCCGATAAACCGCAGGGACGTGGTCAGAAAGTCGTTGCCAGCCCCATCAAAAAATTTACAGTTGAGCGCAATCTTCCGCTCCTTCAGCCGGAAAGTTTAAAGCATCCCGATTTTATTTCTTCCATAAAAAATCTTCAGCCTGACCTCATCGTTGTGGTGGCATTTCGCATTTTGCCGAAAGAGGTTTTCACAATTCCCCGGATCGGCTCATTTAATCTGCACGCGTCGTTGCTTCCGAAATACCGCGGCGCCGCGCCTATCAATTGGGCAATTATCAATGGGGAGCGGGAAACCGGCGTTACGACCTTTTTTCTGCAAGAAAAAGTGGATACGGGATCGGTTCTTCTTCAGGCGCGAGTAAAAATTGATCCCAATGAAACTGCGGGCGAGCTGCACGATACACTTTCCGAAGTAGGTGCGGAAATCGTTTTGCAAACCGTTCGTTTGATCGAGCTTGGGAAAGCACAGCCGCGTACTCAAGATGAAAGCCTCGCATCCCCTGCGCCGAAGATTTTTAAGGAAGGCTGCAAAATTGATTGGAGCAAATCGTCATCACAAATTCATAATTTTATACGGGGACTCTCTCCCCATCCCTGCGCGTGGACGTTTCACCAAGGCAAAGTTCTTCGCATCCATAAAACAGAGTTGCCAAAGGAGTTTATTGCCGGGAATAAAATAGAGAACGGCGGGATCGTAGAAGTTGGAAAAGACCGAATTCTCGTTCAAACAAGCGATGGAATTGTTTCTCTTGTAGAACTTCAGCAAGAAGGGCGAAAACGAATGGGGGCGGCTGAGTTTTTACGCGGGTACAATCTCAAAATAGGCGATAAGCTCGGCTGATGTTTATTACGACAAATGAAAATGCAGGGTCCTATTCTGAATTTTGACCGCCAAGTGACAATAGATGACCGTCACCTTAGAGGTGACGGTCATCTTGCTCTCCATTATAAAAAAAGTTCGGTTGCATAGGGTTGGAAAAAGGATTATATTCGACGAAGAATTTTACTTCCGGTAGATGACCTTTTCTTCATGATCGTATAATGGATTTCGTTCTTTGGGCTTGCCGGTTAATGCATGTGATTTCAGTGGTTGTGTGGTTCGGCGGATTGATTTTTATCAATGCAGTTTTCATTCCTATCGTGGAGCATCAAGAGGCGACGAAGTTGCAGGTTGTGCTCGGAACGCAGAAAAGGTTCCTTCCGTTCATCTGGTCGTGCTTTTGGTCATTGCTCATGACCGGAATTTTGTTGATGCTGTTAAGTCCCAAGTTTTTGTGGTTTGAGTACTCGACGTTATGGTCGAAACTTCTCGCAATAAAGCAGGTCGCATTGTTGCTGTTGGCATTTTTTTCGTGGCAAACGGTGCAGGTATTTTCCAAGATGGAACAAGCCGTTGGCAATGATTCGGATGAGTTTGAAGGCTGGCGTCTCGGATTGAAAAAGCTCATTCGCAGGTCAATCTTTTGGGGCATTGTTGCCCTTATGTGCGGTGCAGGAATGGCTGTTTCTTAAAAAGGATTGTTGATGGGAAAAATAATCGTTATTGCAAATCAAAAAGGTGGGGTGGGTAAAACCACGACGGCAATCAATTTAGCCGCCTCACTCGCTGTTGCCGAGAAGCGCACCCTGCTGGTGGATATTGATCCACAGGCGAACGCCACAAGCGGCATCGGTGTTCAGCCTTTGGAAGGCAGGACCATCTATGAAGTTATCATTGATGGATTTAGTGTAAACTCCACAGTTGTCGAAACCCAAATGCCGTATCTTTCTGCCATCCCATCGCACATTAACCTCGTGGGCGCGGAGATTGAATTGGTAGAGTTGGAAGAACGCGAGCACAGGCTTTCGAACGCATTGAAAATGGTCCGGGAGAATTTCGATTTTATCGTGATTGATTGTCCGCCTTCCCTTGGGCTTCTCACGCTCAATGCGCTGACTGCGGCTGATTCGATTCTCATCCCCGTGCAGTGCGAATACTTCGCTCTCGAAGGTTTGGGTCAGCTCTTCAACACTGTCAACATGGTGAAGAAAACACTTAATCCTAATCTCGATATTGAAGGTGTATTGTTGACGATGTTCGACTCGCGTCTTCGTCTTTCCAACCAAATTTTGGATGAGGTAAAACGATATTTTGGCGAAAAAGTTTTTAAAACAATTGTGTCTCGCAACATTCGCTTAAGCGAGGCGCCAAGTTTTGGTAAGCCGATTATTTTGTATGATGCGATTTGTTCCGGCACTCGCAATTACATGGAATTGGCAAAAGAGGTTCTGGCGAATAACGATGCGTTATCGGTAGAATCAGTTTCCCACGTTCATCCGGTTCCTCACTGAGCAGTATGACGACGCAAAAAAAATCTGTATTGGGAAGAGGCTTAAGCGCCCTGATTCCGAAGGCTCCGGTCAAAGAGGTCAGCGTTCGTACCGATGAAGTTGGCGCCGATATGGGTGGTGTGGGAATTATTGCGCGGATCAGTGTGGAGAACATTCGTCCTAATCCTTTTCAGCCTCGTGCTGAGTTCGATCAGGAATCGTTGGCTGAGCTGACCAAGTCTATCGTTGAGAAAGGTGTCATCCAGCCGATTACGGTTCGCAGAATTTCCGAAGGGTACCAGTTAATTTCCGGTGAGCGTCGCTTGCGGGCTGCTCAAAGCGCAGGGCTTACCGAAATCCCATCCTACATCATTGCCGTCTCTTCCGATGAAGAGATGCTCGAGTTAGCGTTGATTGAAAACATCCAGCGCGAGACTCTCAACCCAATTGAAATTGCCCATGCCTATAAGCGTTTGATTGATGAATGCCGCCTCACACAAGAAGAAGTTGCTGATAAGGTCGGAAAAGATCGCACGACAGTAACAAACTTTATCCGGCTTCTGAAACTGCCGCATGAAATTCAACAAGGTCTTCGTAAAAATTTGATTTCTATGGGGCATGCCCGTGCGCTCATCACCTTACCGGCCGAGTCGTTGCAATTAAAAATGTACCAAAGAATCGTGCGCTCCGGTCTCTCAGTTCGCAACGTTGAGCAATTGGCGAAATCAGCGGGAAAGATTTCCGTACGCTCCGGATCGTCGCACAAAGTGCCCGCACCAACATCGAGCATTCAAAGCGTTGAAGAAAAACTACGCCAAGCGTTAGGAACGAAAGTCTCCGTGCGCGTCAAAGAGGGCGGGCGAGGGGAAATCGTCATCGAGTATTATTCTCTGGATGACCTTGATAGGCTGCTTGATCTGTTTGCAACAATCGAAAAAATGCACTAATCCATTTACAACTTTCAATCTACAATTTATCTCTATGGCACTGAAAAAGATCAAAACCGATAAAGCTCCCAATCCTATTGGACCCTATAGCCAAGCAATCGTAGTGGACGATAAATTTGTTTACACTGCAGGCCAGGTTGCATTGGATCCTGTTACAAATCAGATCGCGGAAGGCGATATAAAAATCCAGACACGGCAAGTTCTGAAGAACATCGAGCAGGTGCTGATTGCCGCCGGTTCTTCGATGCGGTCGGTGGTAAAAACCACTGTGTTCTTGAAGGATTTCAATGATTTTGGAGCTATGAACGAGGTTTACGCCGAGTTTCTTTCCGTCGCCGCGCCGGCACGCAGCACGGTGGAAGTTGTTCGCTTGCCTCGCGATGTCAAAGTCGAGATCGAAGCGATCGCCGTTATTGAAAAATAATCAGTCAGGCAGGAAGATGCCCTTTTTTCATAAGAGCGGAAGTCGTTGGCTTATTCTTGGGATGTGTGTCGCTCTGATATGTGTCCCCGTACACGCACAGTATAAAGTCGCCCCGCATCTTTTCAAGCAGGAAAGCATTCCCCTCCCAGGTTTTTACCGAACTACGATTGATACTGTCTCTGCTGATACCGCACAGACTGCATCGCTTGCAACTCGCCCTACAAAATCCACTCTAACAGCTATTCTCCTTTCCGCCGCATTACCCGGCGCGGGACAAATTTATACGGAGCGGTATTGGAAGGTTCCCATCATTCTCGGCTTTAGCGCGTATTTTATCAGCCTGTGGATTCGCCAAGATGACTTATATGTGGCGGCGCGGGCAAAGTACCAACTTTCTGTTGACCAAAAAGAGAATAACGGGCAAGGCAACCAACAATTTCTCTACGAACGAGATTTTTACAGAGACCAACGGGACAGGTTTGCGTTCTATATTGGTCTCACCTACATTTTAAACATCCTTGATGCCTACGTTGGCGCAAGCCTCTATAATTTTGAAGTGACGGATAATCTTGGCGGAGGGGCGGCGTTGAAAATTCAAGTGCCGATTCGATAATGCTTTACAAATTTAACCGCAGAGAACGCTGAGACCGCAGAGTCCTAAGGATTTTTTCGGAAAAAATACTTTCCACGAAGAGCGCTAAGAAACACAAAGAAAAAACTTTCGAGACATTTTTATTTATTTTTTATTTTTTTTCTCCGCGCCCTCCGCGTTCTCTACGGTGAAAAAAATCTTTTTGTGTTATTTTAAAACATCCCTCAATGCCGTATTCAGCTCTGGAAATCTAAACGCATATCCTGCCGCTAAAAGTTTTTTCGGAACGGCTCGCTGACCACTGAGCAACAACGGTCCAGCCATCTCGCCCAGTGCAATCCTCAGCACAAAGCCCGGCACCGGCGCCCATGACGGCCGGCGCATTGCCTTGCCGAGCGCTGAACAAAATTGTCGCATGGTAACGCTCTCCGGTGCGGCAAGATTCACAGGACCCGCTATGTTTTGATTTTTGAGCGCGAGGAGAATTGCTCCGATCTCGTCCTCAATATGAATCCATGGAAACCATTGTTTCCCAGTTCCAAGCGGACCTCCCGCAAAAAGTCTAAATGGTAAGAGAAGTTTTTTCAGCGCGCCCCCGTTTTTATCGAGAACAATGCCTGTGCGGATGCATGCCACGCGGATTCCGAATTGTTCCGCCCGCAATGCCGCTTGTTCCCATCGTCCGCACGTTTCAGCAAGAAAATCGTTCCCCCGCGGATAGTCTTCCGTTACGTTGCCTTCAGGAACATCTCCATAATAGCCGACAGCAGACGCGTTGATTAAGACGTGCGGTTTTTTGTTTGCTTGAGCGAGAGCTTCAACAATTGCGTTCGTAGCATCAATGCGACTGGCGAGGATTTTTTGTTTCTGCGTTTGCGACCACCTCTTGCCGCTAATGGATTCCCCTGCCAAGTTGATCACTGCATCGGCGCCATCGAGATGTTGCGCCCAAGCTCCCAACGTTCGTGCATCCCATTGTTCGACTTGTACCATCTCGCCAAAGTGTCGGCGAGCTTCCGATGAGTTTCTTGAAAGAAGCACGAGAGAGTGGCTACTTTCCCCTAATTTTTTGATAAGCCTTTGACCGATAAAGCCGGTTGCGCCAGCTAAGATGATTTTCACGTGCACCACCTCTCTTTTTTGGAAGATACCAGTTTAATTTCTAAAATTACCAAATTCTTGCTCTTCTCGCCATTTTACGCTATATTTTAACGCTTTAATGGATAAAGAGTGCCTTGATTTTACGTGTTCCCATTCTTTACTCTTTGTTGTTTTTGCAAGGTTTTTGTTTAGCATAAGTGAGTTGACCGACATCCGATATATCGGGATGACGGTCAACTTTCCGTCTCACTCTTTGCTATTTTTGGCTGGTTATACAACGAAATTTAATTCTTTCCCTCTGCTAAATGTACGAATTATACGTCTAAATACAGAGGGCGTACTTATTTTTTTGAAGCACGAATGAGCCCTTTTTTTGTTGTTCCTAAATGAAGAATATCAGAAATTTTTGCATTGTAGCGCACATTGATCACGGAAAATCTACGCTTGCGGATAGGTTGTTAGAGACGACGGAGACTATCGCCTCTCGCGATATGACGAAGCAGGTACTGGATGATATGGAGCTTGAGCAGGAGCGCGGTATTACTATCAAGCTTCATGCAATCCAGATGAAGTACAAAGCCCGCGACAAGCAGGAGTACATTTTAAATCTTATTGATACGCCGGGTCATGTTGATTTCTCGTATGAAGTCTCGCGCTCGCTTGCCGCGTGCGAAGGAGCTATACTCGTTGTGGATGCAACGCAGGGAGTCGAAGCGCAGACGATTTCCAATCTCTATCTTGCCATAGATGCGGGTCTTGAGATTATCCCGTTCATCAACAAGATTGATCTCCCAAGCGCTAAAACGATGATTGATACGGTGAAGCATCAAGTCATGGATTTGGTGGGCTGTACAGAAGATGAAATTTTGATGGGCAGTGCAAAATCAGGATTGGGAACCGATGAAGTGCTTGAGGCGATCGTCAAGAGAATTTCTCCCCCAAAAGACAATCCCGATGCCCCGCTTCGGGCGTTAATTTTCGATTCCGTGTTCGATGAATATCGCGGCGCTGTGGCTTATGTCCGTGTGTTTGATGGAACCATCAAAGAGAAAGACCAGATTAAATTTTTCTCCACCGGCAAACAGTTCCAAGCCGAAGATATTGGAATTTTGGAAATGCAGCGCCAGCGAACGGGTGCTCTTTCAGCGGGAGATGTCGGTTATATTATAGCGAACGTAAAGGATGTGCACGATACGAAAGTCGGCGATACCATCACGTCTGTTGATCGCCCCGCTGCTGAACCGTTGCCGGGCTACAAAGAAGTCAAACCCATGGTGTTTAGCGGCATGTATCCTTCCAACAGCGATGATTTTGCCGAGCTTCGCGATGCGCTGGAAAAATTGAAAATTAATGATGCGGCGTTGCTCTTTGAGCCTGAAACATCCTTAGCATTAGGATTTGGGTTTCGTTGTGGATTTCTCGGCTTGCTGCACATGGAAATTATCCGCGAACGGCTTGAGCGCGAGTACAATCAGGCGCTTATCAATACTGTTCCGAACGTTGAGTATCGAGTAACGAAAATGAATAAGGAAGTGCTGTTGGTTGATAATCCTGCGTTTATGCCAACTCCGGGTGAGATTGAAAAAGTGGAGGAGCCGTTTATCAAAGCGCAGATTATAGCCCCGCCGGAATATATCGGTCCCATCATGAAACTGTGCATGGATCGCCGCGGCGTGCATAAGAACACGACGTACCTTAGTCCCGAGCGCGCGGATATTCACTACGAGCTTCCATTGGCGGAAATCATTTTTGATTTTTACGATAAGCTGAAGTCCCTTTCCCGCGGCTACGCTTCGCTTGATTATGATTTTCTCGAGTATCGCGAATCGGAGCTTGTGAAGCTGGATATTTTATTGAATGGTGAGCCAGTGGATGCGCTTTCGACCATCGTTCACCGCGTAAAATCGTACGAGTGGGGAAGGAAGCTTTGCTCGAAATTGCGGGAGCTTATTCCTCGCCAGATGTTCGAGGTTGCAATTCAGGCGGCTATCGGAAGCAAAGTTATTGCCCGCGAAACAATCAGCGCCATGCGAAAGAACGTTTTAGCGAAGTGTTACGGCGGTGATATTTCCCGTAAAAGAAAGCTGTTAGAAAAGCAGAAAGAAGGAAAGAAGCGTATGAAGCAGGTAGGTCGGGTGGAAATCCCGCAGGAAGCGTTCCTTGCCGTTCTTTCCATGGAAGATTAGAATCTATCACAAAAATGGTGAGTTAAAAGCATTTTAATAGGTTTGCGCCAGAGGCGCATCCCTGCCTGCGGCAGGCAGGCGCCTTCGGTGGAAAAACCCAATAATTATATTAGACATTTTACCACGCCCTGTCCCGTTATACGGGATGCCGTGCCTGCGGCAGGCAGGCTGGAAAACGCAAAGGACGTGGTTATAACCCCGACCTTTAGGTCGGGGTATAAAAAACAAAAAGGAAATAAGGCTTCAGCCCTGACGCCACAACGGAGTAGTTTTTAAGATAGCTTGTAGTCGTAAAACTTATATTTCAAAAAACATACATGAAGGATAACTGATTGGGAAAACAAAAAGTACCCCAGGAAAAATCCGAAAGAGAATTATCATTCAAAGAAAAGACCATCGCCTTTCTCAAGGAATTTGGAATCGTTTTCGGCGCATTCCTGATTCTCAATAACTTCGTTGTTGCGTCGTTTCTTGTCCCGACCGGTTCGATGGAAAACGAGGTGATGACAGGGGATTTGTTATTCGTCAACAAATTTATTTATGGCGGCACCTCGCCGAGAAACATTCCCTTTACTAACATTCGACTTCCGTGGTTCCGCATGCCGCAATTTCGAGATGTCCAGCGCGGCGATGTGATCGTATTCGTTTTTCCGGGGATGCGGGATGAAGTTGACCCTCAGGATTTTACATTTTATCTCAAGCGGTGCGTTGCGCTTCCCGGAGACACGTTGCAGGTGAGAGATCGCGTTTTGTATATCAATGGAATGCCGTCGCCCCTCCCGCGCAATTTAAAATTCAGCTTCGGCAGGTCAACACAGCCGCATCAGCCCAACGAACAAATTTTTCCCAAAGGCGCTCCGTCGAATGAAGAGAATTACGGGCCCATTGTCATTCCTAAACAGGGAATGGTTGTTCAATTGAATAAAAACACATTTGATGCTTGGGAAACGTTTATCCGAAGAGAAGGGCATACCATCCGGCTGAACGGGAATCAAGTTGAAGTGGATGGAAAGGCGGTAACTGAGTATCGCGTACAAAGGGATTATTTATTTGGCATGGGAGATCATCGGGATAATAGTTTGGATAGCCGCTTCTGGGGATTTATTCCGAAGGAAAATCTTGTCGGTACACCGTTGATCGTGTACTGGTCGTGGGACACCGACATACCGATTTATAACATTTTTGCAAAGCTTGGTTCTGTCCGATTAGGTCGCATTGGCACTCTTATTCGATGAGCGAAGAAGCCGGACATATTGAAGAGAACACAGTCCTCAGCGCAGCAGAGCCACCTCAAGGTGAAACCTCGCGCAAGTTTTGGGATTATGCGAAAACCATCTTCGTTACGCTTATCGTTGCGCTCTTTTTAAAGACATTTGTCGTCGAAGCGTTCAGAATTCCCTCCGGCTCGATGGAGAACACGCTGCTTGTCGGTGATTTTTTGCTTGTCAACAAATTTGTCTATGGATTTAAGACGCCGCGGTATGTTCCCTTGACGAACGTTGCAATCCCATCGTTCACATTGCCGGCATTCAAGAACGTTCGGCGCGGAGACATTATCGTCTTCGAATTTCCCGGTGAACGGGATCAAAGACCAAACGCCGAGTCAATCAATTATATTAAGCGATGTATCGGATTGCCGGGGGACACCGTTGAAATTCAATTGGGGCGTGTCTTTGTGAATGGCAAAGAATTAACACTCCCTGCCCATGCAAAACCAAGTACCGTGAACCAACTCTTCCATTGGCGACGAAGCTATCGACTTTTTCCGCGAGGTGCGGGGTTTACGGAGGAACACTATGGTCCTCTTGTTGTCCCGAAAAGGGGAGATGTCGTTGATTTAAATCCTTTTACTATTGATCGCTGGCGCAGGTTTATTATGAGAGAAGGGCATCGGGTTGAGCTTTCTTCCGATGGGACAATCACCATTGACGGACAAGAAGTATCCCGTTACACGGTTGAACGGGATTATTATTTTGCGATGGGAGACAATCGCGATAACAGCCTTGATAGCCGCTACTGGGGCTTTATCCCGGACGACCATCTGATTGGTGAAGCCTTGCTGGTGTATTGGTCTTGGGACCCTGATGTATCCATGAGCAGCCTCTCCGATAAACTTTATAGCATACGCTGGGGGAGAGTGTTTACATTCATACGATGATTGACAATCGAAAATTGTAAATTGCAAATCGAAAATTAAAAATCTCCATGTCCAGTCTTTACCTCCACATACCGTTTTGCGAGCACAAGTGCATTTACTGTGATTTCTATTCGATTGCCCCGAAGGAAAATCCGGAACATGATAATGCGCTGAGAGAGCGATTCCTTTCTTCGTTGAAGCATGAAATTACGATGAGGAGTGAAGAGGATCGTTTTCACTCATCATACGAAACGATATTTTTTGGGGGTGGAACGCCCTCGCTGCTTTCGCCATCCACGATAGATGAAATCCTCAACTTGTTATCTCGAAGTTTTCATATTCGGACTGACGCTGAGGTTACGCTCGAAACGAATCCCGGCACGGTTGATTTAGAAACACTGAAAGCGTTTCGCTCCGCGGGTGTTAACCGAATCAGCATGGGCATTCAATCGTTCCATGATGACGATTTGAAATTCCTGAGCCGCATTCATTCATCACTGGAAGCAAAAGAATGCGTACGAAACGCGTATGAAGCCGGATTTGAAAACGTGAGCTTTGATTTAATCTTTGCGCTGCCATCGCAAACAAGAGAGCGATGGGAAGCGAATCTCCAACAGGCAATGGAACTTCACCCGACGCATATTTCTTGCTATAGCCTTATTGTCGAACCGAACACACCATTATATCGGATGGTTGAAAGTAAACAGGTAATACTGCTCAATACTGAAGACGATGCCGCACTGTATGAGTATACGATCGAGTGCTTAACGTCGCACGGCTACGAGCAGTATGAAGTCTCGAACTTTGCCAAACCCGGCTTCAAGTCCCGTCATAACAGCAATTATTGGAATCACTCCAATTATCTCGGCTTTGGTCCTTCCGCCCATTCATATTGGAACGGTTTGCGGTGGTGGAATATTTCCAACGTCGTTGGATACTCCGAGCGGCTGGAACAACGATTGCTCCCGGTGGTGGGCGAGGAGCGTTTGACCCCACAACAGCTTGTTGAAGAGGAAATTTTCTTAGGATTGCGGAGTGAGGGCATTAACGTGGCTGGGTTCCAAAGCAGACATCAACGAGATGTGATGAACGACCATCGT
Organism: Ignavibacteriales bacterium; assembly: GCA_016194505.1. GTDB lineage: Bacteria > Bacteroidota > Ignavibacteria > UBA10030 > UBA10030 > JACQBK01. The sequence goes on along the minus strand of JACQBK010000071.1, from coordinate 16,733 downwards.
TCAACGTTTGAAGCGTTATTAGATCAACAAATGATGGTCTTTGATGGCGAAAAGCTTCGCTTAACACCGAAGGGATATATGGTTTGCGATGAGATTTGCGCCTCGTTGCAATGAGATATTTAAAATTTTCCTGTCTGCCGTATCGAGGAAAAAATTCCTTCCCCTTCAGGAGAGGGAACGCTGTCTGAAATTGTTATTGCAGTTCACTCCATTTCATTTTACATTGAACAGGCTTTTTTGGATACATTACATTTAAGAGGAACGCATGGAACATCAAAGGCTTCATCGGATTTTTGCAGGCTCCGTTTTTCTCATATCGTTGGCAGCATATATCATGACGCTTTCGCCGACAGTCGTATTCTGGGATGTCGGTGAGTTTTGTGCGGCGGCATTTTCATTGCAGGTGCCGCATCCTCCCGGCGCACCGCTGTTTCTTCTGGTCGCCCGCCTTGTCGCGATGATTCCCTTTACCCCCGATATAGCCGTTCGGATGCATTTTATCTCCGCTTTGGCAAGCGCGGTATCGTGCTTGTTCTTATATCTTATCAGCGTTCGATTTATTATGATGTGGCGAGAAAAGCCTCAGACAATGTATGATCACCTTGTTGTCTATGCCTCTGCCGCCATTGGAGCGCTTTCGCTTGCTTTTAGCTCCACATTTTGGTTTAATGCAGTTGAAGCGGAAGTCTATGGTCTCAGCATGTTTTTTGTCAGTGTTATACTGTGGCTTGGACTTCGTTGGTACGAGCGCGCTGATTGGGAGCGAAGCGATGTGTATTTACTCATTATCGCCTACATTATAGGGTTATCTGTTGGCATACACCTGCTGGCAATCCTTGCGTTGTTCGGCGTTGAGCTATTGTTCTATTTCCGCCGTTATGAATTTTCGATGAATTCGTTTATTAAGTTTGGCGCTGTTGCAGTCATCGTCTTTGGCGTTGTCTATCCCGGCATCGTGAAAGAGCTTCCCTCTCTCCTCGACGGCGAATTCGGCGGAACGAAGAGCGCTATTTTTACGCTTATTCCCTTCGCAGTTCTCCTTGGCGCAATCTATGGCGTTTATTATTCACACAAGACGAATCACAGAACGTTGAACGTTGCGTTATTAAGTTTGTTGTTTATTGTTCTCGGTTATTCAACATATACCATGGTGTACATCCGCGCAAACGCCAAGCCACCAATGAACGAAAACGATCCAAGCAATACGACTCGCTTGGTCTCTTACTTGAACCGCGAACAATACGGTTCCGCTCCGTTGATTGACAGGCGGTGGAATGTGAATGAGGAGGAACAGCGCCGGGCGCACCAAAAATACACGAGCGATTTCGATTACTTCTGGCGCTACCAGCTTAATCACATGTATATCAGATACTTTGGGTGGAATTATGTCGGCTCTGAAGGCGATTGGAAGGAGGCTGGCGTTGATTTCAAACAGCTCTATGCCATACCGCTTTTGATAGGGCTTTTAGGAGCGATGTACCATTGGCGTAAAGATTGGAAAATGGCGTTCGTTGCCACCTCACTTTTTCTTGTATTAGGATTTATTCTCGTCGTCTATTTTAACATGCAGGAGCCGCAGCCGCGCGAACGTGATTACTTCTACGTGGGTTCGTTCTTTATTTTTTCCATGTGGATTAGCATGGGTGTGCTCTGGATGATTGATTGGCTAAGTGAAGCGTTGAAGGGTCGCAATCCGGTGTTGGCCGGCTCTATCGTTCTTGTTTTCGCGTTTGCTTTTATTCCTTTCAATATGGCTCGGACGAATTTTCACCAAGCCAATCGCAAGGGAAATTACGTTGCGTGGGATTATTCATATAACCTTCTCCAAAGCTGTGACCAAGATGCCGTTCTTTTTACGAACGGCGATAACGATACGTTTCCGCTTTGGTATCTGCAGGATGTTGAAGGCGTGCGGCGTGATATTCGAATCGTCAACTTAAGCTTACTGAACACCAATTGGTATATTCGTCAGCTTAAGTATTTAGAGCCGTATGGGGCGAAGAAAGTCCCGATCAGCGCACCGGATGAAATTATAGATCAAATTCAACCACGAGGCTATGATCCGCGTGTGATGGAGTTACCCGTGCCGCAAGAAGTGGTTCAGCAATACAACGTAGAGGGGATGGGGGGGACGATTGAGGATTCTACCCTTAAAAATTACGGCAAAATCACTTTTTACATGCCCAATACCCTGCAATTTGGGGAAGTGAAGGCGTTGCGCGCTCAAGATATTATGGTGTACGATATTATCAGCACATCCGCATGGCGCCGCCCCGTTTATTTTGCAATGACTGTTGCCGATGAGGCGAAAATCGGGCTGCGTGATTACATGCGCTTGGAAGGAATGGCATTCCGCCTTATTCCATTCAAAGGACAATCATATTGGTCGAATTTGAGCGAGCAGCGAATGCGTGCCCATCTTTTTAATGAGATTGAAAAGCCCTCAAAGACGCCGCAGTTCGGATTTCTCTGGCGTGGTCTGAAAGACAGCACAACGTATTTCGATGAGGATATTCGCCGCCTGATGATGAACTATCGCCAATCATTTTTCCTGCTTGGGTTGTATTACGCGAACGCTTTGAATCAGCCTGCAAAATTAACCGAAGTGTTGGATAGGATGGAACAGGTCGTGCCGCATAAAGTTATTCCCATGGATTATCGCACCAAGGCGTACATTGCAAGCTTATATAGTATGGCTGGCAACAACGCGCGCTATAGAGAATATTCGATGGAAATAATTAACGATTTGAAGCCTATCGTGGAGCGCCGCACGTATGAGACTTTTTCCGCGGAAAATCCGTACGTCTTGTTGCTCCAGACATATCAGAGCTTGCAGATGTATGATGAAGCTATTCAGCTTCTGGACCTGATACGTGGCGTTTACGGGAGGGATAAAGACATCGTAGCAAGAGTTGATACGCTGCGTGTCCGCCTTGGACGTGAAAAGATGAATGCATTGAATAAAGATACTCTTGCATCGGCAGCTCCACAGAAGAGCGCTCCTGCGGCTACGAAAAAAGGAAAGTAACAATGCCCCCCCAATCCTCGGGTGAGAAGACTTCTCGCCGTGAAAACTGGGAGACGTTTTGGGATGAGAAGCAGGAAGTTGGGGAAGTGTATTCCAACGCCGATAGAATTGCAAGAAATCTCCGGCAGGTTATTGAACTACGCGGCAAAAAAGTGCTTGAGATCGGAGCCGGGACGGGGCGTGATAGCTTTCCACTCGTTGAACACGGCGCGATTGTTTATCAGCTTGACTACGCGGAAAATTCCCTTCGCATTTTGAAAAAGCTCGCCGAGAAAATCAAAACACCGGTGCATATTATCGGCGGCGATACATTCCGATTGCCATTTCAAGACGGCACGTTCGATGTCGTATTCCACCAAGGATTGTTAGAGCATTTTCGCAAACCCCAAGCTGAAGCACTGCTTCGCGAAAATATCCGCGTGTTGAAACAGGGCGGATTACTGCTTGTGGATGTCCCTCAGCGTTATCATATCTACACGGTTGCAAAGCATATTCTCATGGCTGTTGATCAATGGTTTGCGGGTTGGGAGCGATCGTTTTCCGTTGGGGAATTGAGATCGCAATTGCTGTCGTTGGGACTTACGCCGCTCTATTCGTACGGAGAATGGATGTATCCGAGTTTGTTTTACCGCGTTTTACGCGAACTATGTAAAAAAGCCGGCGTCAATCTTTCCTTGTATCCTTCTTTTGGAAAGCCGTTGCGGACTTTCCGTACGCAACTTCGTTCTTCGCTTTTGAAAACTCCTCTTCCCCTGTATTCTGGAATATCCATTGGTGTTGTGGGAAAAAAATAAACCTCGCATGAAAATTCTCGTCCTCAACTGGCAAGATATTAATAATCCGCTGGGCGGGGGTGCGGAAGTCCATCTCCACGAAATTTTTAAACGGATTGCTGCACAGGGCCATTCGGTCACCCTTTTTTGTTCATCGTTTGCGGGTGCTCCGAGAGAAGAAACCATTGACGGTATCCGTGTTATTCGCGAGGGAGGGAGGAGTTTTTTCAACTTCATCGTGCCGTTTCGTTACCGCTCACGGTTTCGCCATGAGCGATATGATGTGGTGGTGGATGACATTAACAAGATCCCCTTTTTTAGCCCGGTATTCGTAAAAGGTCCGCTGGTTGGCATTGTGCATCATTTATTTGGCAGAAGCATTTTTTTAGAGGCTTCTTTGCCCGTCGCCCTCTATGTCTCTTTCAGCGAACGGTTTGCGTTAGGGGAATATTTTAATATCCCCATTGCCGTTGTTTCTGAAAGCACGAAGCAAGAACTGATAAGCCATGGGTTCCCGGAGCGGAATCTTTCTATTGTCCCTAACTGCGTTGACCATAAAGTCTATCACGATTTAGAACAACCGGAAACTTCTGTCCCCATCATCGGGCATCTCGGTCGGCTTAAGAAATACAAAAGCACAGACCACTTGCTGAAGGCGTTCAGCATCGTTCGCCAAGAAGTACCACATGCTCAACTCCATATTGTCGGAGATGGTGATTTTCGGTGGGAACTTCAGCGCCTTGCCAATGAATTAGGCATTGCCGATGCAGTGCAGTTTAAAGGGTTTGTTGGAAAAGAGCAAAAGGTCTCCCTCTTGAATCAAATGCGCGTTGCGGTAAATTGTTCTGCCAAGGAAGGGTGGGGACTGACGGTTATCGAGGCAAACGCGTGTGGTGTTCCTGTTATCGCAAGCGATGTGCCGGGCTTGCGGGATTCGGTGCTGGATGAGAAAACGGGTCTGCTGTATGAATATGGGAACATCGAACAGCTTGCGCAAAAAATTCTGCTTGTCCTGCGGGATGATAATTTGAGATTGCGCTTGAAACAAGAGGCACTCCGTTGGGCGCAGTCGTTCAATTGGGATGACTCCGCGGCAAAAATGCTGGAGGTTTTAAATAAGGCTATACAGGGTAAATAGGGAAGTAAAACGGTTATAGAAGCTTTTTCTTCAAAAACTCAACGCATTCCTGCGGTGTTTCTACTTGCTGAATAAATTTGGTGCAATCACCAAGACCTTCCCACAAAAGTTCTTCCCTTAATGTTTCGATAACGCCGCTCCAAAACGAACCGACGATGACGATCGGTTTTTCCTGAATCATTTTCTTGTTGATAAATTCCCACACATAAGCTAACTCCAGCAAGGTGCCCGTGCCGCCTTTCAGGATAACGTAACCATCTGCGGAGTCAACCAATGTTGCCAATCGTTCCAACATGGTTTTTGCGCGGATTTCCTTATCAATCCATCGGTTTGCCGGTCGCGGAAAAAAATCCACGGTAACGCCGATGGTGGTTCTTCCGGTTTCTTTCGCGCCGCGAGCGGATGCCTCCATAATGCCTGCGTATCCACCGTTGCAGACGGTAAAACCTGCGCGAGCGAGATGTTTCCCTATCTCGAATGCCTGTTGATATTCAGGCGTTCCTTCGCCCGGTCTTGAGCTTCCAAAAACGGAGATAGTTTTTTCCATTGTGTTAATCTACAAAAACCCAATTGACGCCAAGTTTGATGTTCCGGCTTGGCATCGGATAGGTTGACGTGAGAACGTAATTAATTTTCAAAGGATTTTCCCAAACCAGCGTTATATAAGCATCGCCCAATTTGCCGATAGCGAACAGATCAAACGTCGAGAAAGAACCTTGCCTCGTATCGGATTGCGGCGTAAATGTCATCGTGGAAGGGAGAAATTGGTATCCATCCTGTTTGCTCATAAATATCGAGCGGATGCCCAATTTTAAATCTAACACATCGGTTACCCATGTATCGCGGTATGATAATTCGCTCCTTACCACAAATTTGGGGAAAGCGAGGGCTGTTGTATCCGCTTGCTTATAATCTGTAAAGGTGAATGTGCTTGTCAGTTCAAAATTCCAAATTTTTAATAAAACATTCACTGTCGCTCCGACGAGGGAAATACTGGAAACGTTTGAAATATTCACGCCGGGGAACGTTGCCGAAGAGGATAGCGGTAAAAATACTATCGCGTCCTTGATACGTTTTGTAAAAGTTGAGAGAGATATGTCCAGCGATTGGGATGGCTGGAAACGAAGCCCGATCTGGCTCAAGACGTGAAATTCCCTCTTTATGTCTCCGGTTCTTGTAACCGTTGAATCAACCCAATAAAGTTCTTGCATTGTCGGCAGCCGGAATGTGTTGGAATATCCTCCAAAGATGCTCATGCCGAGACCCAATGCGCGTCGAAATTCTGCCCCGTAAGAGAGCGAAGATTGCTTTCTCAATTGCTCTTGCCGGATAAAAATTGACCCTTCCACGTTTTCTTGATTCCATGTAGCCTTGCCCTTTAACGCGAAATAATCCTCGGTTCTACTGCCAAGGGTTCTGCTTTGGTCAATTATTCGATGTTCAAATTCTGTTCCGAAGGTAAGCTCTGCAGGTGATAACGTAAATTGCTGTTGCAATTGTGCGCCCCAGAAAGAATAACTGTGAAAATCTAAAAATTTATTTAATCCTGCAATTTGGTCGGTTTCTCTGTATTCGCGCTCGACCGTTGTATAGTACAACTGCATGTGTGAAGTGAAAGTAGAGTCGTCAAAGAATTTTCCGATGCCGCCTAATGTAACGTCCCGGCGTGATACTGTTTGTGAGGCTTCGCGTGTTCGCACGAGAGCTGTTACTTCATCAAAAATCGAGGGACTTTTTCGCACGTCAATGCCGCCGTTGAATCCCGTGCTTGATTTGTTGTAGAAATCACTCAGCCAGAAGTTCAATCGGTTGGAGTAGTTGTAGCGGAGGCGGTTTCGGACGTTCCATGAATCATACTTTGAATTGGGGAAACGTCCATTCGTTACCTGACGCTGAAATCCGAACATAAAATTAAATCCACGCGCGACATTTTGTGCAAAAATTCCATCGGAGAGGGTGTGCTCAAAAGGTCCCTGCAAGTACCTGATTTTTGTCAGCGGGCGATTGTTATTATACTGGTGCGTAACGAAATTTAACGTTGCCGTAGAAGCGTTCGAGCCGTAAAATGATGAAAGCGCGCCATCAACGAGCTCCATCTGGTCTACATATTCAAGAGGGATATCGTAAAGATTATATGCGCCTGTAACGGGATCGTGAAGCGTTCGTCCATCGAGTTGAATGGAAATTCCACGCGAATCCATCCCCGCGAAATTCATTTGTTGTGGTTGGCCCGGTTCTCCAAGCTCGCGTAAGAAAAATCCCGGCACGGTCCACAGCAAATCTCCGGCGTATTGTGCGTCTCGCCAAATAAATTGCGAGCTGTGAAACGCTGAAGAGGAATCCATAAGTTGAGAGAAACTGCCGATGGAGGGGATAAACCGTAGAGGCTCTCGTTGAGAAGTGTCGGTGGGAGCTTGCGGAACGGAATCTCGTTGAGCGGTGATTTGAAAAAACCCAAAGCCGGTATTTTCCCACGTAAGAAGTATGAGAATAATACATATGACGCGGCAAAAAATTCTGATAGAAAAATCGCTTCGGTTCAAAGTCAAAAAAAATAGTTTAGTTTCGGTTTGAAGTGTGGTTCCGTCAGGGAAACTTTATATTGTGCTGCGAGCTGTTCCGTTAAATCGTTAGCGTATGATTCGTTGCTGAACAATCCAAAGACTGATGAGCCGCTGCCGCTCATCAGCGCAAAATCAGCCCCGCCCTTGACCAGCAATTCTTTTACGCGCATAATTTCAGGGTGCTTCTGGAACACAAGCGGCTCAAAATCGTTGCGAAGTTTGTTCACGAGCACTCGCGGCTCACGTAACCCATCCGCCACTAACGCCTTCATATTTTCGCAACGCACGTGCGGATTAAGAGTAAAATTCGAGTATGCCCACACAGTAGAAATATGTACTGGCGGACTCACAACAACAATCCAATGTGGAAGTGATAATTTCAGAGGCTCTAATTTTTCTCCTCGCCCGGTAGCGTATGCCGTTCCTCCATCCAAGAAAAATGGGACATCGGAGCCAAGCCCGCTGCTTAACAGATGAAGCTCTTGCAGGCTGATGTCCAAATTCCATAATTTGCAAATTCCTTTTAGCACTGTAGCGGCATCGGAGCTCCCGCCGCCGAGTCCCGCGCCGATGGGGATACGCTTTCGTAAGGTAATTTCAACGCCGCCTTGTGTGCCGGTCAAATCATGTAAAATGGTTGCAGCCCGTACGCAGAGATTCGAAGCATCTACCGGCAAATTGGGCGAATCGGTTGTAAAGTGAATGCCGCTCTCGTTTTGCACGATATCAATTTCATCATACAAGTTAATTTGATGGAAAATAGTTTCGATATCATGGTATCCGTCGGGGCGTTTGCCGAGTATTTGAAGCCCAAGATTGATTTTTGCGTATGCGCGTAGGGTCATTGCTGTTGCAGTCGTTTTCCTCGCCTAAAATACGGGAATAACGACGGAGAAGCAAGAATGACGCACCGATAGTTCGCTTTGATTGTTCCCCCTTTTTTTTGTAAGTTGGTATAAATTTTCCGTGTTGATGACCCGAATTCCTTAACGAGAAACTATACAATCGTGAGCATTACAGTAGGTACTATCCGTATTGGAGGAGGCGCGCCGCTGGTGTTAATAGCGGGACCCTGTGTCGTGGAAAGCCATGCGATGATTCTCAAAACCGCCGGAGCCATTCAGCGCATTGCCAGGCGTTACCGCATCCCGTTTATTTTCAAGTCATCGTACAAAAAAGCTAATCGGACAAGCGGCGCATCATTTTCGTCTATTGGCATGGAAGAATCGCTTGAAATTCTTGCCGAAGTAAAAAAGAAATTCGGCGTTCCCATCCTTACCGATATTCACACCGTGGAAGAAGCTCAGTGGGCTGCCCAGGTGGCAGATGTGTTGCAGATACCGGCGTTTCTTTCGCGGCAGACCGAGCTTCTCCAAGCCGCAGGCAGAACCGGCAAAGTGATCAATATTAAAAAGGGACAGTTCCTTGCCCCTCAGGATATGAAGCTTGCTGCCGAGAAGGTAGCAATGACAGGCAACAAAAAGATTATGCTGACTGAGCGCGGCACCACATTCGGCTATAACAATCTCGTTGTTGATATGCGCTCGCTTTCCATTATGCGGCAAACGGGATACCCCGTTGTGTTGGACGCAACGCATTCAGTCCAGCTGCCCAGCGGTGAGAAAACAAAAAGCGGCGGTCAGCCTGAGTTTATTTTTCCCATTGCTCGTGCCGGGGTGGCTGCTGGTTGCGATGCTATTTTTATTGAAACGCACCCAAACCCCGCGCGTGCTTTGAGCGATGCCGCGAGTCAGCTTAAACTTGATTTGCTGGAAGATTTTATCAAGCAAATAGTTTCCATTGATCGTGTCGTCCGCAAAGTCGTTAAATAAGATATCTGAAAAATAGAAATAGTTGTCTTTGCGAGGAGTCCCGAAGGGACGACGAAGCAATCCCCTAAACTGAAGAGAACAAGAGATTGTCCCGTTTTACGGGATCTCCTGCTTTTTGGATTCCGTTCATTGAGCGGGATTCCAAAGAACGGAACCGTACAGCCTGCCTGCCGCAGGCATGGCGGGACTTCTCCCGACCAAAGTCGGGATCGCAATGACGTGGATTTATAAGATGTCTTTAAATAATATTCTTCATCATTGTAGAATTTAAGTGTGGCTAAAAAAATACTTTCGTCTAAACTGAAGCATATCAAACTGCTGTTGCTTGATGTAGATGGAGTAATGACAGACGGTGGAGTGTATTATGGCGAATCAGGCGAAGAGTTGAAAAAATTCAACATTCAGGATGGCTATGGCATAGTAAGGTTACAGCAGGTGGGCGTTGCCGTCGGCATTATCACCGGAAGGGTCTCAAAAATAGTCCAACGGAGAGCTGAGGAGTTGGGCATTAAAGAGGTTCATCAAAATTTGGAGAACAAGCTTGAAGCATACGAACGCATCAAGACTAAGATGAATCTCAACAATAGTGAGATTGGGTACATCGGCGACGATACACCCGACCTACCCGTTCTCCAGATCGTAGGTTTTTCTGCCGCACCAGCCAATGGACTTGACAACGTGCGGAAATTCGTTGACTACGTTTGTAAACGACGGGGCGGCGAAGGTGCAGTGAGAGAAGTCATAGAGTTAATTTTAGGATCAAAGCGCCATGGGAGAAGCTGAACTATTCCCGCGTGAGTTAACACCCATCGAGCGTGAATTGCTGTTGTGGTTGCTGCCTGAGGATCGTCCGGGTTATTCAGAATACCGAACGTTGTTTGCTCAATGGATGGTTGCTGCTCGTGGCAGGCGGGGCGAAGGAAATTACATCATCGCTGCCCCGACAGAACGACCGGATAATGAGTCTCCGCTTCCGCAGCTTTTGGCGCACGGAGTTGTGGAAACAAGGGGCGGCAGGATTTCCATCAGCATACGAGAGCGGCTGGGAGACCAAGTTGAATTTGAGATTATGTATCCTCAATTGAATAAGGTTTTCTCCGTAGAGAATGAACTACACCGATGGACGTATTCGTATTGGCTTCCTTCGCAAGGGTGCCCGGCGTGTAAAAATTCGCTTCGAGAGGTTGCAATGAATACTACCGCGGGTCAACGCTTTGTTCTCGCTGTTTGCTCAAATGATAAACTGCTGTGGGTCTATGATGAGGCAACGAAGGTGAACCATCCGATTCCCACTACAAACTTTTATAATGAGTTGATGCTCCATAACAATACTCGAGATCCAAAGATTGCGCTTGATTCGAAACGGCTGTTTACTGATCTCGCGATGTATCCAGACAGAGATTTGGTGCTTGCCTTCGTAACGTATAATAAGTTGCGCGCGAAGATTCCATTGAACCAGCCTATTGTCGTTCCGGAAGAATCTCAGTTGTCGTTTTTCAAGCGTATTACTGGATTATTTTTCCCAACTAATATATTGTGACTATGAGTGAAACTATCGAAAAAGGGAAAGAAGTCGTTCGCATTGAGGCTGAGGCTGTTGCCGCGCTTGTCTCAAAAATCAACGGTGCGTTTGAAGCGGCGGTGGATTTAATTTTTACATGCAAAGGGCGCGTGATTGTCACAGGGATGGGGAAATCAGGATTGGTAGCGCGAAAGATTGTCGCCACGATGAACTCAACCGGAACGCCGGCGTTTTTTCTCCACCCGTCGGATGCCGTGCACGGCGATCTCGGCATGGTCAGGGAAGAAGATGTTGTTGTCTGTATATCGAAAAGCGGCGACACCGAGGAGATACGCGAGCTTATGCCGATGTTTCGCCGCATAGGCGTGAAAGTGATTGCGATGATCGGAAATACGAATTCACACCTCGGAAAAATAAGCGATATTGTTCTCGATATTAGCGTGAAAGAAGAAGCGTGCCCGCACGATTTGGCGCCGACAGCGTCAACGACGGCAACGCTCGTGATGGGTGATGCGCTTGCGATCGCTCTCTTGAATAAACGAAATTTTACAAAAGAAGATTTTGCGATGTTTCACCCGGGCGGCAATCTCGGCAAGCGACTGTTCCTTAAGGTTGAAGAAATGATGATTGCGGGAACGAATGTTCCGATTGTGAAGGAGAATGTCTCCCTTTCCGATGCAATCGTGGAGATAACATCGAAACGACTCGGTGCGACCTGCGTTGTGGATGGCTCCGGCACATTGCAAGGCATTATCACAGACGGTGACTTGCGCAGACTGCTCCACCGCACGCGTGATGTTACGAATGTCACTGCCGCTCAAACGATGTCAAAAAATCCGAAAACCATCCGGAAAGAATTATTAGCCGCATCTGCGCTCGAGGAGATGGAAGCATTCAATATTACACAGCTTGTCGTCGTTGATGGCGAACATCGTCCCATCGGGATACTGCACTTGCATGATCTTGTCAAGGCTGGGTTGGGAGGCGAAGCGGTTGGATGAAAAGTGTAGTAATTGACAAGCTCTTGCTCTTGTTGCTGATGTGCAGCCTGTTGCTCGGTTGCGAGGATAAGATCAAACCGACCGTTCTCCCCGGCATAGACAGCCAATCGCTTCCCCAGCAAGAAAGCTGGAAAAGCAGGATTGTCTTATCCGATTCCGGCAAAGTGAAAGCCGTTATTGACGCGGGATATATTAGAAAATTTGATTTGCCCAGCGTAACACTCCTCAGCGAAAGCGTAACGGTATATTTTTATAATGAAATCGGTAAGCAGACATCCACGATGACTTCCGATGAAGGGAAAGTGGATGAAACGACCAATAGTCTCGAAGCGTATGGGCACGTTGTCGTTGTTTCTGACGACAGCACGCGTCTGCGGACCGAGAAGTTATATTGGGATAATAAGCGCAGGCTTATTCACACGCCGGCATTCGTCAGTATTGTTTCTACCAAAGAAAAAATGCAAGGGACCGGCTTTGAATCCGATCAACAGCTTCGGAATTACAAAATTTTTAAAGTATCGGGAGAAGCGAAAACTGAATAGTGCGAAGATCGTGACTGTCCATCACAGTATTGTTGCTATGGAAAGAATCGGCATCGTCGTTCTCGTATTTCTTTCGAATGTGATGGTTCATGCGCAAGAAAGCAAGCTCATTGAATTAAAATCCGCAGACACGCTCAACGTCAAGTACATGAAAAACCAAGAGGTGCGCGAGCTTGTCGGGCATGTCCATTTCATCCAGTCCTCTCCGGGTGAAATTGTAAAAATTTGGTGCGATAGAGCGCTTCGGTATATGGATGAGAACAAAATCGAATTATTCGGTCGTGTGAAAATTGTGCGAGATAGCGTCACGCTTATTTCATCCGAAGGAGTGTATTTCGGCAACGAGCGCATTGCACACATGAGCAAAGGAGTTCGGCTTCAACGGGGGCGCATGGTGCTGACATCGAAATACGGAGAGTACTTTGCGCAAGACAAACGGTCGTATTTCACGGGCGATGTGCATGTTGTGGATTCGACCTCTTCAACATTTTCCGATGCGTTGACGTATTTCGAGAATGAAGAAAAGGCAATTGCGGTCGGCAACGTCAAAGTGTCGAATTCAGAGAATAATGTGACGGTTTTTGGTGATTCGCTCGTCCACTTTGAGAAAAATCGTTACACGATTGTGCCTAAAAATCCCCGCATGGTGCAGATTGACACGTCGGCAAGCGGTGCGATTGATACCTTGTTGGTTGTCGGCAAGCTTATGGAAGCATATCAGGATAGTTCGGAGCGTTTCATCGCGAAAGAACAAGTTTCTATGGTGCGAGCGGATTTTTCCGGACGTTGCGGCGCGGCGACGTTCTATACAAAAAAAGATTTGATTATTCTCCAACGGCAACCCGTTATCTGGCACGCGGGAAACCAAGTTACGGGAGATTCCATCGTTGTTACACTGCGCGAAAGACAATTGCGAAGCGTTTTTGTCAAGGGGCGCGCGATGGCGGCTTCGAGAACTGATTCGCTTCACCGCCAGCGGTACGACCAATTGACAGGTCGCGAGTTGATCATGTATTTCAATGGAAAAAAACTTGAGCGCGTAGAAGCCAATCGTAATGCAACAAGCTTATACTATCTGTTTGATAATGCCGAGCCGAACGGCGTCAATCGCTCAAGCGGGGATCGTATCACGATAGAATTTGAAGATGGAAAAACCGATCGCATCAGTGTTGCAGGAGGCGTGGAAGGAAAATATTTTCCCGAAACGATGATTGCCCAACGCGAACAGGCGTATAATCTTGATGGATTTCGGTGGATAACCATTCGTCCAAAACGCAGGAACCTGCATATCATTGATGAGCGTTATGAGTAAGGATAAACCGACAACGATTCTCCGGGATCCCAATGGCGAAGAGCCGAATCTTCTTCGCTCTGAAGGATTGATTAAACGCTATAAGAAGCGAACGGTTGTCAATAATATTACCATTCAAGTGAAGCAGGGAGAAATCGTCGGTCTCTTGGGACCTAATGGAGCAGGGAAGACGACAACGTTTTACATGATTGTCGGGATGGTGCCGCCGAATGGCGGCAAAGTACATCTCAATGGCGCGGAAATAACCTCTCTGCCAATGTATCGCCGCGCACGCATGGGCATCGGCTATCTTCCGCAAGAAGCATCAATCTTTCGGCGGCTGACGGTGAAGGAGAATTTGCTTGCCGTTCTTGAAACAAGCGACCTTGCGCGTAAAGATCAAGAAACGAAATGCGAGCAATTATTGAACGATTTCGGCTTAACGCACCTTGTGAAAAGCAAAGGGTATATGCTTTCGGGCGGTGAGCGAAGAAGAACGGAGATTGCACGAGCGTTGGCGCTCGACCCCAAGTTTATGCTTCTCGACGAGCCCTTTGCCGGCATTGACCCGATTGCAGTCGAAGAAATCATGAAAATCGTCAGCAAGCTGAAAGAGAAAAATATCGGTGTGCTCATTACGGATCATAACGTGCATGAGACGCTTTCGATCACCGACCATTCGTATCTTTTATTCGAAGGACAAATTCTCAAATCCGGCACGGCGGATTTTCTTGCCAATGATCCTGAAGCAAGAAAGCTCTATCTCGGCGAGAAATTTAAATTAGATCGCTACAACTAAATTAACCAATTACTATTCACCATTAACTTATTACTACTCACTAAGATTCTATGGTTATCGTTACAGAAGAAGGCGTTACCGAAAAGCAAATTGAAGATATTATCAAGGTTTTGTACGAACACGGCTTTGATGTGCATCGCTCCACCGGCGTTCGCCATACCGTGTTAGGAGCGGTTGGCGTAAAGCCGGATTTTGACCATCGTCAGATAGAGTTATTGCCCGGTGTAGCGGAAGTTGTTCGCATCACCGAACCGTATAAACTTGCCAGTCGCGCGTTTAAGCGGGAAGGGTCGGTATTTGACATTGGAGGCGTGAAGATTGGCGGCAACGAGGTGATTATTATGGCTGGACCGTGCGCCGTGGAAAGCGAGCAACAGATTTTTACCGTCGCAGAAAGCGTTGCAAAATCCGGCGCAAAAATCTTACGCGGCGGTGCGTTTAAGCCGCGCTCATCGCCGTACTCATTTCAGGGGCTTGGCGAAGATGGGTTGAAGCTGATACGCGCAGCAGCCGATACATTTAAGCTGAAAGTCGTTACGGAAGTGATGGATAAAAGCCAAATTGATCTTATCGAGAAATACGCCGATATCCTTCAGGTAGGCGCGCGCAACATGCAGAACTTTACTTTTCTCAAAGACCTTGAGCGCGGAATACGCACGTTCGAGACCGCCACGCGCAATACGCTGGATATCGGAGCCATCCCCGTCGTTAAAAAGAAAAGTCATTTGCCTATCATTGCGGACCCATCGCATGGCATCGGCATTCGGGATAAGGTGATACCGATGGCGCGGGCGTGTGTTGCGGCTGGTGCTGACGGCATTATCGTTGAAGTGCATCACGATCCCGATCACGCCAAATCTGACGGCGCGCAATCTCTTTTCCCGGATCAATTCGAGCAATTGATGAAAGAGGTCCGCATTATCGCCGAGGCAATCGGCCGGCGCATAGCGTAACCGTTGAAGATTCCCCCGTGAATAAGCGAACCAGACGGACAGCCAACGAATTTCAACGCGTTACCATCATCGGTGTCGGACTCATTGGCGGTTCGTTGGGATTGGCAATCAAACAGCGATTTCGATCTTGCCGTGTCACCGGCGTTGACAAGCCCAATGTTCTCGGTAAAGCAATTGCCCGCGGAGCGATTGATGAGGGCAAGCTTTCTCTCGCAGAAGCTGTCCGCGATGCCGATCTTATCTTTATCGCAACTCCCATTTCATCCATCCTTACGTTGTTGCCTCTCGTAGCGCGATACGCGCGTCCGCAATCCGTTATTACCGATGTCGGCAGTGTTAAGGCGCATATTGTAACAAAAGCCGAGCGGTATTTTCCGAAGCATAATTTTATCGGCGGGCATCCGATGGCGGGCGTGGAGCTTTCCAGTGTTGAAGCCGCGCATCCGTTGTTGTTTGAGAATGCAATGTACGTGCTGACCCCCTCGAAAAAAACTCCGCGAGCGCAACTCAAGCGGCTCAGTAATTTTTTAGCCAAGCTTGGGGCGCGCGTCATCCAACTGGATGCGAGAATTCACGATGAGGTTGCCTCTGCAGTGAGCCACTTACCCCAGCTTACAGCTGTTGCGCTGATGAATGTTGCAGGCAAAAGGCATTCCAGCGCAAAGCGGCATCTCCAGCTTGCGGCAGGGGGATTCCGCGACCTGACGAGAATAGCCTCTAGCCGATTCGATATTTGGCAGGACATTCTCCCCGCCAACAGGCAAAGCATTCAGAAATCGTTGCGCCTGCTGATTGACGAGCTTCGTTTGTACGATAAAGCACTGGGCAACTCGAAAACATCTTTACTGCAATCGAGATTTCAGCAATCGAGACGGCTGAGAGATTCGATTCCCAAAAACATGAAAGGCTTCCTGCATCCGTTGGCGGAAGTGTATGTTGTCGTCAAAGACCAGCCCGGCGTGTTAGCCAAAATGACGACAGCATTGTTTAAGGCGAAGCTGAATATCAAAGATATGGAGCTGTTGAAAATCCGGGAGGGAAGCGGCGGCACATTCCGGCTCGCGTTCGACTCAAAAGAAATCGCCCGCAAAGCTGTTAGCGTGTTACGAAAAGCAGGTTTTGAGGTGGGGGAGTAGGGGAGAGGGGTAAGATATAATCTCAGAAACGACTACGGTTAGTCGCTCTTTGCCTTTGGTGTAGAGGCGCTTGAAGAATCCGATTTTGTCTCTGACTTTGCCGAGTCGTTCGATGCATTTGAAGAAGGCTTCGAAGCGGGCTTGGATTCTTTGG
>JACQBK010000081.1 GCA_016194505.1 Ignavibacteriales bacterium | reverse complement strand
TTGATCGATGGAATAACGTTGAAGCTTGCTACGAATTTTGACGAGAATACGCAACTCGATGTTGATTCGACGCAGGCGTTGTTATCACATCCCAACGTCATAGCAAGGGACGATTGGTCAAATTGGTTGTACCGAAAAGGGCATAATATAGTATCGGGTCAGGCGCTGGACAATGCTATAATCCCTATAAAAACTACCGATGGGCAAAACCCGCTTCTTATCACTTGGAAAAAAGGTTTGGGCAGGGTTACCTATGTGGATTTAGCGCTTCAACCCCAGCTTATGAATGTTCATCCGGGAGCGTTTCGCCTTCTTGCAAATCTCCTTTCAAATTGATATATTTTACAATAAAATGGAGGTCATTATGAAACGATATGCAAGCTTCGTTCTCTTATTGTTTCTCGCCACTCAAGTGAGTCTGGCACAGCGTCTCACGCCTGCTTCCTCGTTTGTTTTGAATTTAGATTACGCGAAATTCAGAAACGATGATAAATCCGGCTATCTCGAAATTTATTACGGCTTTTATCCGCGCCTCGTCACGTACAACTTAAACGAGGGAAAATATGTCGGAGCCATTACGCTCTCCACAAAGCTGAAGAATACGGCAACCGGTGAATTGACCGTGAACGACCGTTCGGTGCTGCCTGTTCAAATAGTAGATACGAGCGGAGCCTCGTTTAGCTCGACATTCATAAGCCAGACAGGGTATGCCGTTCCATTTGGAGAATACACCCTGCAGGTGATTGCTACGGATTCGCTTACCGGCACACGCAAAGATAGTATTATGCTGTCGCTTTCAGTACAAGGTTATCCTGCTACGGTAACCACGAGCGATGTAGAATTATGCTCGACTATTAAAAACTCTACTCAAAAAGATGATCCCTTCTTTAAGAATTCTCTCGAAGTGATGCCGAACCCGACATTGGTGTTTGGCGCCGCATCTCATCCTGTCATTTATAGCTATTCGGAATTTTACAACCTTGACCCTGGACAATCGTATCTCATCAAAACGCAAATAGTGGGTCCGGACGGAAAGGCGTTGAAAGAGGGATCGAAAACGCGGAAATTTGGCGTAAAAAATGCTGTCGAAGCAGGCGTCACCAATGTTACTGCCATTCAATCGGGGAGATACCGATTTCGTTTGACTCTCGCGGATACTTCCGGCAACGCGATTACACAAACAGAAAAAACGTTTTATATTTACAATCCTCATATTAAAACAACTCAACCGACTGCCGTTTCCTTGAAAGCGAGCGAGCTTGCCGGGCTTTCTGCCGAAGAGCTAGGAGATGAGTTTCGTAAAGCGCAATATTTTGCCACGGACCAAGAGATAAAAACTTTTTCCCAAGTTACTGCCGCGGAGGGAAGACGAGACTTCCTCGCCAAATTCTGGGCGGAAGTCGAAGCAGGTCGTTTGGGGAAAGAGGGAATCTCACGCGCAACATATTTGCAACGAGTTCTTGCGGCTAATCAACGATTCCGCGCACTTTCAAAAGATGGATGGCGGGCAGACCGCGGGCGTGTCTTGATTTTATATTCCGAGCCTGATGAAATTCAACGCTACCCGAGCACGGAAAACAGCAAACCATACGAGATTTGGAATTATTACGCCATAGAAAACGGGGTTGTATTCGTTTTTGTTGACCGCTCTGGTTTTGGTGATTACGTCCTTGTCAACTCGACAAAGCGGGGAGAATTACGGGATGATTCCTGGGAGCGCTATTTACGATAACTGCGCTGGTTGTTTACTGTTTCGCTCTCGTTGCCCCTCCAACAGCAGATACGTTACTCGTTGAAGAATATGCTCTTGGGGTTTTTCAACACGCCGTACGTTTCGATGTCAATTCCCAAGGGTGGATATACGTGGTTGATGCTGACCGCAATTCAATCTCTCTGTTCAAGGATAAAACTTCATTGCCGATTACTGTTGGGGGATATGGATGGACTTCCACTTCTTTTGACGGACCGGCTGGCATTGCCACTGACGGCATCAATGTCTATATAGCTGATCACGGGAACCACCGTATTCAACGATTTGATCGCAATCTCAATTTCATGTCCACATTTTCTACCCGCGATACGAGTGTTGTCGAAGCAAGATTTGGCTATCCTTCGGGTGCAGCGATTTCACGCTTCGGTGATCTTTTCATTCTGGACGAAGAAAATATCCGGGTTGTGAAATTTAACGCTCGATCTCAGTTCGAGCGTGCATTCGGCAGCCTTGGTGATGAGCGAGGAAAGCTTCAACATCCCATCAAGATTCTGCTTTCTTCCGATGATCATGTGTATGTCCTTGAGCCGAGCAAAATAATCGTGTACGATTACTTCGGCAATTATGTACAAACAATCGGTGTTGGAACGCTTCATCATGCGAAGGGGTTCGCCGTGGGGAGAGAGAATAATATCGTTGTTACGAGTGATACGTTGTATTGGTTTTCCAAGCAAGGGAGTGTCGAGTACGCCGCTACGAACAATTGAAGATGTAGCCGTCGTTCGTGATCGCTTGTATCTTCTCACTGCGGAAAAAGTGCTCGTTTTTAAGGTCTCTGATTGAGTAGAGAGAGACGTTGAAGAATTCAATTGGAGAAGCGGGTTCTTGCTTGACATTCAATAGGTTTTATCCTATTTTTCGCCATCGGCTGATGAGTTTTTTTGTTCCGACGCATCGGGGCGGGTTCAGTTTATTCACATGCAGTCAATTTCATCATGAAGTATTCACATCAATTGCGCTACGGAGCGTGGCGCACAAGCGGAGGATCCTATGGCATCTCGCAGTGTAAATAAAACCATCCTTATCGGCAATTTAGGCAAGGACCCTGAGCTTCGTTATACAAGCAGCGGAGTGGCAGTGGCGACATTTAGCCTTGCCACGAATGAATCATGGAAGGACCCTGAGGGCAATCTCCAGGAACGAACCCAATGGCACAACATCGTTGCATGGAGAAAACTTGCAGAAATCTGCGGCGAATACCTCAAAAAGGGGGGTAAGGTCTATATGGAGGGACGGTTGCAATATCGAAACTACGATGATAAAAATGGCGTGAAGCGATACGTAACCGAGATCGTAATGGACGAGATGGTCATGCTCGATAGCCGCGGCAGTGGCGGTGGATCCGTGTCCGATTCAAGCGCCCCGCCCGCGCAGGAAGAGCAAACGGGCGGCAAAGCGGACGATTTACCGTTTTGATGAACGACCCCGCCTTGATTGATGACAGGTTTTTCAAACCGATGTTTTCAGTCGAGGCGTTTTTCTGTTCACTATTATTATTGAAGAACCTGATGAACAATTTTTTGAAAAAGAGTATCGCAAGCATTATTCTTATTTGGAGCATTTGTTTTATTGCTCAACCTATCTCCACGGCGTCGAAAGACCCGGTTCGCGCCAAACACGGCATGGTTGTTTCCGCCGACGAGTTGGCATCAAAGGCGGGTGTTGAGATTCTCAAAAAGGGAGGGAACGCGGTTGATGCTGCCGTTGCCGTAGGGTTCGCGCTGGCGGTCACGTACCCTCAAGCAGGCAACATCGGCGGTGGAGGCTATATGGTGATCCGTATGGCGGATGGAAAAACTACCACGATTGATTACCGCGAGAAAGCGCCCGCAGCCGCGCATCGGGATATGTTCCTTGATGAAAAAGGAAATTTTCTCCCGGAGAAAAGTCAGAAAGGATATTTAGCTTCCGGCGTTCCCGGGTCTGTTGCCGGAATGTTGTATGCGCTTGATAAATACGGCACGATGAAGCGGCAACAAGTTCTTACTCCAGCCGTGACTCTTGCGAAGAAGGGTTTCGTTATGAGTTACCGCCTTGTGAACGAGTTAAGCAGTAGCCTCAATAGTTTTTTAACCCATCCATCTACAAAAAAGATTTTTACCAAGAAGGGTGAAGCCTACACCGAAGGAGATCCATTAGTGCAGAAGGATTTGGCGGCGACTCTTGGTCGTATTCAGCGATACGGAAAGGATGGCTTTTATAAGGGCAAAACGGCAGATTTGATTGTTGCGGAAATGAAAAAAGGCGGCGGCATTATCACCCCCGAAGATTTAGCCAAGTACCAGTCGGTGGAACGGCCGCCTGTGCGAGGAACGTATCGTGGGTACGAAATTATCTCGATGGGACCTTCAAGCTCAGGAGGCATTGCGCTCATCCATCTGCTGAATATATTAGAGGGATATGATATTGCGGCAGGCGGGTTCGGTTCTTCCAAAACGATCTCCCTCATGGCGGAGGCGATGAAGCTTACCTATGCCGACCGCGCAGAATATTTGGGCGATCCCGATTTTTATCCCGTTCCAATTGAACAACTGATTTCGAAAGAATACGCGGCGCAGCGGCGAAAGCTGATTGATGTCACAAAAGCAACGCCGAGCAGCGCCATTTCTCATGGCAGTGTTGCAAACCATGAAAGCATGCAAACAACACATTACTCCGTAGTTGATCGGTGGGGTAATGCCGTAAGCGTTACAACGACAATCAACGACTATTTTGGCAATGACATTGTTGTGGACGGGGCGGGATTCTTTTTGAACAACGAGATGGATGATTTTTCCGCTAAGCCGGGTGCATCTAACATGTTCGGTCTTGTCGGGGGTGAAGCAAATTCCGTGCAGCCCAACAAGCGCATGCTCAGTGCGATGACTCCTACAATTATTGTTAAAGATAATCAACCCTTCCTCGTCATTGGAACGCCGGGCGGCTCCACTATTATAACAACGGTATTGCAGGTTATCCTCAATGTCATTGATCATAAGATGAATATAGAAGAAGCGATTGATGCGCCGCGCGTTCATCATCAATGGCTTCCCGATACGCTGTATTATGAGAAGCGAGGTTTTCCGCAAGACGTTGTAGAAAATTTGATAAAGCACGGATATGCAGTTCGAGAACGAAGCGGTTACAGAGGTTTGGCGGAGGGAATAATAGTAGATAAGAAAAAAGGATTGCTCTACGGTGCTGCTGACCCGAGAGGGTACGGGGCGGCGGTCGGTTATTGAATAAAATTTTTTTTTCTCTTGACTTCTGCGGAGGAGATGATTATCTTCGCAGTATCATTTTTGTTCTTTCACACAAACGATTTGGTGTCCCGACAGCAATGCTCGGGATGAAAAGGGAATTCCGTTCAGCATGTTGTTAAAAAAGCTGAATAATCGGAAGCTGCCCCGCAACTGTGATCCCGATCCTACAATGAGTAGGATTGAATCTCTGACGCACGAAGCCACTGTTCCGCAAAGCGGAATGGGAAGGCGAAATAGAGAATGGGAAAGCCAGGAGACCTGCCAAATTGTAGTAGTCCAAGGGCCTTCGCGGGAGGGTACTGATGAACCGAAACATAACTCAGGTTTTTATATCTTCAACCCCCAATCCCGCGTAACGGAATTGGGGTTTTTTATTGCCTTATATATTTTCTGCAACGTTATCCATAGTCCCATTTACTCATATTTCTTAGAAAGGAGCATATGTATG
Source organism: Ignavibacteriales bacterium (assembly GCA_016194505.1). GTDB lineage: Bacteria > Bacteroidota > Ignavibacteria > UBA10030 > UBA10030 > JACQBK01. The sequence continues at coordinate 2,230 of JACQBK010000081.1, read as the reverse complement.
ATAACCCCGCGCTTTAAAGTTCTGGTTTCCATGGTATTGGCGGCTGTGGTTTCCCGCCTTATCCCGCATCCCCCCAATTTCACTCCTATAATAGCGCTTGCGCTTTTTGGCGGCGCTTATTTCGAGAATAAAAAAATCGCTTTTGCCATTCCTTTAGCCGCTATGGTAATAAGCGATGCAGCGTTAGCGATGTTCAAGGGATATACGTTCTTCTCCTCTATGCGGTTTGTCATTTATTCCTGCTTTGCTCTTATCACCGGAATGGGATTCCTTCTTCGGAATAAAGTTAAAGTTGTAAATGTCACAATGACATCCGTTACTGCCTCGGTAGTATTTTTTGTCATTTCTAATTTTGCAGTGTGGTTGGGGTTGGATGGCGGATTTTATCCTTTGAATCTTACAGGGCTGATTGCTTGCTACGTTGCGGCGATTCCGTTCTTTAACAATACGATGTTCAGCGCATTGATCTATTCCGCGGTGCTATTTGGAAGCTTCGAGGCGGCGAAATATAAATTTCCCGTTCTTTCAAAGGTTACCGCTTAAATCGTATCGTGGTAACGACTCAAGCAGTCTTTAATTGGAGCGGTGGCAAGGACTCTTCGCTTTGCCTGTATAAGGTACTTCAAGCGGGTGAGTTCAACGTGTCACATTTGCTGACGAGCGTAAACAATCATTATCAGCGCATTTCTATGCACGGGGTGAGGGTTGAGCTTCTTGAACAACAAGCAGCGAGCCTTAATATTCCATTAACCAAAATACTCCTTCCTGAAATGCCGGATATGGTCGAATACGACCGTGCAATGTCAGATACCTTGAATATTTTGAAGCAACAAGGCGTTCGGGCGTCAATCTTCGGGGATATTTTTTTAGAGGATTTGAGAAAATACAGGGAGGAAAAATTAAGCCTCCTTGATCTCAAAGGCGTTTTTCCTCTTTGGAAAATCTCCACCCGTGCATTAGCTCGTGAATTTATAGATGTAGGCTTTAAGGCTGTGACGGTCTGCGTGAACGAAAAATATTTGGATCAAAGCTTTGTGGGACGAGTTATTGATGATGAGTTTTTGAAAGACTTGCCGCAGAATGTTGATCCCTGCGGCGAGTTTGGGGAGTTTCATTCATTCGTTTATGACGGTCCTATTTTTCCCAAGCCGATCAGTTGTACGAAAGGGGAAATCGTCTATCGGCGTTATAAACCAACGAGGCAGGATGGCAGCTCTCAATGCTATCACAACAATGATGGCAACTCCGATCCGTATGCTTACGGGTTCTGGTATTGCGATTTGATTCCAGCGTGATAACGGTGAGGAGTAAATGAGCGAACATTCCAGCAATGCGGTTGTGCTCTGGACGGGCGGAAAAGATTCTTGCCTTGCATTGTTTGAGGCAATTCAGCGGGGGTTTCATATTGCAAGCTTGGTAACATTTGCGCCAGAGAATGCTCGATTTCTTGCCCATCCCCTTCATTTTATAAAGCGTCAGGCGGAAGCGTTGCAGTTGCCGCATGTGGTTGTGGAAATCCATGAGCCGATGCGGGAAGGTTATGCAAACGCTATTCAATTATTGAAATGGCAATATGCTCTCCGGTATTTAATCACGGGGGATATTGACGAGGTGGAGGAGCATCCGAATTGGATAGAGGAGTGCAGTGCTGCTTCGGGTATCCAAGTGATAAAGCCATTGTGGAGACGGGATCGAAAAGAACTGTTGGAAAAACTTATCGCAAACAATTTTGTGCCGTTGTTCTCCTGCGTTAAACAACCGTGGCTTACTGCCGATTGGCTTGCGAAGGAATTAAATATGCCTGTGCTGAAGCAGCTGCACAAGATGAACGAACTTAGCGGGATGGATATATGTGGCGAACGAGGTGAATACCACACGCTCGTTGTTGATGGTCCCTTATTTCGACAACGCTTATCTATTGATCTCTCTACGAAACGAACAAAGGATGCGATGTTTTATTTGGATATAGAAAAGGTTTCTCTCAAAGTCAAAGAAAGCTGTTAAAACGAATTTTGTTATTGGAAGCCATCCCAAAAACTATAGTCAGGGCTTGCGCCAGAGGCGCACCCGTGCGCCATCTGTTTGGCGTATCCCTGCCTGCGGCAGGCAGGCGCCTTCGGCGGAGAAGCCCTTGTTTGTTTTTGAACTTCTCCCCGACCTCAAGGTCGGGGTTATCATGACATATCTCCAGTTGGAGTGATAACTACGTCCTTTAGGACGTAGACACAAT
>JACQBK010000080.1 GCA_016194505.1 Ignavibacteriales bacterium | reverse complement strand
CCCAGACTTATCGCACCCGAAAATGGAGCCTCGGGGGTCTCTACGCATCCTTTGTTAAGCTGGGATATTGTAAAAGGCGCCAAGACCTATAGCGTTCAAGTTGCGATGGATAAAGAGTTTAAAAAAGATATCGTTGTTGATACCTCGAATGTCAGAGTCACGTCTCTTGAAGTGAAGAAGGCGCTTAAGTCGAAGGAGACATATTATTGGCGCGTAAGCGCGGCAGATAGCAATAAGACGAGCGAATGGTCGAAACGGTGGTTCGAGACAGGCTCGGGAAAACTTTCCGCCCCTGCATTATCATTCCCAAGCAATGAGGCGAAAGGTGTTTCTGTCAATCCAACATTGAGCTGGAAAACTTCGGTTGGGGCTGTCTCATACGGCGTTCAGCTTTCGACAGACGAAAATTTTAGAAAAGACATTATTGAAAGAGATAGCATTCGGGTAACCTCATTGGAAGTAAAGGGACTTGAGCGCAATAAGAAATACTATTGGCGCGTTAATGCCTCAGATTCGACTTCAACGAGTGACTGGTCAAATGAGCGGAGTTTTACCACCGGCTCAAGTAGATTAGCGGCACCGGGGCTTGTCGCACCATCGAATAGTGCTGTCGGCGTCTCTATTAGTCCGACGTTCACGTGGACCGATGTGAAGGAGGCATTACAATATAATCTTCAGTATTCAACTGAAAAGGATTTCAAAAAAGATTTTGTCGAGGTCAATGGCTTGAAAGGGACGTCGTATCGAGTAAGCCTTCTTTCGACCAAAGAGAAATATTATTGGCGAGTCCAATCGAAAGATTCAACGGCTGTGAGCGATTGGTCGGATGTGTGGAGTTTTAATACGGGGGCGAGCATTCTCGCTACGCCTGAGTTAGTTTCGCCAAAAGATGGTGATGAGGTATCAACAAGCGTAACGTTAAAATGGAATTCATCCTCCGGTGGAAAAGAATTATTTGCCGTACAAGTTTCCACAAAGGATGATTTCAGCAATCTTCTCATCAACGAAGAAAAGTTTGAAAAGACTGACTTTGCGTTGAGCAATCTAACGCCAAAAAAGAAATATTACTGGCGTGTCCGCGCTCTCAGCGATAAAGAAACAAGTGAGTGGTCTTCTGAGTGGAAGTTTGAAACGAAAGTCACGACCACGACTTCTGTCGAACAGAGAGAATCAGGTGTGCCTTCGGCATTCAAATTAAGCCAAAATTTTCCCAATCCGTTTAACCCGAGCACGACAATCGAATTTTCAATTCCGAAATCCGGCAGTGTGAAAATCGCGATTTATAATATTCTTGGAAGTCTTGTCGCTACATTGGTTGATCAACATTTGTCGGCAGGCACGTATCGCACCCAATGGAATGCCTCCGGTGTTGCCAGCGGCGTGTACTTCTACCAAATCCAAGCCAATGGCTTTATCGAGACAAAGCGCCTCATGTTTATTAAATAGCTCTACCTTCCTCACTTTTTCTCAGCAATTTCTTCAATTTTCTCGTCTTTTAGGTTTAAGCGCTATGAGCTTCTTCGTGGGAACATTCTCCTCGGCTTGAACGTCTACACATTCAAAGGGCCACCATTTTAATAATAGGTTATTTTTACGGAGGGTAACTGTGAAAAGAAAAATTGTTATAGGGGGAGTATTGTTAATGATTTCGATGCTGTTTATGGGAGCGGCTTATAGAGGAATGTTTTACGAAGTCGCTCCTCAGGAGAAATCCGAGCGGTCTCAGCAGGGATGGTTGGGGGTATCCACCCAAACCGTTGATTCGTACCTTAAAAAATCCAAGGGTTTAAAAAACGAGGAAGGAGCTTACGTAACCGATGTTGTCCGGGATAGCCCCGCTTACTCCGCAGGCATAAAAGAGGAGGATGTCATTACCGAAGTGAACGGGAAAAGTGTTGGGGATGTGGAAGATCTTCAACGCGCAATTTCTAAAACGAAGCCCGGAACAAAGGTAAGCATCGCGGTGATGAGGGATGGGGAGAAAAAAAATTTCGAAGTTACCATAGGCAAGCCTCCTCGTCGGACTTCTATGTCCTTTGGTTTTGGGAGTGCTCGACCTCGCATTGAGATGTTTGGCGGCACTATGTACGGGTTGGGGTTGAAGGCATTAAATGAACAACTGGGAGAGTATTTTGGCGTTCCCGAAGGCAAAGGAGTGTTAGTGGAAGAGGTTGAGAAAAACAGCACCGCCGATAAAGCGGGCTTCAAAGCAGGCGATGTCATTACCCAAGTTGGAAAGAAACACGTGGATGAAGTCTGGGATATAACAAGAGCGTTGAATGCGTATGATGACGGCGAAAAAGTCGATGTTGAAGTTTTCCGGAAAGGAAGCAAAAAGACATTAACACTTGAAGTCAACGAAGACGAGGATCATGTTGGCAACGGTTTTTGGTTTAACGGGACTCCTTCTCCTCATCGGTTGAATGAATTTCGGGATTTACAGGAGATGGATTTCGATATCCCCAATATTGAAATCGGACGAATCCGTCCCGATTTGGATGAGTTAAGATTAAACCTTGACGAATTGAAGAACAACCTTCGAGGTCAACAATTCGAACTTCGTCGAAAGATCGAACGCGATAGTAAGCCCCGTATTCGAATTAGGGTTTCAAATATAATTTAACCTAACCTCATAGGGCAATCCTTGAAAATCCAGTTAGAGATGATGCTAACTGGCTTTTTTTATTTCTCGTTACTTCGATTTTTCAATTCCTAAACTTCTTAGTACTTGTTATAGAACTCAAGTCCTTTCTCAAGACCGAGAATTTTCATTTCGGAAATTTTCAAGAACCCTCCAAAACAGCATATTTTGAGCAATTCCCACTCTTAAGAAATTTGGCACGTAGCTTGCCACTCAAGCAAAGATGACGTAATTTTAATGGAAAAGGAACCCCGTCTTGTCAACTCGTTATTCGAAATACGGTCGTGTTTTTGATCTTCTTCCCGAGATGATTTTTATACTCGATCGGGCAAACAACATTGTTGACAATAACCGGGCGGCATCTCATGGAACGGGATATGAAGCCGGACAACTGTTGTATACTCCCATAGAAAAAATTGTTTCGTTGGGACATCGAGCAGCTGTGCTGAACGCATTAAAAAACGGGAAAGGCAGTCAGGCGATCGAGGTGCAGTTTGAACGGGCTAACCGAAGCATTATCGAGGTATCGCTTGAAGTAAGGATCTTAGAAACTGAAACAGATTCCTTTAGCGTTATCATTGCAAAAGATATTACCGAGCAGAAGAAAAAGGAGTTGGATCTTCTTCGCTTCTCTAACGTTATCCAACACACGATAAACCCGATACAAATTACTGATGCAAGCGGAAAAATGGTTTATGTCAACCCTGCATTTGAGAGGGCGAGCGGATACAGCCGCGAGGAACTGATCGGGAAAAACCCAAGAATTTTAAATAGCGGTAGGCACACAACAGAGTTTTGGAAGTCGGTGTGGGAGTACATCATGTCCCACAAGGTATGGGTAGGGAAAGTCGAGAACAACCGCAAAGATGGCACCCCGTTTCACTCGGAGCTTGTTATTTCGCCCATTGTTGATGGAAATAATAATCTTGTCGGCTTTCTTGGCGCCCATAGGGACATCACCGAGCAAAAGATATTAGAGCAGCAATTGGTGCGCTCCCAAAAAATGGAGAGCATCGGAACCCTCGCCGCCGGTATCGCACACGAAGTTGGCAACCCTTTGACATCCATTTCGTCTCTCGTGCAGGTCATTCAGCGCACAACGGATGACGATTTTGCAAAAGAGAAGCTCGAGCTTATTAAAAATCAGATTAACAGGATTGCCCGCATTATACGCGACCTTGTTGATTTTTCACGTCCGTCATCGTACATCATTAAGCCGACGAATGTGAATCAAATCGTTCGCGAAGCGTTAAATATTGTCCAGTACGGCAAAAAAGTAAAAGACATTAATTTTTCCATTGAGCTTGCCGAAGACCTTCCGCATCTTCGCGTTGTGCCAGACCAACTAACCCAAGTGTTTATCAATATTCTGATGAACTCAGTCGATGCGCTGGAAGGGAAACCCGGCTCCATCGCTGTGCAAACGATGGCTAGAAATAACCAGCTCGAAGTTATCATAAAAGATACGGGGAAGGGGATTGCCATAGAAGATTCCGAGAAAATCTTCGAGCCATTTTTTACCACAAAGGAAGTCGGGCAAGGAACCGGTTTGGGGTTATGGGTTAGCTATGGGATTATTCAAAATTTTGAAGGGGATATTCTCGTCGAAAGTGAACCCGGCAAAGGCAGTACGTTTAGAGTAATGTTCCCAATAAAAGGAGAATAAATGGCAGAGCGTATTTTAGTAGTTGATGATGAGCAAATTATTCGTGAGTCGTTAGGGTTCGTCTTGAAAAAAGAAGGCTTTCACGTTGAAGAAGCGGCCAACGGCAAAGAAGCGTTAGCGAGGCAGGAAGATCGCCCGTTTGATGTCGTTATTACGGATATTGAAATGCCCGAAATGCGCGGCATCGAACTTCTTGAACATATTGCAAAGCGCTCGCCGCAAACGTTCGTTATTATCATCACTGCGTTTGCTTCGATTGAAACTGCCGTGGCTGCGTTGCGCAAGGGAGCATATGATTACGTTTTGAAACCCATAGATTTTGACGACATTATCCATCGTGTCAAAAAGCTTTTGGATCATCGCGCGCTTGCATTGGAAAACTCTTTGCTGCGACAGGAGTTAAATCGCACGTATGATTTTGATAATATCATAGGCCAAAGCCATAGCATGAAGCACGTGTTTCAAGTAATTCAACGTGTGGCTACCAGTGATGGCACAGTGCTCATTACGGGAAAAAGCGGTACTGGGAAAGAGCTTGTTGCCCGCTCGCTCCATTACAATAGCAACCGGAAACAAAAGCGCATTGTCGCTGTGAACTGCGGCGCAATCGTCGAGACTCTCTTCGAGAGCGAATTGTTTGGACACAAGAAGGGTTCATTTACCGGCGCAACGCAAGATAAAGAAGGATTGTTCAAAGTGGCGGATGGTGGGTCAATATTTTTGGATGAGGTCAGCGAGATTCCGTTGCACCTCCAAGTCAAGCTTTTGCGCGCCATTGAACAGAAGGAGATTACTCCCGTCGGCATGACCGATCCTATATCCATTGATGTGAGAATTATTGCTGCTACAAATCGCGATTTGCGGCAAGAGGTGGAAGCAGGGAAATTCCGCGATGATTTATTCTATCGGTTAAATGTGGTCGAAATTGATCTTCCCTCGCTTACCGAGCGGCCGGAGGATGTTCCGGTCCTTGCACAACATTTCTTAGAAATATATAAAAAGCAAATGAGCCGGTCGATTCAAGGGTTCTCCAATGAAGCGATGAACGCTCTCTTACACTACCAATGGAAAGGAGAAGTAAGGGAGTTGGAGAATGTGGTGGAGCGGGCAGTTATCTTCTGCGATAAAGAATGTATCGGACTTGAGCATTTGCCGGAATATTTCCACCAAATTGCAAGGCAAAACCCTGTTACGACGACTCAGGGTAATCTTACGTTACGAGATGCAGTAAAAGGATTTGAGCGCAGTTACATAGAGCAAGTGCTTACCCAACACGATCGTAATAAGGAAAGCACGGCACAAGCGCTTGGTGTAAGCCTTTCATCGCTTTATCGAAAGATGGAAGAACTGGACATTTCAACGCGGTAAAAAAGTTCGTTGTTAGCCAGTTGTGCTTAAGTGTTTTCATCGGTAACAACCGTAGAGAGATTCTTCTAAAAATTGAGAATAATTTCCCCCCTTCATTCTCAATAATGAGCAAAATTTAGTAATTTTGCCCTACTCCCTCTTTAATTTTTACCATTTCTGCACATTTTCCCCCTGGTAAGTAATTGGCACGTTCCTTGCGGATATATATATTCATAAACAAGCCGGTTTTTAAATTTTCATATTATCGGGGGAGGAATATATGTTGCAACATGGAGGACAAAGACCTATGGAGCAGGAATTATTAGTAGCAGGAAGTTTAAAAGATTCAGTGCGAACATACGAGCGCGCATTGATTACGGACGCGTTAAAAGTCAATGGTAATGACAAGCGTAAAGTCGCTAAGTTGCTGGGGATTAGCTTGTCATCACTCTATCGGAAGCTGCGTGAGCTTTCGATCGAAGGCTTTGAGGATGAAGGCAGGCATGAATTCGAGTCCGAAGAAACAGGAATACACGCTTAAGATTAGTTTTTTTGTAACTTGTGCTTATTTTTTTCGTAGGATATCATATTAACTAAAGGATGTGGTGTTCTATATTGAATATTCATGGGGGATGTAAACGTGAAGCTGTACTGGTGGATAGCTGGACTTATTGCTGTGGCAGCAGGGGGGTCTCTTCTGCTTCTTCGGTCACCTCGCTCAAAAAATGGTGAATCCTATCATTTTGTTGATGACGAAGTGGCATTGAAGAACTTTGGAGCATTTCCTCCGGAGTTGCCCGAAGATGAATTTGACGACGTCAATTTTCTGTTCTAATTCATCTCGTATAGCAAAGTAATGATGTAAGGAAGGGGAGGCAGTAGTGTGTCCGCTGATGTGATAACGTTTCTTGTTATCGCTTTGTCATTTGTAACGTACTGAAAACCCATTCCGCATAACGGAATGGGTTTTTTGTTTTTGCGCAAGAACCATTCTTTTCCAATAACTCTTCAATTTCCCTCAGCACTTCCCTCTAAATTATCAGAAACGAAGAATCGGATAAGTTTATCTGCTTAAGTCTAATAATTGATAATGTGTTACCGACCTGCCGTTGCTGATTTTACCCGATTTTAGCCATTATCAATAAATTATACCGCGTATTTCTTCGGCACGTTTATTGAAAAAATATTCGCACATCGAAGACGGGTAGTTAAGTGTAGAAATAATAAACACTTTTTTTCAATTCTCGTTAGCTTCGATTCTATTCAATTTGATGCTTCACATTGAAAATCTCTTTACTTAAAGAAAGGACGACACTATGAAGAGGATTGTTTCTAAAAGTGCGCTCATTCTCTTTGCCTGTCTGTTTGCTGTCGCGTTATCGGATGTGACAGCACAGACGGTGCAAGTTAAGCGGGAAGCGATGTCGCCGGGACGCCGTAGCAGCGGAGAGCCAAACTATACTGCCCCGGCAGGTCCGTATTATATTTCAACCGGACTTAAAGTAGTTGCGAAAGGTATGAAAGTATATTTTTCGGCTGATACAACGGGTTCCGGTGCGACACCGGTAACTTCGTATGATTGGTCAATTACGACAAAACCAGGAACTTCAACCGCAACGCTTGATAGCACTACAAAAAAAGCTACCAGCTTTGCACCTGATGTTACAGGTCAATACATCATTCAGGTTTCAGTTAATGGCGGCGCAAAGACTTCTGCCGACACAATTTTTGTCAGTACATACGCAGGGCTTGGCGCAGGCGTGAATTGCACAACCTGCCATCCGACTAAAAATACGGATTGGTCAGCAACGCCCCATGCGACTATGTACAAACGCGGCATCGGCGGTCAGTTGGAAGTGAACACCTACGGCAAAGGCGCTTATGGTTTGAGCTGTGCTAAATGTCATACCACCGGTTGGGAATCAACAACGGATAATGGCAACTTCGGATACTTAGCAAAACAAGCCGGCTGGGATACGACATGGTATAAAGGGTTTCCTATGTCGGGCAGTTCCTATATGATTCCCAATGGAGATACCACTGTGTGGAGCAATATGTCCAAGAATTATCCTGCGATGGCGGCTGTCGCTAATATCACTTGCGAAAGTTGTCATGGTCCCGGCATGGATCACAAAACTACCGGCGATAAAACAAAAATCGCCTATAGCTATGATGCAGGCGTTTGCAACCAATGCCACGATGCTCCTAAGAAACACCGATTAGGGAGCTACTGGGCTGCATCAGCACATGCTACAAGGCCCCTTTCACCTAATCAAGCGTCAAATGCCTCGTGCCGACCCTGCCATAATGGCTCAGCCTTTGCGGCATTTGCAGACAATAAACAGTCTCCTGATTATTCAAGAGTTGTCAATACTCCTCCTATTAGTTGCGTAGCATGCCATGATCCGCATAACGCGACAAACCCGAAGCAATTAAGGACTTTGGCAATAGACTCGCTTGCGAATGGTTATAAAGTACCTGCAGGCGTTGCGGGGATGGGCAACCTTTGCATGAACTGCCATAAAGCGCGTGATAACACGGTGACAAAAGTTAACAATCAAAAGAATAAATTTTCCGACCGTTTTTATCCGCACTATAGCCCACAAGCGGATATGTTCTTGGGTGCAAATGGATATGAATACGGCACAGGCCTTACCGGATTGAACACCCACGGCGGTTTGAAAAATGGTTGCGTTACGTGCCATATGGCAGAGCGCGTGAACGGCTCAAGTGTTCATGCAAATCATGAAATGAAGATGACAGACGCTACAGGCAAAGATATCGTAACCGCATGCGTTGAGTGTCATGGTGCGATCACTTCTTTCGAAGATATTAAAGCGCCAGTGGACTATGATGGAAACGGTAAAATTGAGTCAGCCGTTGCTGAAGTACAGGGTCTTATGAACAAGCTGAAAGCAACATTGCCGTTAGATGCAACGGGCGAGCCTGTCAATAGGGCAGCAGACTCGCTGTTGGTGAAGAACCACCCGCGGTATCCGGCAATTCTCCCTGCAATCTTCAACTATTACTTTGTGAAGAATGACTGGAGCATGGGCATTCATAACACGAAGTATGCGGTTGGTTTGCTCCGAGCCTCGCTTGGCATGGTCACCGGTGTTGAGATGGAGAACCTCGAAATCCCGAAGTCGTTCGAGCTAAGCCAGAACTTCCCGAACCCGTTCAACCCGACAACGAATATTCGCTTCTCGATCCCCAAAGAATCGGTTGTGAAACTCGCTGTGTATGATATTATGGGTCGTGTGGTGGCAACACTGGTGAACGATAAACTTCCCGCCGGCAACCACAGAGCAACGTGGAACGGCAAGGGCGATGATGGACGCACGGTCTCCAGCGGCGTGTATTTTTATCACATCCAAGCCGATGGATTCACCGCCACAAAGAAGATGGCATTAATTAAGTAAGTCGTTGATGTAAGTAATTGGTTTTGCAGAGACCCGTAGGGGAACCATCCCTTACGGGTTTCTGTCTTAATGCAAGAATAGCCTCCTTCTCATTTCCCATTTTTGACACAAAGAAAATCATTCTCCCAAATTTAACTTGACACTAAAAATGAAAAGTAGTAATATTTAGCGATTTATTCTTATTCGGGTGTAGTCGTGATGAAGAGTGCTTCATAACTGTGAAAAAATAAAGTAACCTCGACAGGGAGGCAACTTGAAGAGTTTAAATTTTTCCCCACTTTCAAGACGTTGCATTGAGAAAATGCAACCAAATGAGATTGGGGATTTTTTTATGCCGGCTAAACACAGTACATTTCGAGGAGAAAGAAGCCATTGAATACACGCAGGGAGATAACAGTCCTCGACACCGATCCTTCCGCTCGACAGCAGATGATTAGCGGCGCATTAAGGAGATTTACCAATGTATTGGATTCACGCCTTGGCTTTTTTCCTTCGGAAGTTCAGATCATGTTGAGATATATCCATGAGCATCTCTTTGAAGAAACGTTGACGGTCGAGAGTGTAAAAGAGGCTTGCCAGCTCAAGAATAACAATGTGACCACAAAATTTTTGCAAACCGTTGGTGTAGGCACGCGGGAATATATCGTGAGCCAGAGACTTAAAGCGGCGGCTTCGATTCTTCACACCACAGAAGTGAGCATTTACCAGATTGCGTTTGCCGTGGGATTTACGGAAGAAACGTTCTCAAAACTCTTTAAGAAAAAATACGGATGCACTCCGCTCAACTACCGCCGGGAAAGGTCAAAGAGAAATGGACAAGAGAAATAGACAAGAAATTTTGACAAGAAAAAATAACAAGAGAAATGGACAAACCAAAATGGAGAAACGTTGGTATTTTACATCCATTGAGTTTTTAAAATCCCGCGTTGTTTTTTTTAAGAAACGACTTGAACCATTACGTGAGCGTAATTTTTTTACAGCATATTTATTTCTAATTCTGTTATGTCCCGTTATCGGCAAAGCTCAAAGTTTTTGGCTACCAACCAATGGACCTTATGGAGGTCTTGTTTATTCTTTTGCGAGTTCAAAGCAAGGCGATTTGTACGCAGGAACGCGAGGGGGGGTGTTTCGATCTACTGATCAGGGGGATCATTGGGTGGGGACAGCTCTAAACGATAAACTTGTCCTCGCAGTCGCGGTAGATTCTAGTGGAAACATTTTTGCAGGGACAGACTATTATGGGATTCTCCGATCAACTGATAAAGGGGCTACATGGGAACCAATGAATGTGGGGCTATCCGTTCTCACTCCCGTTGTATTTTCTCTGGTAGTTAGTCCTATTGGTCACTTATTTTCTTGTACTTCGAGCGGCTTATACCGTTCGATAAATAGTGGGGCAACTTGGAGTCGCCTGTTTAGTGGTTTCGTTCAAAAGTTTGCCATTGACTCAAATGGGTACCTGTTCCTTGCAAACCTTGATGACGGTATTTATCGTTCAAAGGATAACGGTGCGACTTGGGCAAGGATTGTTGCGACATTTGGTAGTTTTACCGGGCTTTGCGTGAAAAACAATGACGTTTTTGTAGGAGTTTTTAATAACACCGGCCCCGGCGTTTTACGCTCGACCGATAGTGGCAATTCCTGGACTCAAGTGAATAATGGACTAACAACTTATGAGATTCGTTCTATGGCGATTGGATCCGACAACGAAATTTTTGTTGGCACTCGGCGAGGGATCTTTCGTTCAACGAATAAAGGAGATAACTGGACAGAGAGTGGAATGACGGATACAGCAGCTATTTCTTTGTTTAATTACTCGACAGGTTTCCTATTTGCAGGTACTGTTGGTGGCGGTATTCTTCGCACGACAGACCATGGAATAACTTGGGTGCAGAAGAATCAAGGATTGCGAGCAACAATAGTGCAATCCCTTGTGGTCAATTCCAATGGAGATATTTTTGCTGGGACATTGTATGACGGTGTTCATCGTTCGACGGATAATGGTAACAATTGGATGCGGGTAAATTCTGGTTTGGCGAATAGCTCCGTTTGGTCGTTTGCCATGGACTCAAATGACAACATATTTACCGGGACCGATGCAGGGCTTTTCCGCTCTACAAATAACGCGGCGACCTGGACACAAATTTATTCGAGTCTAACACACCCTGAGGTGAAGAGTGTTTGGGTCACGCAGCAAGGAGAAATCTTTCTTGGCGCCGGTATCGATATATCTGGAGATATTGCACTTTTCAGCGGGAGCGTTTTTCGCTCAAGCGATGCAGGTAACTCATGGGAAAATATTGCAAATGGGTTACCGAACCGCACTGTCTATGCTCTTGAAGGTGACCGAAATGGATATCTTTTTGCTGCGGTTTTGGATTCTGGTATTTATCGCTCAACTAATCAGGGTGGCGTTTGGGAATCAACCTCATTGAAACGGACAATCTATTCTCTTGCTATTGATTCTCTTAGCAACATGTTTGCCGGCTCGTCCCGTAATGGAATTTTTCGTTCAACGGATAATGGAATAAGTTGGTTCCCTCTCAGCGGAGCAATAGCCAATCAAACCGTTCGTTCGATTAAAGTAAATTCGGTCAATAACATCTTTGCGTGTACAGATAGCACTGGTATATATCGCTCGACGGATCATGGGGGTTCATGGGTTCAATTGAATAACGGACTTGTCAAGCGAAGTATTTACTCATTGGCATTTAACCCCGGTGGTTACGCTTTTCTAGGGACAGATGGTAGCGGAGTATTTCGTTCTGTCAACCCGACTACAGCCATTTCAGAAGAGCCTCGTTTTCCCTCTTCGTTTGTTTTGTATCAAAATTACCCTAATCCCTTTAATCCCACAACAACAATAGAATTTGAGCTTCCTAAGGACTCGTATGTTGAAATCAGTGTCTACGATCTATTAGGAAGAAGAATAACAACCATTATTAAGGAGGTGATGCAGGCAGGCGTTCATAGAAGCACTTTTAACGCAGCAGGGCTGCCAAGCGGTTTGTACGCCTGCACAATGAAAGCGGATAAATTTCTTCAAACAAAAACAATGCTGTTGTTGAAGTAAGCAATTTCTGTACAAATAAGTAAAACCATACACATCGTTAATTGAGGGGACCACGTCATGAAAACGAAAATGATGATTTTATTGATGCTCTTAGGATTTACAATTTCCGTCCAAAGTCAAGAAGCGACTAAGTATGCACAAGGTCAGGCAATCATAAAATTCACCGTAGCGGCACACGCTGGTCTTACAATTCAATCTGCAAAGGGATTTGTACAAACATCAAAATCAGAGATTAACGCACTTTTTGCACAGTTGCGGGTCTCAAAAATTGAATCCCTCCATCCCTTCGATCAAAACACGGAAATAGGACTACGCACAGGAATGAATCGCACTTATGTTGTTTATTTTCAGCCAACCATTGAGGTAGAGAACGCTCTCAAAACTCTTCAAACTAACCCGGCGATAGAAATCGCAGAACCTAATAATTTGTATCAATTTTACAATATCCCCAATGACCCGTATTATTCCAATCAATGGGGATTGGGTAAGATACAAGCGCCAGCTGCATGGAATCTTTCTGTTGGTTCAAGTGATGTCAAGATTGCTATTCTTGATATCGGGTTTAAGTTGGATCACGCCGATCTCTCGTCTAAATTTCATCCAACATTAAGGCGAGATGAAGTAGATATAAATTTGGGAAGTTATCCAGCTTGGACATTTTATCCTGAAGAAGACTATACAGTACCCGATAGCGACCCCAGTGTGCCTCCTGATGCGACGAATATAAACCAACATGGTACGCATGTCGCGGGAATTGCAGGTGCAAGTACAAATAATGGAGTTGGAGTAGCTGGTGTCGGCTGGAACAATATGCTAGTTCCTGTGCGATGTGGCGCACGAGCTTCTAATCCATCGACAGGGGGAAATTCAATTATAGAACAAGACGATTGGATCAGGGCACTTGATTGGGTTCGTGTAAATAATGCAGCAAAGGTTGTGAACATGAGCTTCGGTCGTTCCGCCTGCCAGGGCCCATACACAATTGAAAACGATGCTATTCAAGCAGCACTTAATGCAGGTATTGTATTAGTTGCGGCATCGGGGAATAGTGCCTATGATCCTAAGAACCCTCCTTGCGTAACTCAAGTTATGTATCCAGCCGCATATAGTGGAGTGATAGCGGTCGGTGCTACCACCAGCAGTGATGAGAAAGCATCTTTCTCTAACATTGGACCAAACCTATCTTTAACCGCTCCAGGGTTACTCATTTACAGTACTTATTTTGATGGTGTCGGAAATAGTACATACGAATACAATAGCGGTACTTCTATGGCATCTCCTCATGTTGCAGGCCTTGCTGCGTTGATTCTTTCTGTCAATCCTAATTTAACCCCTTATCAAGTACAATCCATATTAAATCAAAGCGCAGATGATTTAGGTGCCCCCGGAAGGGACGATTTATACGGTTATGGACGCATTAACGCTTATAAGGCAATTACCTTGACATTGCGAAATTATGGAGGGTCTGTAAACGGGAACATTACTATCCCCGCTGGAGAAACCTGGACATTAACTCCCGGTATCACATGGAATTTCACAGGTAATTACAAACTCCGCGTCGAAGGCAAACTTATTGCAAACGGAAGCTCATCAAGCCCCATTACATTTACCCGTTCCGGCGGTCAATGGTATGGCATTGAGTTTTACAACGGCAATGCTGGCAGCTCAATTTCCTACGCAACCATAGAGAATGCTCAGTATGGCGTCTATAATTATGGCACAAACGTACCAATTTCAAACAGCACAATTAGAAACAGCACTACAGGTGTTTATATCTACGGTAACAGCAGCACATTAAGTTGGAGCCGGATCCAAAATAATACGTATGGCGTCAGCCTTGCTCAATATGGCGATGCCAACATTCAGGTCAATAACGTGCTTCGCTACAACAGTTGGGCAGTCTATGGAGATGCCACCTCAGTCCCTGCATTGGGTAATTATCCCGGCTATAACAGTCTTTACTCGAATGATTAT
>JACQBK010000062.1 GCA_016194505.1 Ignavibacteriales bacterium | reverse complement strand
AAATTTTTCACCAAACGAAGGCGCGCTTCTATAAGAAATCATTGCAATTATCCGCGCGAGCGCAAGACCCTGAGCAGGTTGCTCGATATAATAACCATTCTGCCATTGTGGATCATTCATAATTGCCAACCGCGCCGCTTCGTTGAGGCCTATGCACCATGCAGAATGACGCGCGGCAGTTCCAATTGGAATGATTGATTGCACGAATTCGGGATACATCAACGCCCACTCCAAAACCTGCATACCGCCTAATGAACCGCCAGCCACTGTAACAAGTCTCTGTATTCCAAGGTGCTTTATAAGTTCGAATTGCAGTCGAACCATGTCGCGCACCGTCATCTGAGGAAAATCAACTCGGTACTGTTTACCGGTCTGAGGATTTATGCTCGTAGGTCCAGTTGTTCCGTAACAGCCTCCCAGAAAATTCGAGCAAACGACAAAATAGTTATTCGTATCGAAGGCCTTTCCGGGTCCTATGACGGCATCCCACCATCCCGCTTGTTGGGATTGTTTGTTTTCATCCCTCGCATTAGAAAGGGAAGATGCATGGGCATTGCCTGTTAACGCATGGCAAACCAAAATAGCATTGGTTCCTTCAGAGTTAAGCGTTCCGTACGTTTCATAGGCGATTGTCACGGGAGCAAGGTTTGCCCCGCAATCCATTTGAAGCGGTCGTGGTGGAGTGAACAGGGTGGCATATTGCGTTCCACCACGGTATTGTCCTGCCTCGCGACCGCTATGAAATTTCAATAATTGAGCTGTCATAACCGATTTTGGAAATTATACAGTGACAGGTTTACGAACCGCATTGAAAGCATGATCGAAATCCTCGATAATATCATCAATGTGCTCTATACCGACGGAAACGCGCACCATATCCGGCGTTACACCTGATTCTTTCTGTTCCTTGTCGCTTAATTGTTGATGTGTCGTTGACGCAGGATGGATGACAAGCGTTTTCGCATCACCCACATTTGCCAACAGGCTTGCTAACTCGAGGTTGTCTATAAACTTTTTGCCGGCTTCAAGTCCGCCCTTGACACCAAACACAACAATCCCGCCGAATCCATTATGAAGATATTTTTTTGCATTCGCATGATAGGGATGCTCTGCCAAACCAGGGTACCAAACCCAACTAACTTGCGGGTGTTGCTTGAGCCATTGAGCTAACTTTAGAGCGTTCTCGCAATGTCTGCTTACCCGCAATGATAATGTCTCAAGCCCTTGCAGCAAGAGAAATGAGTTGAAGGGGGCTTGGCACGCGCCGATATCCCGCAGTTGTTCGACTCGTGCTCGAATGATGAACGCAATATTACCAAACGGACCGTTGGTTCCAAATACTTCCCAGAAGTTAAGTCCATGATAGCTGGGGCTTGGCTCGGTGAAGATTGGAAATTTTCCATTGCTCCAATTGAATTTCCCGGAATCTACAATAACGCCACCGATGGATGTTCCATGTCCGCCGATCCATTTCGTTGCAGACTGAACGACAATATCCGCGCCATGTTCGATGGGGCGGCAGAGGTATCCGCCGGTTCCGAACGTATTGTCAACGATAAGAGGAATGCCGTGCTTGTGCGCAACTCCAGCAAGAGCGGTGAAATCGGGAATGTTGAGCCGCGGATTACCAATAGTTTCTACGTAAAGAGCTTTTGTTTTTTCGTCAATCAGTTTTTCAAAGTCGGCAGGATTATCACCGTCAACAAATTTTACGTTAATACCGAGACGGGGAAGAGTTACCTTGAACTGATTATACGTTCCGCCGTACAACAGGCTGGTTGAGACGATATTTTCCCCCGCTTGAGCGATCGTTGTAATTGCCAGGAACTGTGCCGCCTGCCCGGATGACGTTGCTAATGCCGCAACGCCCCCTTCCAGTTTTGCAATGCGCTCTTCAAATACCGCGGAAGTGGGATTCATAATGCGGGTATAGATGTTCCCGAAATCCTTCAATGCGAAAAGCGTTGCCGCATGCTCAGCGTCATTGAAAACATACGACGTTGTTTGATAAATCGGCACTGCGCGAGAATTTGTTGCCGGATCCGGCTGCTGACCCGCGTGTAACTGCAACGTCTCGAACCGATAGTTTTTCGGTTTACCATTTGCACTCATGGTGTTCTCCTAATGATGGTTGGTATGATTGGATTTATATGGTAAATTCCTAATGAGAAATTGATGGTCAATTTTCATGCATCTGTTTTGGATGAGAACGCCTCCGACTCTCCAAACTTTTTGAATGATATCTTCATGTGTCCCTGTTCCCAATTGAAGCCAGATAACTTTTGGCTGAATGGTAATGGCTTCCTCAACTGTTGTAAGCACCTCTGAAGGTTTTCTAAAAATATCTACGGCATCAACTTTAAAAGGGATGCTTGCGACATTTGCATAGCATTGCTCTCCAAGGATTTGTGATGCCGTTGGATTGACCGGTATAATTCTGTAGCCCGCTTGCTGTAAATATCGCCCGACGTAGTGGCTGTCCTTATGCGGGTCTTTTGAAATGCCCACAACCGCAATGGTTTTAATGTTGTGTAAAATATTTTCAACGAGCTTGGTTTCTGCAACAAGCTGTGGTGTTGCTAACATCTTGCGCTCGTACCACGAACGGAATACAGGTTCCATAGTTCCTTTTGGGTTATAAAATAAAAAACCTCTTCTGCATGATGAACAGAAGAGGTTTTTAATAGAAAAAATCCGTCTTCTCTCATCTTTCCCTTTCAAACATCGAAAGGGCAGGAAGTAGCACCTGACGTTCTGTTTGTGGCAGAACCGGTTGCTAAGGCGTCGCAGGGCCTGATCCCTCAGCCTTTCTGGATAAGAGTAAAGCTATTTCAAAGAAATGAAGAACAATTAAACCTGATTAAATATACTACAACCGGAAGCAGTTGTCAAGAGCAAACGGGATTTTTTATTTAATAAATTTTAATAGTATTTATGTGCTTGAAAAAAGTGCGGTGAGTTTTTCAACCGATGTTAGTAAGTTTTCGTGCTTCGTCCATATTTGTGAATTGGCAACAAGCTTCGAACAAACTTCCGGTGATTCAAGAGCTTTCAACGTCTCCGAGGCAAGTGTTTCATAATCGCCGGGTTCGACTGCAATGACGCATTCCTGTCCTAAATCATAAATTAAACCCACATTCGTCCCGCAAATCAGAAGACCTGCCGCAGCCGCTTCTGAGACGACAACTCCCTCAGCCTCGTAAAGAGATGTGTGCAACAAAACATCTGCCCAGTGATATTCCTTTCGTAATTCGCCGTGTGGGAGATATCCGAGAAATTCGACTCTATCCGTGATTCCTAATGCATTTGCTAACTGATGAATTTTTCCGTGCATATGATCAGCACCGGCAATTCGTAAGAAGGAGGGTTCTTTTTCATTGATAAGGGCAAAAGTTCTGAGAAGAGTTGCTTGGTCTTTGACAGGATTGAGGTTAGCGACATGAAGAAAACGATACGGCTTTTGGGGAACGTGTTTTCTTGCCAAGGCAAAGAATTCCGTATCAACTCCCGCATGGATGATTTTTACATCAGGTCTGGTTATTCCAAATTTATTCAATTGCTGAATTTGAAAATCTGTAAGGACAATCAGTGCATCGGCATTCCGGCACACCCATTTTGTTAGTATGCTTTTTATACCGGGGGACATATTCCCATACGCAATAGATGGTATGTAAGCTGTTTCACCTCCCCGCAAATAAATTACCGAGGCAATTCGAAAAACTTTTGAAACTACTATTGCGGCAATTTCTGTAGGTAACCCATACAGTCCAACAACAACATCGTAGTTGTTTTTGATATGATCTTGAATAAACACAGAAAGGATTTTCAATGTTTTCGTAAACCAGTGTGAACGGTGATCCGCGGAAATAAATTTTACGGTTGCGTTTCCACAAGAAACTGCGCCGGATTCGTTGCCTAAGACAACAAAAGAATAAACGGTAATTTCAAAACGCTCGGAAAGTTTAGCAATAAGATTAAATAGCTCCGGTATGTGCAAGCCCTTGTCATAGTGCGCAACACCACCCGGCATCATAAATGCGATACGCAACTTTCGATTTTGTGAAGGGTTATTCATCGTTTAGGAATTAGTTTTCATTGCGTGTCGATTGACGGCGTTGCCACACCTGTCTATAAATTGACAATGCCTCGTGGCCGACACAGTCGAAACTCAAATTTTTCTTAAAATATGCCACGATAGAGTCTCGACTCATCGTTTTTGATTGGGCACTTCCCAAGGTTACAGCCAACGAATGTGGGCTGCCGACTTTCCATAGATAGCCGACCGTTCCATTTCTTGTAATCTTACGAAACGAGGGGATATCAGTGACAATCGGGAGGGCACCGCACGCCATCGCCTCAAGTAGTGCGAAACCAGAGCCTTCATGCAAGCTTCCTAACACGAAATAATCCGCCCCGCTGTAATATTTTGGTAACTCATCATGCGGGACTTTGCCAACAAGATGAACTCGTTCACTTAAGGAAAGAGAAAGTATCGCTTTCTGCACATCAGCGAGCAAATCCTTTTCGCTGTAAATCATGTAGAGATGCGGGTTTTTAAAAAGTTTTAAAGAGAGTGCAAATCCTTTGAGGATTGTCAGTGGGTCTTTGATGGTATTCAACCTTCCCACCCAAAGAAAAATTTCACCACCTTGAAGTCCTAAAGTACTACGTGCATGCTCGCGGGGAAGGGGAGTAAAAAAAGTGGAAGACTCGATGATCTCATGTACTGCTTGGTGTGGCGAGATTAAATCTACTTTTTTCCACTCCTCAGCTTGCTCGAATGACGTGAACATAACGTCATCGAGAAGGCGAAAGGCGGGCTTGTAAATTAATCGTTTAAGAAAGGAAGGCGGAAGCCCTCCATGGTGCTGCCACACGACAGCAGTTTCTTTAGGCAATAGGGAACGGAGGTATTTCAAATGAAAAATTTGGCCATTGTAGTGAATAACATCCGCCTTTAATTTTATAATTTGTTTGTGGAACGTTTTGGGATTCTGATACCAACTGAGGTGTGGCGGCAGGTTGTCGTTTATAAAATAATAATCTACACCGTTGATTGCTTGATGGTCAGTATAACGAAATCGTTGGATGTAAGAAATACTTCCCCCTTGCTTTGCTACTGCTTCACACCAATTTCGGGAAGAATGGTAGCGCTCCAATAGTGACGCGATGGTGGTGAGGTCATTATCGTAATGATAGTTAATATAAAGCGTATGCATTCGAATAAATGATCAACGCTTTTGCGCTATCACGATATAATGGTCGCCCATTGCTCGCAAGGCAGGTAGAGTCTCGATCAAAGCATCGAACCGACTTAAGAACTTGCTTAGTTTCGGAAATCGCTTAGCAAATCCTAAGGCATGTGGAGGCGGACTGATCATGTTTAAGCCAATGATTTGCCGAATTTGAAAATATGGCGAGAATGAAGAAATAATTTTTTCGGTCGAATGATAGTATACAGTAAAAGTTTTGTCGAGAAAACCTGTCGCTTTTGTTTGTGAGTTTAGTCTCCGAACGGCAAGGCGAAGATTTCCTCTCAGGAGGTAAGAGAGAGTTTCCCACAAAGAAAAGGGAGGCATAATAACTCCGACAAAAAAGCCCGACGGTTTGACAACGCGGGCTATTTCTTTAGTTATCATTTCAAGATTGTTGGAGCAATTTAAGCCTCCAAAATTTGAAAAGAGTAAATCAAACTTCTCGTCAATTTCTGGCGGTATTGCGTCGAATGAGCCTTGATAGAATTTACACAAACGAACTTGGTTGGCGCCGACTTTTTTTTTCGCTTCTTCTAGCATTTTTGCGGAAATATCTATGCCGGTGACATGAAAACCTTTTGTTGCAAAATGGATAGCATCAATGCCAGTGCCGCAATTGATATCCATGATTGAAGCGCCTTGCGGGACGAGCCGCTCAACTTCATAATATATTTTTGCGCGTAGTGTTCGAGTAATTTCATTCTCAAACGACGTATCGAAAATTGCAGAAACAGCATCGAATGCCTCAGCGACTTCCGATGTCTTATATGAGCGAATAACTTGTTCCACAGTATATCAATGTGTGAGTTGTTCTGAAATTTTTAATTTACGCAATTCGTATGGTAATGTGATACTGTTGAACACCATTGCTCCTACCGAGCGAAGCGCGCGCTTTGTAATCTTCAACGGATGTTGAAGAATATTTTTAACCGCATGCTGTCCGCGCCAAATCCCGAATCGTTTGTGGACTACTCGGTGTAGAATTTTATAATAATCGGGCGAATATTCTCCCACAAACATCATTGCAAGATCCCCGCTTTCCGACCAATTTTGTTTTTCGCCTAACTCTGTTTTCACTCGGTCATAAAACTTTGTTCCCGGGAGTGGATAGGAAACCGAGATGCCGATTTCATCCGGCTGACAGTCCTTAACCATACGAAACGTCTTTTCGATGTCCTCCTTCGTTTCGCCGGGATAGCCGAATTGGAGAAAGAATCCAACCCGAATGCCAATTGTATGCAACAGGCGCGTTGCTTCATAAATCTCACCGACGGAGGTTCCTTTTTCCATCGCATCAAGAATTTTTTGAGAACCCGATTCCGCTCCCACCCATACTGTTTGACACCCTGCGTTTTTCAAATGTTGGATAGTATCTTCCTGCAACAATAAATCTACACGCGAAAGGCATTTAAAAGGGATTGTTGCGTGTTGTTGATTGACCATTTCATCAAATTTGGCTACCCAGCCGGGCTTCAACCCGAAAATATCATCCGCAAACCAAATGTGATCCGGCTGAACAAGCTTCTTAAGAAATTTCATTTCTTCAACAACGTTTTCCGGACTGCGACTATGATACACCTGACCGTAAATCGGTTTTGCACACCAATTGCAATGGAACGGGCATCCACGGGTGGTTACCATGTTAATCGAAAAAAATCCGTGACGGTCGTTCCACACCGATTTATAACGGTTGAGATCAACTAAATCCCAGGAAGGGAAGGGCAACTTATCTAATTTTTTTAAAACTTCACGCGGAGGCGTTCTGACGATTTCCCCATCCTGCATATAGGCAAGACCTGCAATTTTCTTTCGATCATGCCTTGATTGCTTTAAAAAAAACTCAGAAAGCTCAGTCAGAGTTTGTTCTGCCTCGCCGCAAATGACATAATCAACATTGTGGGAAAAATACTTTTCGAGCTGATCGGTTGCATCGGAACTGAAGACAACGACCATGCAGCCTTCCCGTTTAGCAATCTCAGCAAGCTTAAACGCAGCCTCCCGCATGCGTGTGAGGCACATCTTTGTAAGATAGTTAAAGCAATCATCGTAAATAACTACCAGCTTTGGGCGGTGAATTTGGATGGATGCCAAGATTTCTTCTTCGCGTTCCGCAAGCATCACATCATGCAATGCGACGGAGAATCCGTTTGCACGCAAATGGCTTGCGGCGTACAATGTTGCCAAAGGGGGATAAGGCATCATTGACCGATATTCCTTGGGGTCGAAGCGTAAAAAATATGAATGTGTTAGAAGAATGTCAGCCATTTAGCCTGCGTTTATTTTTCATAGACCGGAAGCAAGAGATCTTCTTCCTCTAAATTTTGAATACCAAACTTGGCTAATCGTTTTTCATAGCTCGAAAGTATTTTATTCAGAAAATCTTCGCCATACGCCGTTGAGATAAAACTGCTGCATTGAAATAGATGGTCGCGTTTCTCGTCGGGAAGGTAGGAATAACGCTTTTTCCAAATATCTCGCCAACGCTCCATAAGCCAAGCGTCAAATCGGGTGCTCAAGTTGTCTGCAAACGGCAATTCGAGCAAGCGTTGAAGAATTGATGGTTTGCTGATCACTGATGCAAACCGTTGCTCAATGAATTCCCAATTGGGAAGAAACTCGCTCACCCAAGAATTGGCATTCATATATTTTTCAAAGAGAGCAAAGTTGTAAAGAGGCTTCAGTGTAGCCACTTCAATTGCCGAATAAACGTTTCGTACTTCAAACTCAAGATGGTTCTCGGAAACAAAATGATTCAGGCAGTAATACTTTTTCTTGTTCAATAGAAATATTTTTTTGAAGAGAATTAGCAACGTGCGGCAAATCCAAAGCCTGTTTTCTGCCGTCACAATGACAAAATCAATATCTCCCTCTTTACTTGCTACGCCCTTGGACAACTCTCCGGAAACAAAAATGCCCCTCACAAATGGGAAACGCCTAATGATATGCGCCATGACCAGTGCTATGTTCCAACGACGATAAGCGCGGCTCTCTTTTTCCAGCCGTTGATGGACGGAATTTTTTCGCGCCAAAAGAAAATACATTCCTTGCTCTTCAGCAATATATTCATTCAGAGGAAATGTTTGGCATTGCCGCGCGATTTCAACGGGATTGGTAGAATTAGAAGGAAGAAACGAATAGATTTCTTCCGCTTTGACAGGGTGGTTGAAGACATCGAAATAAAGAAGAACTTTGAGTATATCCCGTTCGAGGCGAGAATGTATCGAGATTGATGGGACGGAATGTATGTCTTGGTCTTCAAACATGTGCGCTAAAAAATTGAAAAGGGTATAGTCTCATTTGTCAACCTCTGCGTCAACGCCAACAGTTGAAGCCGAAAGTACGTTTACCAAGGGTATACCATCGCTTCCATAGCAACGATTATGTGGGTTAAATTCCGCAAAAAGCGTTTTCTTGCGGAATCTTTTTGTATATCAGGTGAATAATCTCTATATTTTGCACAGAATATCGTATGACTTCAAAGAAGAAAACACTTACCGCACGACTTAAAATCCCCGCAATTGCTTTTGGTATTCTCGTGGTGCTATTTTTTCTTTTTGACAAGATAGTGATGCCTAGCTATGTTCAACAAGGCAAAACGACAAAAGTTCCCAACGTTGTAGGGCATAGCTTAGATGACGCAATTAAACTTTTGGCAGGACAAGGATTGGTGGGGAAAAAGGCAGATGTCCGTACCGACAAGCAATATCCCGAAGGAACAGTCGTTGTACAGAACCCGCCAGCCAATGCGGAAGTAAAGTTTGGGCGAGGAGTATATCTCACCGTAAGTGGCGGTGAAATGCTTTTTCCTGTGCCGGGCTTGAGAGGCCGGTCAGTACGCGATGCAACATTTGCGCTGGAGCGCAATGGATTAGTCTTAGGCACTACTCGCTATGAGGTATCAGATGATTTTCCACAAGGCACAATTATAGAGCAAGACGTGCCTGAAGGGACGAAAGTCTCTAGTGGAAAAACAATCAATGTTGTGGTGAGCCAAGGGAAAAGCGGTGATCGTGTGATTGTGCCGGATGTGCTCAAGAAAACTTTAACAGAGGCAGAAAAAATCATCACACAAGCAGGATTGCGACTTGGTAACGTTTCGTATCAAATCAATAAGGATCTTTTGCCCAATACAGTTGTTGACCAATATCCACGACCGAATGAACTTATCCTTCCGGGGCAAGCGGTAGATCTCTTCGTGGCAAAACAAGAAGAACACCCCGGCTCAGAGAACTAGCTATGTCTAAAATTTTTTTAGCGCCATCGCTTCTAGCTTCTGATTTTTCTCGCCTAGCGGATCAAATTGCTCAAGCCGAGGAGGGAGGAGCAGATTGGCTCCATCTCGATGTGATGGACGGACATTTCGTACCGAATATTTCCTTTGGTCCATTGGTTGTCCGAGCGGCGCGGAAATGCACCAAACTTCCCCTCGATACACATCTGATGATCGAAAATCCCGATGAATATCTTGAGGCATTTCGCGATGCCGGTTCCGATCATATCATCGTGCATCAAGAAGCCTGCACGCATCTTCACCGAACGATTTCAAGAATTAAAGAGCTTGGCGCCAAAGCTGGAGTAGCCATCAATCCTGCAACTTCGGCTTCAACGTTGAACGATGTTCTTCCCGACGTTGACCTTATCTTGATCATGTCGGTCAATCCCGGTTTTGGAGGACAAAAGTTCATTCGTGGGAGTTTGAAAAAACTTCGTGAAGTGAGTTCGATGATCAAAGAAAGCGGAAAGGAAATTTTTCTTGAGGTGGATGGAGGGATTGATCCTGTAACAGCGCCGCAAGTAGTCGAGGCAGGCGCAAACGTGCTGGTTGCAGGCACCGCGGTTTTTTCCACCCAAGGCATTAAACAAGCAATAACAAAATTACGACAAAGCTATAAAACTAAACAAAAAAATTTATGAATTTCGCCATAAAAAATGTTGAGATTGTAACACCCTTTAGAATTATTGAAAAGGGATCGGTAGTCATAGAAGGCAAAAAAATCGCTGCGATAGGCAGATCATCTGAAGTTGAAATTCCCGCTACCATCAGGACCTATGATTTCGATGGTATGATGCTCACACCCGGCTTTATTGACCTTCTTGTGCATGGCGGCGGAGGATATGGCTTTGCCGATATGAGCGTTGAATCAGTTCAAAACATTTCGGAATTTTATTTTAAGCATGGAACAACCGGCATGCTCGCCGCGCTGTACAGCAAACCTGAATCGGATATGGTGACAGATGTAAAACGGATTGCAGATTTTTGCCGTTCTTCCAACCATTCGAATGTCTGGGGGATGCACCTTGAGGGACCGTTTATTAGCCGAGATCTTCATGGCGCAATGAAAGTAGATTATCTCTGGGAACCGAATGTTGCAGGCTGGCTAAAATTGTATGAAGCAAGCAACGGCTATATTCGTTTGATGACAATTGCTCCTGAGCTTCCGAATGTTCATGAGGTGATGCGCGCCGCTGCAAAAAACGACGTTGTGCTTTCCATTGGACACTCAGCCGCAGCGTATGAACAAGTGCTCGATGCCATTGATAACGGCGCCGCTCACGTTACCCATATGTTCAACGCAATGAAGCCATTCCACCATCGTCTGCCGGGCGTTGCGGTTGGTGCGTTGTTGCACAACGAACTGAAAGTTGAATTGATTGCAGATGGAATTCACGTCCATCCCGCAGTGATGAAGCTGATTTATAACATCAAGGGAGATGGAGGCATTATTCTTATTACCGATGCAATCCGCGCCAGCGGTATGCCCAACGGCGAATATACCTTCATGGATCAGAAAATTTTCGTAAAAGATAAACGCGCGTATCTTGCTGACGAGACATTGGCAGGCAGCACGCTGACTATGAACCAGGCCGTTAAAACAATGGTTCAGCAAGTAGATGTCCCCTTAACGTCGGCGGTGCGTATGGCTTCTCTCAACGGAGCGAAAGTGCTTGGCTTAGAGCATCATAAGGGAATCCTTGCCGTTGGAAAAGATGCTGATTTAGTCGTTATGGACAAAGATTTTGAGGTGCAAATGACGATTTACGAGGGAACAATCAAATACTCTCAAAACAAGGACTAACGAGCGACTGTCGTATTTATTCGTCAACGCAATTTTAAAAACCTCATGTTGATAAGGCATGAGGTTTTTTTATTTAAAAAAGACTTGACAAAAAGCAATTTACACCTTATATTTAGAAGCAAAAACGCTGTATTAACTTAATAAGTAAAGCATTCAGACTAATTTCTTAATTTATTATGGCTTTTACCCTCGACGAAACCGACATTAAAATCCTTGAAATTCTCCAAAAGCAAGGCAGAACACGAAGAAATGACCTTGCCGAAAAGGTTAACCTTTCTCTTCCTGCCGCAAGTGAACGGCTTCGCAAGCTCGAAGAAGCCAATATCATCACAGGTTATTATGCGAAGCTCGATTACAAACAAATAGGGAAGGATGTTGCGGCGTTTATTCTCGTTACGATTGATTCCTCCAAACATTATGCTTCATTTGTTGACCACGTTACTGGTATGGAAGATATTCTTGAGTGCCATGCCGTAACGGGAGAAGGCACGCATCTTTTGAAAGTGCGCACGGAGAATACCACAAGCCTCGAGAAACTTTTGGCAAAAATTCAATCATGGGTTGGCGTTGTCAAGACGACATCCAGCATTGTGCTTTCCAGCCCGAAAGAAACGACTGTTATTAAAATTCATAATCACAAATAACCTTCATCTTTAATCCCACAAGGAGCGCTATGGCGACAAAAACTAAAGCCATTCCGGGTGTTGATAATGTTCTGAAGCTTATCAAAGACCACGGCATTAGAATCATTGATCTCAAATTTACGGATTTACTCGGTCAATGGCAGCATTTTTCCGTTACGGCAAGGGAATTCTCGAGCGACATATTTGAGGATGGAATCGGTTTCGATGGTTCCAGCATACGCGGCTTTCAAAAGATTCATGAAAGCGATATGCTATTGTTTCCCGATCCATCTTCCGTGTTTATTGATCCGTTTACTGCCGAGCCGACGTTAAGCTTAACCTGCGATATTGCCGACCCGATCACGCACGAGAGCTATTCGCGCGATCCGCGCCATATTGCAAAAAAAGCCGAAGCCTACCTCAAAACAACAGGTTTGGCGGATACAGCTTTTTTTGGTCCTGAGCCTGAGTTCTTTATTCTGGATAATGTTCGATTTGACCAATCGCATCAGTTCGGATACTATTACCTCGATTCCGACGAAGGCTTCTGGAATAGCGGCTCCAACGGGAAAACGAACCTCGGTCATAAGCCGCGCCTGAAGGAAGGTTATTTCCCTGCGGCACCCATTGATAGTTTGCAGGATATTCGCTCCGACATGGTGCTGACGTTAGAAGCAGTGGGCATAGCAGTCGAAGTCCATCACCACGAAGTAGCCACAGCTGGTCAGACTGAAATTGACATGCGGCGAGATACGCTAACGAAAATGGCTGATAACTATCTCACCTATAAGTATGTCACCAAGAACGTAGCAAAGAAGCACGGCAAAACAGTAACGTTTATGCCCAAACCAATATTTGGGGATAACGGCTCCGGCATGCATGTTCACCAAAGCTTATGGAAGGGTGGCAAGCCGCTATTTGCTGGAAACGGTTACGCCGGTTTGAGCGAGATGGCGATGTATTATATCGGTGGGTTGCTGAAACACGCACCTGCGCTTTGTGCCTTTACAAATCCCACGACAAATTCTTACAAGCGACTCGTTCCGGGATATGAGGCGCCTGTTAATCTTGCTTACTCACAGCGGAATCGCTCGGCTTCTATTCGTATCCCGATGTATTCCTCGAATCCGAAAACGAAGAGGATTGAATTCCGTTGCCCTGATCCAACGTGCAATCCTTATATTGGGTTCGCGGCATTATTGATGGCTGGCTTAGATGGAATCATTAACAAGATTGACCCCGGTAAACCACTGGACAAAGACATTTACGATATGACTCCTGAGCAATTGCGCGATGTCCCTTCAGCGCCTGGGTCTCTTGCTGAATCGCTCAAAGCATTGGAACAGGATCACGATTTTCTTCTCCGAGGAGACGTGTTCGGCGAGGATTTAATCGAAACGTGGATTGAATACAAAACGGCGAAAGAAATTGAGCCAATGCAACTGAGACCGCATCCGTACGAATTCATGTTATACTACGATGCGTAAACTATAGCACTACTTGCCACCCTAAAGTCCCGATGTCTAACGAAGTCGGGACTTTTTTATTTTACTTACCAAGGTTTATTCTTTTTCCAGTAATGCCTCAACCTCAGTCTGAATTTTTAAAATTTCTTATTGGCAGCGACTAAAGTCGCCGCCTCATAAATAACGAAACCACTCGGGGGTTTTCGTGCTTATCAGGCGTTGACTCTGGTCAACGCCCTAAGGAAATTGAGACACCATTCTTTTTCTTGCATTTCATAAGCCTTCTTGCTACTTTCACAGCGGGAAATAACCCTATGACCGACTTTACACGTATCAAGTACGCTGTTCAAGAGCAAATTTGCACCATCGCCCTGAGCCGTCCGGAGAAGCATAACGCTCTCGACGACCAGATGATTAAGGAATTATCTTCCGCGTTTCACGCGGCACAGAAAGATAGCAACGTCAAAGTCATTGTGTTGAAAGGGGAAGGGGAATCTTTCTGTTCCGGTGCTGACCTTGCATACCTGCAAAAGATGGTGCTGACCTTGCATACCTGCAAAAGATTTCAAAATTTGATTTTAACCAGAATCAGGAAGATTCCAATACCCTGATGGCGTTGTTCCATCAAATGTATTCTCATCGAAAACCGATTATTGCCGCGGTTCATGGCAACGCATTGGCAGGGGGGTGTGGTCTTGCCACTGTGTGCGATTTAGTTGTCGCCTCGCGAGAAACTGCACGATTCGGCTATACGGAAGTAAAAATTGGCTTTATCCCTGCAATCGTAATGATTTTTTTAGTACGCCGGGTTGGTGAAGCAAAGGCAAGGGAATTAACATTGCGTGGGAATATTTTCTCCGCAGAAGAAGCGCATAAAATCGGGCTTGTGAATTTTGTTGTTCCCGAAACGCAATTAGAGGAGTTTAGCTTACAACTCGCTTCTGATTTGATCAAACAATGCAGCGCATCCTCTATGGGGCTTATCAAAGAATTGCTCGCGCGATTGCATGGCATGTCCACAACGGATGCATTACATTATGCGGCGAATTTAAATGCACTGACACGTATGACCGACGATTGCAAAAAGGGCATTGACGCTTTTCTTAAAAAAGAACCTATCCAATGGTAACAGAACGAGGGCTTTGTGCATAATCTTGC
>JACQBK010000028.1 GCA_016194505.1 Ignavibacteriales bacterium | reverse complement strand
CGCTCTTTCGCTAACAAGGCTTTGGTCTGCCAGCGATCCCACAGATGATTTCCGCTTGTGATAACGTGGACGCCCAAATCGAACAGCGTCTTTGCATCTTCGTCGGAAATGCCCTTTCCATCAGCGACATTTTCACCGTTGACGATGCAAAAATCCACTTCATATTTTTGGAGATATTGCTTAAGGAGGGTGGTTGTCAGTGTCAATCCGGGCTTACCGACAATGTCACCGACGAAAAAAATGTTGATGTGCTTCTGCAAAATGATTCTCGCTTTCTAACGCTTCTTTGCGCATCCTAATATAGAAGAAAATGCGCTGAAAGAAAAGCGGAAACTCATGCGCATAGCCGATAAAAATAAAACAGGCGTTCACCGACGGTAAACGCTTGTCTGAAATACCGATACTCTCTATGAAACTTGCGAACGAGTTACTTCCTCGCTTCTGTCTTAGCGATAGATATGTCTATTTCTCCACTTTGACTGGTAACTAAATAGATCTGCCTTCCTCCGCCAGACCTTTCATATTTTCCATTCACCAATTTCTTATTGACAATAATGTTCCCCTTGGAACTTGCACATTTCATAAACCCAATTCCGTCATTATTCAATTCGAGTGTGCTCTTCCCTTCTTTGTTGTCTATATCTATAATGTTGAAATTATCTTTCACGACTATATTCGCGTTCTTGGAGTTAATGACGATGTGCGCAGATTTTGGCAGGGAAAGAAAGTGCTTGCGCTCCGCTCTAAGCGTTGACACGCCCATTGTAAAAGATGACTTAAGGGGATTTCTCCTGATGAAAACGGTTCCGCTAGAATCTTCAATGGCTATGTCATACTCTTTCATACTGTTTTTTCCACCACCTAGTGCAAAATGAACACCTGAAATGACACTTTCAATTTCAACGTTTACCTTTGAAGAATCCCAACCGGTAAGAATAATATCGCCTTCCAGTTCGATGACTATTTTAGACTCTTGAGAGAGAGGGAATGAATGATGTCTTTTCGTAATTTCCTGACTATACGCATAATGCAAAGAAAGGGTTAGTAGAACTATTAAAAAATGTTTCATGTCCACTCCTTCGATATATTTGATGAACTAATACCCAACATCTCTAAAAAGAATTTATGAGAAATCTCGTTACGCGCCTTACGACTTTAACCGAATCTTCTTCTGTAGAACAAATTTATCTAAGGTGCCGAGAACGATAAGGCATACCAAAGTAAACACAAGTATCTTCGTCCCCCCTTCTGACGAGTTTGTCGCCACGCCTTTTGTTAATTGAGCGGATTGTGTCGTCATAGCTTTGCTGAATTTCTCATAAAATCCGGAAAACGTTTTGAGTGCTTCGGAATACTGCGATGGCTGGGAAGATTGGGTCTGGATTTTCAAACTCGGTGAAAAAAGCACATAGCCTAAAACTCCAAGCACGAGAATCATAGCAAACATATTGCCCAGGTTGTTGATAATTTTAGTCACCCATGTTGGCTGAGATTTGGGGAGAACGCTCGTCATCACCCGTTCGGTAAACCGAGCGGAAGGCTTCACGAGCGGCAATTTTTGCGCAACGCGACCGAGATTTTTTTGTAAATCAATTTCGCGGCGGCATCGGGAACAATACGAAAGATGCTCTTCAAGCTGTTGACGCTCTGCGCTCTGCACTGTCCCGTCAACATAGCGGAATACTTGTTCAACACTAAGGTGGTTCATTCTACGCTCTCCTTCTTGTCATCAAAATCTTTGAACATTGTGACGCCATCAAAATCATTCCCAAAACGCTCGACGAGAGCGTTTCTTAATAATGAGCGCCCTCGAAATAATCTTACCTTGACTGTCCCAAGGGGCAAGCCCGTAACTTCAACAATTTCGTCGTAACTCATTTCTTGAATAAAAAACATTGTCACTATGCTCGTATATTTTGGAGGGAGGTTTTGGATGACCTCCGAAACAATTCGCTGCACCTCGGAAGTTTCAAACTGAAGATCGGGAATATAATCATCCGATGTCAATTCGACGTGCACGAGCGATTCTTCATCGTCCAATGAATAATGAATTTCCTCTCCCCGTTTGCCTAACGATGTCGCGCAAACATTATAGACAATCCGATAAAACCATGTTGCAAAACTGGATTTCCATTCAAATCGCGGGAGGGCTTTGAACGCGCGCACAAAGGCATCTTGGAGCGCTTCTTCTGCCTCCTGGCGGCTCTTGAGCATTCGCATCGCCAAGGTCATCGCTTTATCCTTATGGCGATTCACTAACTCCGCATAAGCGCGTTTCTCGCCTGCAAGAATGCGTTGAATAATTTCCTGATCCGAATTCGGCATGGACTCCTTTATTGTGCACTGTATTAGACCAGAAAAGAGGGCTTAGGGTTTCGGGATACAACGATCCATGTGCGTGAAACCTTGGCTCAGAAATCCAAGTCAAAGTTACTAAAGTGTAGAACAAACGTCAATTTAACTATGTGAAAGGGCAACACTATGCAAGGAGAATTTTTAATACCGGTCTTTTTCTTTGGAGGAACTGCTTGGGTTCTTATAGTTTATTTCAATAATAGGCATAAAGAGCGAATGGCGATGATCGAAAAAGGCGTTAATCCTGCTGATTTCAAAGGAGCTCCTTTTCGGGAGATGTTTCGTGCCAATCCGCTTTCAAGCCTAAAATGGGGATTGCTCGCATTATTCGTGGGCATCGGGCTGATGGTGGCAACGTACCTCGAGCGCAATTTATACTGGCACGACTCCATATACCCGGCAAGTATGCTAATCTTCGGCGGTTTAGCTCTCGTTCTGTTCTACTTTCTTGCTTCAAACAAAATGAAGCAAGAATAATTCGAATAAACCGCTTGATCTTTTTGTACAACACAAAGGGCGCCTCGTCTCATAAAGTGAGACGGGACGCCCTTTTGAGTTTTTTCTGAAGATATGACAGAATAAGCTTACTTCATCAACAGCATTCTGCCATGCTTGGTGTGACCGTTATAATGCACGCTGTATATATAAAGCCCGCTTGGAATAGCGCTTGCATTCCAATTCACCGTATGCTGTCCCGCACTCAAGGTGTTATCAACAAGAGTAGCAACAAGCTGGCCCAGGGAATTGTAAATCTTAACCGTCACAAATCCCTCAGTTGGTATAGCAAAAGCAATATTCGTTGAGGGATTAAACGGATTCGGGTAGTTCTGCTGAACTTCGAACACAGCGGGCATCGTTTGCGAAGATGCGCCTTCAAACCGCGGTTCAGGCAATTGATTTGCCGCTCCGCCGTTGTAAGCAACATATTCGCTCTGCTTCACCCAGAACGAAACTCCGCGTGCAGGCGCCCACACATTGACACGACCATCCGCTTGCACAACGGTGGTCTCAGTAGGATTCATAGTATTCACCAACGTTAGATTAGCCCAACTGGTCCACCCGGAAGGGGCGTTGTCAACCCATAGCCCTTTTGTCGTTGTTTCGTTATTGTTGAGGACCAAAATTCCGCCCGACTTTGTGCCGTTTCCTCCTCTTCGTGCAACGTACACGTTCCATGTATCGCCAGAGGGATACGGGTTACCGACTTCACTTAACACGACCATTGACCCGCCGAGATATGTTCTTCGGCCATGCATTAACTTGTTAATGTCAGTCCTCAAGCTTGAAGGAGCGGTAACAGTGATTGCGGGGTTATGGTTATCAACCTGCGTTACGCCATAATAATGAGGATAAAAAATGCAAGGGCGTCCTTCTGCAAAAAGGATATAGGCATACGCCATATCCCAGTCTCTCGTCAGCCACTTATCACTTTCTTTGCCGGTATCGTGGTTATCAATGAAGTTTACAATAGAGGTACCGGAAAGAGCATTACCCCCATTATCTCGCACCATGCCTGAATGATTGAGCCATGCCATATTGAAATTTGCGGCATTGAGATTTGCCATGCTCGCCAGATCGGTGCGCAGCGGAAAATCGAACACATCTACATCGGCGCGGTATCCATTAAACGTATAATTGTTCCAAACATTATTCACCCAGTTCTTGAGCCGATATTTGTACGATGTCCAGTACTCACCGACAATGAACGGCTGACTACCGTCTGTTTTTCTCGGCAAGTTGGTTACCCATTTTGCCGTCATCTCTTCTTGAAATCCTCGGACAAAATCTAACCGATAACCATCAAAGCCAACATTGCTGGATGAGAGCCACTGCCCCCATGCAATGAGGCGATTCTGAACGGTCGTGCTGAATGTATTCAAGTCATTGCCAAACCATTTTGTGTTTGTAACAATCTCATCTTCAAAACCGCCGCCGCCTAACCAATCAGTATTGTCAACGGGGTGAAAATCGGTGTACGTCCACGAGTGATTCGCTTCCCCTGTTCCTGTGTGCGTTACGTACGAGATACCGGTAGATGTGCGAGCTTGGAGCGTTGTGCTTGCGAGATTGCTGCTGTTGTACCAGATAGCGTACGGGTAATATCCGTTCGTTTGATCCGCCCATTGCCACTCCCATTGACCTTGAGCGTTTGTCCCTTCCTTGCGTGCAGTTAAACGAATTTCAATTGTTGCGGTGCCGGAAAGGGTGAATTTGAACTCGTCAATGTCGGAAGAAGACTCCATGTGGCCGCGAATTGTCTTGCCCGAGCCCGGGAATACGTTATATTGACCACTGCCATTGTTCGGTTCCGATTCCCAGTAGACCGTTGCATCAGGATTTGCACTCGTCCAATTGATATACAGATCATATCCTCGCTGTGTGGAACTCGCTGCCCAATCGAGATAGTATCCTTTGATCTGGATGTAATAGTCGCCGGAAGTTGCACTGGGAATTCTCCAGTGAACCTCATTGGTAGGATAGGGAACATATTGAGTGTTGTTTCGGAAAGCTTGATCAAAAACGTACTGCTTCACCGCCGGATTACTTTGATCCTGAGGCACGTCACCATAAATATGATTCAAGATAATGTCCGCATACACCTCCATCTTAGACCCGTTCGTGGTGCTATGCGCAGTGGAGAGCAAGTTAAGCAATTCGGTTTTTGACCCGAAACGCGTTTCAGTACTCCCTTTCTGATTATATGCGCCAAGATCATAATGATCGAATATTCCGTACCCCATATCAGCGATACCCCAGTTGCCTTTGCTTGGCGGTGGAGTCCAGATGCCTCGAATGCCCGCTGTTTTCAAAGCAGGAATTTTCACTCTGAGCGAATCATACCAAGAGCCATTCTTATTGGTAGTATCAACCGGAAGGTTCCAATAGAATGCTTGCATCATGACATCGTCTTGCGCACGCAACTCTAAGCTAACGAAGCATACAAACGCCAACGACATCAAAATAAATCTGGGAAAAGTTTTCTGACACCGTGTCATAGCTATTCTCCTGATTTAGTGAATAAAGAAATTGTAAATTTGGAAGCGCTTCCAAATTAGAAAATTTCTGCGTTAGTGTCAAGTTAAAAATGAAGAAATTTACGAGAACTAGTTAATAACCTATGGCAAGAGGGATTGCCAGCGTAAATAACGCAATAAATTCATCGCTTTTTATCCCTTCGCCGGCTGGTGAGAAAGCTGAATAAGGACAATCCCGCTAATAATAGCCAGCAAACCTAATCCGCTTTTTAAATCTATCTGCTGATCCCCTCGAATAAGCCCGAATACTGTCCCCGCTATCGGTGAAAAAGAAAATGCTATCGCCAGCGTTACGCCAAGATTTTCCGAAACGCTCAAGGCTGAGTAAAAACTCCACATGCCAAGGCTTCCGGCGACGATCCCGCCGCCTATGATAATCATGATCCAGGCCTTGATGTCGTTAGGATTCGAGATAGATTTCCATGCGGGAATCGAAAGCAGCCCCAGTACAATCAACGCCACAAGTGTCCGAAGAGTTATGCCGGCAATCGGCGGCATCCCCATAGCACGTAAACCGGCTTTTTCAAAGTATCCTCCTAATCCCCACGCTATTCCCGCAAGCATTGCGTACAGTATATATGGTTTCATGGAATATCCTTTTTTCAACAATTAGCGACAGTATCTTTTAATCAACATTTGGTGATTTTTTTATTTTATCAATTTTTCCCTCTCCGACTTCTTCAAGCCCTTTACCACTTGTTCGTACGAATGGTCTATCATCTTAAAAATTTCTTTGGAAGGAAGAGAGCCATCGAGGACGACTGTGTTCCAGTGGGTTTTATTCATGTGGTAACCGGGCTTGACAGCTTCATACCGCTCACGCAACTCGATGGCAAGCTCAGGGTCGCATTTAAGATTCATCTGGAGCGGGTGAACATTTAACCGCGTGAGCAGGAATACTTTGCCATTCACTTTGAAGACAAGCACGTCTTCGCCAAAAGGAAGTCCCTCTGTAATTTTTCCCTTTTTCTTCAAACAATATTCGCGGATGGCTTCTAAATTCATACACTCACTGTAGAGATTGCTGAGAAAATTCCTAGAGATTTCGATGTAGGGGCGTATCGCAATACGCCCCTACAAAAAAAACTGCACTTACGGTAGGGCGAACTTAAGTTCGCCTTACAATATTATAAGCCTCAACCAAACCTTCGCGGTTAAGTTTTTGAAAAAGCCTTAGCAACACCACCAATCGCCGCGACAGCATCCTTGCCTGCCTTCATCATCAAGCCTGCTTCGGAATTGAAGCTCACCATCCTCACGCCTTTCTTCGCCCACGAAATCCCAAAATCCAAATCATTCGCTTGGATGGCTGTAACAATTTTATGCCGCCGACAAACTCCTATAATTTTCTCAATCGCCGCGATGAGCGTAGGGTCATTCATGGCTCCCGGCACACCCAACGCTACGGAAAGGTCGGTGGGACCAATAAACGCAACATCCACGCCCGGAACGGAAATAATTTCTTCGATAGTATCCAGCGCTTGCTTTGTCTCTATCTGGACAACAAGAAGCGATTCTTCATTAGCCGTTGCCATCATTTCCGCAAGCGAGCCGGATTTGAATTCCGTATGCCCGCGGCCAAGAACGGTTCCCCGTTTGCCCGCCGGCGGATACTTCATCATTTGGATAACATCTTTAACTTGCTGTACGTTGGTAATGCGAGGAATCATCACTCCCTGCGCCCCCGAATCAAGCGCTTGCGTAACGTACGTATAGGTAATATCCGGTACACGCACAATAGGCGTGAGACCAACGAATTTTGCGGCACGGCTCAGTTCGGCGATGGTTTCGAGATTGAACGGACCGTGTTCATTATCAATCAGCACGAAATCAAATCCTGCGTTGGCAAGAAATTGCATCACGGCTGGCTGGCGGATTTCTACAAGCATCGTGCCAATGAGGTTTTTGCCTTCTTTCAGAGCGCGTTTCAGTTTATTAGGAGGTATAATTGATTGAGACATTGGGTTTCTTTTTATTGAATTTCTTTCGGTAGTATCTAAAGATAACAAGCATTCGGTGATTATCAAAAACAAAAGGTCGTCCTGATATACAAGACGACCTCCTTAGTCAAAATATTCAGTAGGGGCGAGGTCACCTCGCCCCTACAAAACTATATATTATGCTTCCGGCTGGAATCGCTCTACTTCCTCCAACACCGTGCGTACTATATCTTCTTCTTTCACACGTTTGACAACTTCACCTTTGCGATAGAGAATAGCAACACCCTTCCCTGCTGCAATGCCGATATCGGCTTCGCTGGCTTCGCCGGGACCATTCACGACACAACCGAGAACGGCAATCTTCACGGCCTTCTTTGTCCCCGCAAGCTTTTCTTCAAGCTGTGCCATTATGCTGAATAAATCTACTTCGAGCCTTCCGCATGTGGGGCAAGCGATAAGCTCAACATTACGCGTGGCAAGGCTTAACGAACGAAGAATTTCTTTCCCGACTTCCACTTCTTTTACCGGATCATCCGTCAACGAAACGCGGATCGTATCGCCAATTCCCTCGGCGAGCAATGTGCCGATACCCACCGCCGACTTAATCGTTCCGACGCGGGTTGTGCCTGCTTCCGTTACACCAAGATGGAGCGGAATATCCGTACGCTGAGCAACGAGACGATATGCCTCAATCATCAATTTTACATCGGTTGATTTGACGGAAATGACAATGTCCTTGAAATCGAATTCAGCGCAAATGCCTACATGGCGCATGGCGCTTTCGTATAACGCTTCTGCGGTGGGGTAACCATGCTTTTCGAGAATATCTTCCTCCAACGAGCCGGAATTTACTCCAATGCGAATTGGTATCCCCTTATCCTTTGCCGCCGTAAGCACCTGACGAATACGATCTTTTGAACCGATGTTGCCGGGATTGAGGCGAACTTTTGCGACGTTTGCTTCGATTGCTTTCAACGCAAACACATGGTTGAAATGAATATCCGCGACAATCGGAAGCGGGGATTGTTTCACTATCGCTGCCATCGCGTCTGCCGCTTCTTTATCATTGACCGTTACACGTACAATGTCGCAACCGGCTTCAGCCGCAGCGATAATTTGTCCTACCGTCCCACGGACATCATCTGTCTTGGTCTTCGTCATCGTTTGGACAGAAATCGGCGCGTCGCCACCGATTTTAACTCCTCCGACAACGACCTGCCGCGTTTTTCGGCGTCCACCGATTTTATAAGTTTGATGGGGCACCGGACCGGCGACTTCCATTTCTGTTGTCAATGCATCCATAGAGACGGTATTGTACGTTAATTTAGTTTCTTACTCACTTCAAAGAGAATCTTTTTTTCCTCTTCTGTAAGACTCTGGTAACCGCCGCGGCTAATTTTATCCAGAATCTCATCTATCTGCATTTGGGCGCTTTGTTGCTCCGGATTTTTGGTGCTTTCATTGATATCGAATACCTTCGCCTCGCTCACATCTTCATGTCCGATATTCTGGCTGGGGGTAGTTTTTGAATTCACCCACCACTGCAAGCGATCAACCGTATGTTGGAAAGGAAATTTTCGAGTATCGTACAACAAAAAAATGTATCCTGCAAGTGCGCCGCCTAAGTGGGCAAGGTTGGCGATATTTCCCGCCCCACCGATGGAAAAAACGCCTATCAAAATCAACCCGGCGACGAAATATTTTGCCTTGACAGGAAGAAGAAAATAAATAAAAATATATCTGTCGGGGAACAGCATCCCGAACGCAAGCAACACTCCGTACACAGCGCCGGATGCCCCGATCGTTGGAATGGCTCCGCCAAACTGATCCACAATAGAGGACGGCTCAAGAATAGGAGCCAGCAAGAGTTGAGTAACACCCGCAAACACCCCGCACATTAAATAATAGATTAAGAATTTACGAGAACCCCAAGTATGCTCAACTTCCATTCCGAACATCCACAATCCAAAAAGCATATTGAAGAGCAAATGCCAGAAGTCCGCATGCATGAATTGATAGGTGATCAGCTGCCATGGATAAAAACCATGGTTGAGCGGCATCAGCCCAAGGTAGTAATTGAAAAAATACCTCAGAGGAAGCCCGCCAAGCGTGAACAACTGTCCTCCTAAGCCAAGCACCACAAAAACGGCGGCGTTGGTAAGCATGAGCCATTTGATGACCGGGGGGAAAAACTCGAACCCACCGAACATGGATGGTCTGTAAAAGTTTCCTTTATTTCCGTAAGAAGGCATTCTTTTCGATTTGTCAATTATGAATTTTAGTTGATAACTAATAGCTGACAGCACGCAGCGGTCAGCTTAAGATATATTGTAACATACAGCACTCAAATCTATTGTAACCTCTCTCTTGGCTGAAAAGGGCCAAAGCCCTTGTTTGTTTTGGATATTCCCCCCACGTCCTAAAGGACGTGGTTATAACCCTGACCTTGAGGTCGGGGTAAAAAACCAAAAACATAATAGGGGCTTTAGCCCCGAACAAAGAGCAAAGATAATTTTTGAGACAGCTTCTACTTATTTGTCAACGCGGCAACGCCGGGAAGGACCTTCCCTTCTAAAAACTCCAGCGAAGCTCCCCCACCCGTTGAGACGTGCGATACGTTCTTTTGCAAACCTGCTTTTGCGATTGCGGCTGCGGAATCCCCGCCTCCAACAATCGTTACCGTCCCGCCCTTTGTTGCATCACTGAGAGCGTGGGCAATGGCGTTCGTCCCTTCGGCAAAACGATCCATCTCGAATACACCCATTGGTCCGTTCCAGACAACTGTTTTAGCCTTACGGATTTCTTCGCTAAAGAGCTTCACGGATTCGGGACCAATATCAAGTCCAAACCACCCTGCCGGAATTTGCTTTACGCTCACGGTTTGCGTTACCGCATCATTTTCAATTTTATCTGCAACCACACAATCGGTTGGAAGCATGAGCTTGATGTTCTTCGCTTGAGCCTCCGTTAGAATTTGCTTTGCAAGCTCCACCTTATCTTCTTCTAACAAAGATTTTCCGATTTCCATTCCCTGCGCTTTATAGAATGTAAACATCATGCCACCGCCTATAATAAGCGCATCCACCTTGCTCATAAGATTTTGGATAACATCAATCTTGCCGGATATCTTTGCTCCGCCCAAGATGGCTATATACGGCCTTACCGGATTCCCCACTGCCCGACCAAGATACTCTAACTCTTTTTGCATCAAATATCCCGCGCCGCAGATTTTAATAAATTTCGTTATACCTTCAGTCGAAGCATGAGCGCGGTGGGCAGTGCCAAAGGCATCGTTCACATACACATCACCAAGACTTGCAAGCAGTTTCGCAAAGTTTGGATCGTTTGCTTCCTCTTCATTATGATAGCGAAGATTTTCCAGCAACAAACACTCTCCATCCTTCAACCCATCAGCCTTTTTTTTGGTTTCAGTGCCAATACAATCGGGAGCGAACTGCACCGGCTTGCCCAGCAGTTTGGAAAGATGCATCGCTACCGGCTTGAGGCTGAACTCCGGCTTCGGCTTTCCTTTGGGTCTGCCGAGATGGCTCATCAAAATTGCCCGCCCACCGTCGTTCAGAATTTTTTTAATAGTGGGAAGCGATTCTACAATGCGAATATCGTCGGTAATATGTTGTTGTTCATTGAGCGGGACGTTAAAGTCCACCCGCACGAGGATTTTTTTCCCTTTGAGGGATATATCATCAATAGTCAGTTTGTTCATGGTTTGGCACTCCGAAATAAAAATCGGGCTTAGACCGATGGTAGGCCGTTAGCCCGAACAGAGATAGTTTAACGCTGAGTGCAATCAGCAGCAAGAATCAATGGCTCAGGCTGAGTCTTGCGACAGAACCCCCACCCGTCCCGCTGTACGGTTCCGTTCTTTGGAATCCCGCTCAATGAACGGAATCCAAAAAGCGGGAGATCCTGAAAAACGGGACCTGCAGCGGTCGGGCGGGCTGAAGCCTTCTATCGCTCGCCAAATTGCTTAAGCGATTTTTTTAATCAAGTCTATGACTCGATTTGAATAGCCCCATTCGTTGTCGTACCACCCGAAGACCTTCACCAAACTTCCCATCGCCATTGTCAACTTGGAATCAAT
>JACQBK010000005.1 GCA_016194505.1 Ignavibacteriales bacterium | reverse complement strand
GTCCCGCTGTACGGGATTCCGAAAAACGGAACCGTCGGGCAGGGAGTCGAGGGGTCCCAATGGGTAAGCAAATATTCGACCCCGCCGTATGGTTCGACGGAGTTTATCCCGTTGTCTGGTTCGACTCCGCTCACCATGACAACGGGACTCACCATGACGGCGGGAATTACCGTGACAGCGAGCGCCCAGAATGACTACTCTTTGATGCGACCCCTAATATCCTCAATCAAATTTGGAACAACCATTACGCCAAGCTTCAGCGCCTCCTGGCAATGCTGCCAAGCCGCGGCGTAGCGTTTTTGCTCGTAGTATAAATAGCACAAGTTATGGTGGGCATCTCCCATAGTGGGATTAAGTTGCAGAGCTTCGAGCCATTCGGTTTCGGCTTTGGCTTGATTATGAGCATCGTAATAAATTACGCCCAAGTTAAATCGAAGATCGGCATTGGTAGAGTCGTTCTCGATACACTCTTTTAATTCTTTCTCCGCTGTTACAAGGAATCCCCGAGCAAAATAAATTGGTGCAAGTGAGCACTGCCCGCCTATCGTGATGGCGGGTGCCGTCCCGGCAAGTTGCTGTTGTTCGAACTCCGCTTGAATGAGCTTCAGCTCCGCCATGGTAATCAGAGAACTCGGCTCTCCTTTTGCCGGCAATGGGATTGAAGAATGCTCGCGCGCTTTTT
Organism: Ignavibacteriales bacterium; assembly: GCA_016194505.1. Taxonomy (GTDB): domain Bacteria; phylum Bacteroidota; class Ignavibacteria; order UBA10030; family UBA10030; genus JACQBK01. The sequence goes on along the minus strand of JACQBK010000005.1, from coordinate 20,648 downwards.
TTATCCTTTCGAGCAACATCGTGGGCAAGTGCATTTGTTCGACTGCGCTATAGAGCGTAATATCGCTTGGAGCTTTACGCGCGGCGAACTCCCGCAGTGTCATTGCATTCTCAAAGTCGTGCGAATGTCGAAAACTCATCAGCCCCAATCCGCCAATAACGAAGATACTAATAGTTGTTGTGAGTGATTTCGGCAGTCTCAACCAAGCGGGGAGTGAGAGAGAAAACAGGATTATCAAAACGCCGATGAATGGAGTATAAATGCGATGCTCATAATATTTCGGCAGCCAATATAAATCGCTGTGGTGAAAGAGTGTCGGAGCCAAAAACAAGGCGAACCACGCAACGCCAAAGAAAATCATTTCCCAATTTTTTTTCTCTGAAATTACAATCAACATGCATATAACAAGCAAACCGATGATGCCGGCGGTTACGTTCATATCCTGCGTAACGAGTGCGAACGCCAAATCAAAGGGCCAAAGAATTTTGCCGAGGTACACGAGCGGTATCCAAAACGATGCCAAAACGGTGGAGAAGGCATACTGCCAATCCGTAATTTGTGCGATGCCGGAAATGTATCGCATGAAGTACCAATTTACCACCACGAGCATCCATCCTACCAACAGCATGGCGACAGTAAGCGAAAACAGTTTTTCCTTTTTGATGACGGCATAATAGATGAGCGCAAGGGGAGCGAGGGCTATAGCGTTTTCTTTCGTGAACATTGCCAGCGTAAAAAATAAAAGCTGAAGGAAATACCGCTTTGCCGAAGGTGCGGACGAGAACTTGAGAAACGAGATGAAGCAGGCAAGAACAAATACTGTTAGAAGGGAATCGTTTCTTCCGGGAATCCACGCTACCGTTTGCGTCAACGCAGGATGTACGCAAAAAAGAATTGATGCGACAAAGGAAAACGAACGTTTGAACCCAAGCAGGTTCAAAAACACGAACAGCAAGAAGCAGGAAACGGCGTGCAACGCAACATCGGTGAAGCGGTACGCCCAAAGCGCCTTGCCGCTTAGTTGTGCATCCAAAATGAACGAGATAGTCAGCAGTGGACGATAGAGTGTCCCGCCCTGGCCCTGATGCCCGGCATCTTCAAAAAATGCTTTGCCAATATCGGAGAGATGCTCTATGTGAGAAAAGTTTTTCCCGATGAGGATATAATCGTCGTAATACGTGTATTCTGAAAACGAAATGATATGCCCGTACACCATGAGGGTGCCTGTTAGAAGCCACGCGTATGGCCGCCACGAGTGAAGGAAAATCTTTTCAAAAGCGGATTGAGGGGTAGTTGGTTCAGCCATGAATCTTCAAGAGTTTATTTCTTTCGTTCGTAAATGAAAATTTGATGATCGTGCGACGGCTCTTTACTCAAACTCTCTTTATCTGTTAGGAGCACAAATGGTTCTCCCCCGGGAGTATATTCCAATCGGGCGATAAGATCGTAATGCAAATTTGAATAAGAGGAAAACCATCGTTCCAGTTCTTGCTCTGCCTTTGATTGCTTATACCAATCGTATTGAATGTGCGTGCGAAGAAGTAGTTTAGGCGATGCGGATTCGACTTCCCTTTTCATTTCCTGCTGCATCATGTCGGCGTATCGCTGCTCTTCGAGCAACGGATACATGTAGATATATCCGGTCGCAGACCGGCGTTGAGAATAAAATAAAATTTCCGGTTCACTGCCGATGATAGCAATTGTATCATCAGGGGTTGTTCGCTGTTTGATAAAGTGAGAAACAGCAAGAGCCTCCCTAAAAGGATTCCCGCCATACGCTGCCCGCATAATTTGTTCAGGAGAAAATGTAAACAGCACATCTGCGTGCGAAGCCAAAGGAGAGATAAGAGCGATGATGATAAACGCCATAGGCGGAGCAAGCCTTGCGCTTTTGTTTTGCAAGGATGAAAACAAGGAGAAAAGGAATGATGAGCCCATGCCTATAAAAAGAGCGACGGCAGGAAGGAATAAACGGCGTGGTTGCGAGAAATGCCATTGCACCGAAACAGATAAGAAAAAACCGCTCTCTTTTGTAATGATGCGAGAATAACACAGCAAGGAACCCCATTGCAGCGAGAAGCCATAACAACTTGGTTGATTTTATCAGCGGGAGCAAGTTGTTGAAAAAATATTTTTGCGCATCGGAAAGAGAATGCCGGGAAATATACTCAGGCGCGTATGTAAACGCCCAAAAGAAAAATTTGTCGAACACACCTGTATGATAAAGATAAAGAACGGCAATGAATAACGGCAGCCCAACGCCACTGATAAACATGAGGAAGGTTTTTAGAATTCTCCTTCTTCCAAGATTATTTTGTTGATAGAGTTGATACGCCAAATAGGTAAATCCGAAAAGAGCATAAAAAGCGCCATGTTGTTTTGTCAGTGCGGCAAGTCCGAAGGCAAGGCCGCTCAAAAATAGCATCTTAGGGTTATCCGCGCCCTGAGCTTTCCGTACTAACAGCAATCCGGCAAGGGCGAATGGCAAGACAAAATGTTCGGCATTTGCCCAAAGTCCCTCGATGTGATAGCTCACGCTCAGTATTGCGTACGATGCGGCGGCAATGACACCGACCCATTCATCGTGAATGTTTTTTCCGAGTAAATAAAGAAGCAAGACCGAAGCAATAGTCGCTATAAGCAACCCCGCATGGATAGCCACAGGAGTCTGCCCAAAAATCGCCATAACGGTGGCATAGAGGAAATAGATGCCGGGGAATTTCATATTATATGCCGCTTGATAGGGAGGTGTGCCCTGGAGGATAAGTTGTCCCATGTAAGCGTACTCGCCTTCGTCGCGTTCGAGAGGAACATCCAACAGCCGCAGACGAAGCAACACAATAGAAATCACAATGACGAACAGTACAAGGTGGTGTAGCTTGAATTTTTGAAAGAATGGCGCCATGAAACGAAGAAGGTTTACGTTTTAAATATTCGGCGAATCAAATATCGCAACCCGACTGAAACTGTTGTAATGCCGTACCACAGGCTTCGGGCAAAATTGATGCTCGATGCTTCAGGGAAATAACGCACGGGCACGGGGATTTCCCCGATGCGAAATCCATGTTCCACAATTTGAAATAGCACTTGGCTATCGAATACGAAATCATCGGAATTGTTTTTGAAATTTATTGTCTGGAGCACTTCTCGTTTGTATGCCCTCATGCCGGTATGCCATTCCGAAAGATTCTGTCCCGTGATGACATTTTGAAAGAAAGTGAGGATACGATTGGCAAAATATTTGTATTTCGGCATTCCGCCTGCAAGAGCTTCTTTGCGTGTTCGGATACGGGTTCCGAGCATCACGTCAAAATAATTTCCTTCTATGAAATCTACAAAATAAGGAATGAGTTTCGGATCGTATTGATAATCGGGATGGAGCATAACGATAATATCCGCGTGTCGTTCCAATGCCAGCGTGTAACAGGTTTTTTGGTTTCCACCATAGCCTTTGTTCATGCTGTGCTGTTCAACGATAAGCCCGAGTGATTTGGCTATTTGGACCGTCCTGTCAGTGCTGGCATCGTCAACCAAAATGATCTCATCAACAACATCCCGGGGAATTTCCCGGACAGTCTGCTCCAGAGTTTTTTCCGCTTCATACGCCGGCAGAACGACGATTGTTTTTATTGTTCTTTTCATCGGTGTCTATATACAAGAAAGTTGCTTAAAGAGAAATAGGGTTTCTTCTGTATTCAGTCTCGATATATTACTTTCGCTTATAAATCGGTTTTTTAAAAACTTAACCTCCACTCTTGAATTTGGCATAAAAATTACAAAATTTTGTTGGTGTTTGTCAGGCGAAAATCATTAGTTTAGTGTAAACAAGCTTCATATTATAATCCATCCTCAAAAAACTGACGGTAAATTGGGCAGTTGGGCTTACGCCGGCGATTTTTCAGTAAGCCTTGGCTGATATACCTATTGGTTAACGACATCCCGTCCTGACTTGTCAGGACGGGATGTTGTGTTTTAGGGGGATTGTTTGAAGTTCTCCCTGAGTTATACGAAGAATTACCTTTGAAAATATAGTTCCTACCCGCTTGACAGAGTCTCTGAAAAATTGTATAATTTACCTTGACTACCATGTCAAGGTCCCCACAGTTAAAAAATAACGTAACGAGGAGCGTATGGCTGAGTTTAAAGTAGAAGGATTGACGGTCGCTGGCAAGCCGGTTTCGGGCATTATTAATGCCGAAGCCAAAAAGGATGCCAAGCAAAAAGCCGATCAAATGGCCAAGGAGAAAAAGTTCAAGCTCACGGGAGTCTATGAGCGAACAACATTTCTCTATCGTGTACAAAAGGGGACGGAAAAGCCGTTAGATGGCGAGCAAAAGGCGTACACAAAGGAAGAAGTTAAACAAGCCCTTGAGAAGATGGGTTATCGCGTTCTCTATGTGAGGACAAAACTCTTCGGCGGCAAACCCAAAGCCGCACCGGCTGTTGACGTCATCACGTTTGTCCGCATGAGCGCCGACTTAATGCGGCAAAAACTCCCCTTCAATGAAGTTTTGCAATTGTTGGTGAACGATATTGGGAACCCGGCGCTCAAAGATGCAATTAAGGAAATTAACAGCGAGTTGAAGCAGGGAAAAGACAGCGAAAAAGTTTTCATGAAGCAACAAGTTGTCTTCGGAAAATTTACCGCCAATATGCTGGGTCTCGCTTCCAAGAGCGGCAACATGACGGAGATCTATGAAAGCACAGCGAAGTTTCTCGAACGCAACGCACAGTTCAAACGTAATCTCAAAAGCACGCTCATCATGCCTGTGGTGACACTTTTCATCTTGTTCCTTGCCGTGCTCTTTTATGTCGGATATATTTTCCCTGCGACTGCAGAAATGTTCGAAAAATTTAAAATCGAATTGCCTCCTATGACGAAGGCAACGCTTGGGTTTAGCCGCTGGCTCACTGCGAATTTTATTCCGCTTATTATCGTCATTACTGTGCCGACCATCTTTGTTGCAAGATTCTTTTCAACGGAAAAAGGCAAGTATCTGATGGATAAATATCTTATTAAAGTGCCGGTGGTGGGTTCTCTGCTCCATAAAACTGCAATTGAGATTTATTGTCGCGTATTCTACGCTCTGTATAGTGGTTCGGGCGAGAACATCGAGGTCATTCGCATGGCAGCGGAGGCGTGCGGCAATAAATATATGGAGGCGCAGATCAAGTCCATTGCAATTCCAATGATGCTTGAAAAAGGAAAAGGGTTGACGGAAGCGTTTGAAGCAACGGGCGTGTTTACGCAAACCGCCATCTCGCGATTCAATTCCGGCGCAGAAACCGGCACGGTCAAAAATACTGCTATCCAGCTTGCTGAGTACTACGAAAAAGAAACGACATACAAGCTCGCAAACGCGATCGAAGTCATCCAGCTTGCCGTTTCGATGATCATTATGTTGGTGTTGACTGGCTTAACGCTTGTATCGTCTGAAACAGCAACAATTCGCCCCAGAGCGCCAGGAACGTTTATCCACTACGTGGCTCATTATTTCGGAATCAATGTGTTTTAAAAGTTCGGTGTGTGATAAGTCTGTTGATGTGCAATTTTACCCACGAAAGGGAATTCATCTATGCCAGAAATAGATATAACTGATAAAATCGGTTATACGTTGTTGAAGAAAGGTATCATCGACTTCGAGACGCTTGAGAAGTCGTTGAAGATGAAGGATTCCGAAGAAAACAAAAAGAATCGGAAGAATCTTGGGCAGATTTTGGTTTCGGAGTTTGGCGCCGACCACGATGCGGTATTTCGTGAGGTCGCTAACCTCTATGCGTTTAGAGAAATCTATCTCCAGGATGAAAAGGTAGATGAAGCGCGCATCGCATTCGTCAAAAAAATGGTGGATGCGCTCCCCGACCAGCAACGTGAAATGATGGTGCAGTCCAAAATGCTGCCTTTTAAATACGACGAGCGGCAGACGGATAAATTGATTATTATTGCCGCGGACCCGACCGATCGGAACCTCCCTGTCGTTGCCCGCAGTTTTAATGTCAAGAAATATGAGATTTGCTACGTTCGGCTTAAAGACCTTCAGGCGTTAATGGAGAAGGTAGCCCCCGCCCAGAACGAATTTTTAAAGCTGTTACAGAGCGAAGAGGGCGCCACTATCGGTCAGGATTTAGCCAAGGAAGATGAGTCTGTTGATGAAGATGCGCTGGAAGCCGAAATCAATAAAAGCGCTATTGTTAATCTCTTTGAAGGGTGCATTGTCGAAGCGGTGCGAAGAGGCGTCAGCGACGTTCATATCGTAGCGGCGGAAGGCAATAAAACGAACTTCATGTTTCGTGTAGACGGTAATCTTCAGGTATGGCATTGCCAAGAAAACACGATGCCGGAAGCGGTTATGGCCGTAGTAAAAGACCGCACAAAAAACGTTGATAGGTTCGAGCGTGAAATGTCGCAAGACGGTTTTATTCAGCGGACGATTGACGGGCACCAGTTGAGATTCCGTGTTTCCATTATGCCGATTGTGACGACGGAATTTAAAAACAAGTTCGAGAGCTGCGTTATCCGCGTCCTTGATGATCGTAAGGTCATCACCGATCTTGAAAAGCTTGGGTTGCAAGGACCAGCGCGCGGTTTTTTCTACAAGGCAATCCAAAAACCGCAGGGTATTATTATTCTTACGGGTCCAACAGGTTCCGGTAAATCTACGACACTTATTGCGGCATTGTATCAAGTTATTGACCCCACGGTAAACGTTCTTACGATTGAAGAGCCGGTAGAATATATCATTAAAGGAGCACGACAACTTAAAATTGGACCTAAGATGTCTTTTGAGCAGTCTATCAGAGGTATTTTGCGCCATGATCCGGATATTGTGCTTGTCGGTGAAATGCGCGATAAAGTGACGGCTGAGACAGCTATTAAGCTTGCGAATACGGGTCACTTGGTGTTTTCTACGCTTCACACCAATGATGCACCGAGCGCTGTTGCTCGTTTATACAAAATGGGTATCGAGCCGTTTTTGATCGCGTATGCAATTAACATTATTGTTGCCCAGCGCCTTATTCGTACGCTCTGTAAAATTTGCAAGCAACCTATTGACGACTCTGAGAAGAACGATCTCCTCAAATTCGGTTTTAGCGAAGAAGATGTTAACCAATATACTTTCTACAAGGCAGTCGGATGCGATAAGTGCGGTGGAGGGTACAAGGGCCGCGCTGCTATTCACGAAGCATTATATTTTACAAAAGCTATCAAAGATATTATTCTCAACGCCGGTGAGAAAGTAGACGAAAATGCGATTCGAGATCAAGCTTCAAAGGATGGAATGTGGACTCTTCGCCGTTCCGGCATGGAACGCATGAAAGAAGGCTCGACATCGCTTGAAGAAGTCATCTCAACAACGGTAGAAGAAGAGTAATTTCGTATTTTTATTTCTCTTGTATAAAAAAAGGCATCCCAAGAGAGGGGATGCTTTTTTTTGTACTCATGAAGAATTCTTTTGAAGTTCTTTTCGTTTTCTCTTGACTCTATTTTCTTATGCATGTGTGGATAAGTTTCAAAGAGGAGGGAAGAGGCGAGCGTTTGCGCTATATCACGAACTATTGGTGTAATCTTTCTTATCTAACTGGGCAGGATCTTATATTTTATAGATTTGTCTGCCTGATTTTCGTTACTTATCAAAAAAGCTGCCCTTTTCGAGAGACATTGCAAAAATTTCCGATAGCAACCTGAGCAGTTCTAATACAAGGCTCGAAAAAACTTAAAAAACGGCACTTTTTAATGAAATTAGGCTAAATTGTGGGCTCAAAGGGAAATGCAGAAAACCTTCAATTTTTTTCTTTAAGGGAGTTGCATTTTCGTAAGGAGTTTCTTATTATCACTGCGTCAACTTATTCACATGTAAGCAGATTTGAGTGTTAAAGGGTTTGAGGTCAACCTAAAAAAGGAATCCTTTTTTCGTCAGAGATGACAACTCCAGTTCAAAATCCAGTTCCTCAAAAACCGGCAGCGCTATCGCCGCAGCCATCCATTACTCCTCCTGAACCACCTTTTATAGGTGAAGCAAAAAAGCTTTTGAAGGATTTAGCGGCACAGCTTCCTTCAACAGTAACAGGATTAGAGCGGCAAATGATGATTGGCGATGTCCTGACCCGGATGGATGAGACCGATAAGCAAAAATTGCGCTCATTGTTGAATCATTTTCTTACGAAAATGTTCACGGTGAACGCTTCTGATATTGACATGGGAGGATACGGCACTCAGGGGAATGTGTGGTATCGCATTTTTGGGTCGAAGAAGCCGGATAAAGTGCATGGTCAGTTTGCTCCCGATGAAATGAATTTTCTCATTCAAAGCGTTATCGGTGAGCGACAACGCGCTTTTCTGTATGAAAATAGGAATCTCGATTTTTCGCACATGCTCTATATGGAAAACGGCGAGTTTCGTCGTTTCCGCGCTGATGCGTACTTTGATCTTGACCAAGTCGCGCTCAATATGCGCGCAATCAATAATACTGTCCGACCATACAAATTGCTCGAGCTTCACGCGAACGTTACGAAAGTGCTCAGCCTGGCTGGAACAAAAGAAGGGCTGTGCCTTGTAACGGGAATTACAGGCTCTGGAAAAAGCTCCACGCTTGATGCTATTATTGACGCGAACAATCACAGCGTTGATGCTCACATTGTCATTATAGCCTCGCCGATTGAGTACGTTCATAAATCCGACCGTTGCATCATCCGCCACAGAGAAGTAGGAAGGGATGTGCTTTCGTTTAAGGATGGAGCGGTGCAGGCGTTGCGTCAAGACCCGGATATTATTATGATTGGCGAGCTTCGCGATCCGGAGACGATCTTAACTGCTCTCGAAATCACGGACTCCGGGCACAAAGTGTATTCGACCTTGCATACCGCATCCGCTGTCGAAAGTATTGACCGTATCATCGGTGAGACTCCGCCTGTTGAACAAGAACGTGTTCGTAATCGTCTCGCAGACACTTTGCGGTGCGTTATGTCTCAGAAATTAGTTCCAAGCCTTGACGGGAAGCGCGTGATGGCGAAAGAAATTATGTTGGGAATTCCATCCGTCCGCGCCGCTATTAAAAACAACAACACGGGCGAAATTTACCAAATGATTTCCGAAGGGATGGAACAGGGAATGATTACGATGGAGCAAGACTTGAAGCGACTCTATCAGCAAAAGAAAATTTCGCTCGAAAACGCTCTCAATTACGCAAATAATAAGCGTCGCATTCAACAGTTATTGCAAGTAACACCGACAGAGAATTAAACTGAATCGAGTGTTTTACGTTAGCAGTAGGTTTCAATAATTTCGTTATTCCATAACAATGTGGGGCTAAGCTCGAGATGCCATATCAAGCTGGACAAGGTAAAACTGCAGTTGGTCTTTTTGTTGATGGTCTTGAGCTGAAATTTGTGCAATTATCGCTTACAGGCAATAAAGTTACCCTGCGCGATTATAAAACGGTTGCCTTAGTCCAAAAATTTGAAGAAAAACAGGCTGCCGCCGCTACAGAAGAATCGGGAGCACTGGAAGATATTAATACGGGTGATTCTTCCTTTGGGGAGCAAACTGTAGCCGCTGAAACGCCTGGTGAAGAAGGACAAAACAACGGCTCTGTGTTGCTTAGTTTATTGACGGATTTGCCGTCTTCTAAATATACCCTTTCCTTTGCCTTAAGCGAACCAGCCGTTATCTACCAAGAATTTGAGAGCGATTTTGGTCTTAAGGGAACAAAGCTCAAGAAGCATGTTGCCCAAGAGCTTTCCGTTATGCGTTCAACTGCTCCGGCGGTGGACGCTCTTGATTTCATCCCGACCGCTCCCGGTGGCATCTTAAGCATCGTTCGGGAAGACGGCTTACAGCTTTTCGATCTACTGAATGAGATTAAGCCGTTCACCGGCAACCGTGTCCCGAACATCAACATCATTGATAGCTCGGATGTTTCTTTGATGAATTTAGTGAGATCGAGCTATGAATTGCAAGAAGAAGAGATTACGGTTGTCGTCTATGTCGGCAATGATTTTAGCCGGCTCATTTTCATGCGCGGCAAAGAGTATCTCCATTTCGCTCCGGTCATCAGCGAAGGGTACGGCTCATCGAATATTGAAAATACAATTTACAGCCGTATCCTCTTAGAGCAAGATAACATCGCTCTCACGAGAATAGATCGCATTCTTCTCTGCGGAGAAAGTCATAAAGTAAATCTTCGTGAGTCGCTTGGTCCGCAATTTTCCAGTGCGACCGTAGAATATTTGCAGACGCTGGAACTTGACCTGAGTTTGTACGAAGGCGTTGTTGGCGAAGCTGTTTCGGAATACGCGATTCCTCTTGCTACCGCATGGCGGGCATTGCAACCGAAGCATGCGGGCTTTCATGGTATCAACTTATGTCCTATTTCGATTACGGAAGGGCAAAAAGCTTTCAAGCTCGCGTGGCATGGCTGGTTGGCTGCCATCGCGATCATCGGCTCGATTGTATTCTTTTCGATGTCCATCCAAACCCGTAATGTTGAGATTAAGCGGTCTCAAGAATTATTGACTCGAAAGAAAACCGAATTGGCTGATCTGGAAGTTTTACGCACGCGGCGAAGCGGGCTGCAAGCGGATATCCAACGCTATTCGATGGCGACATCCGTCTATGACACTATTGCGCCGGGTAGCGATCGGTGGAGCCGAATTTTGCACTACCTTGCAAACAGCGTTGAAGATCTCAACTCGCTGTGGATTTACAGAATAGCCCGTGATGATCAAATGCCGACCGCGCTTAAAATCAGCGGGCGTTCTATTTATCGTACACGTATTCCAAGGCTCGCAAGCTTGTTTGAAAAAGCCACGCTTAAAGAAGTTCGAACCACCATGATTCGCGATAAAGTGGTGTACGATTTCGATTTATTGGTTGAGCAGGTGGATAAAGGCGATTTACCGATATTCGATTCTAAAAAATAAAAGGACGTACGTTCTTCTATGTCATTTAAAATTAGAAATACAATCGTTCTTGCTGCGCTCTTTGTGTTGATCACAGGCGGGGGACTGGGGTATTGGCTTTACTTCCAGCCGAAAAAACTCAAAGCCGCCCAAAAAGAGATTGATAAGATCGAAAAGGAACTGGTGGATTTTCCTCAGACTGTGAGCGAGGTGGAAAACCTCACCAATCAATTAGCCAATACAAAGCGCCAGTATGATTCGCGAAGCAAGGAAATCCCTGCGTTCGATATAACCTCTCAAACCTATGCCTATATGAGCCGCGGCATTGATGAAGCGGGCTACACGAATGAAAACGGATTTGTCAAGTTTAATATGACGTACAAAGGCTCGCAGGAGTTTGGCAACTACGGCTATAATATTTATGAGTTAACGGCTGGAGAGGGCGAATTCGAAAATCTTTATAAGTTTGTTTATTACCTCGAAAACGGGAATCGCCTTTATAAAGTAAAGCAAATCAATTTTGAGACGAAGGAACAGGTCGATCCAGCGAAGAAAGAGACGAGGAAGTGGATAGCCTTTACGATGGAGCTTCACGCATATTATACGAAGATACAAGAGTTGGGGACTTCCTTGGCGGCGAAAGCGCTGGCGTTTGCCCAATCACCATTCGATCCTTTCAATCCCATTATTTTGCAGGCTGTCGCGGCTGATGCCCCGGATAATGAAATTGACGTTGCAAAACTTCAGGTGAAAGCTGTGCTGCCGGGCAAGGCGTTCGTATTGGAAAAAGAAGATTTGATTGTCCTGCATCTTGGGGATAAGGTGTGGCGCGGCTACGTAAGTCGCATTAGCCCTGCCGATAGCAAAGTAGAATTCACGCTCAACGAAGGAGGCATCATCCGAAAAGTTGAGAAGAAAATAATTTTTGGAAACGAAAAAAAGAAACGACCATGAGGAAGGTATGAAAAAAGCACTTTCGATTCTCTTCGCTTGTAGCATCCTTTGCTATGGGCTCGTTGCAGCCCAAAGTAGAGAAGAGATGCAGGTTAAGCGTGCCGCAAAAGGCAAGGAAGTCGTCTCGCAGGACGAGCTTGTGTCCTTTAAAAGTGACATGCTCTATACGCAAGTATTGCAAGCCTTGAGCGAAATGAGCAAGAAGTTCGCGAAGAAACCAATTATTGACCCCAGCCCGTTGAACGCGTCAATCAATCAAAACATAGAGTCTATGTATTGGAAGGATGCGATGGAGTTGATTCTCCGGACAAACAACCGTTGGTACACCGAGGCTCCTGATTATTTTCAAGTAACCGCGATGGATGGCGGTGGCGGAACGCCGGGTCCGGGTGGAACAACCGTTGCCAAGGTGGATTCCGCGGCTATTCTTGCCAAAGCTCGCGAAGTGACAATCTCAGCAATTTTCTTGGAAATTGATAGGACGAAACTCAACGAGAGCGGTATTAGTTTTAATATTTTCCGAGGAAAAGATTTAAATCTTGGCGTTGAGTTCCAAGGTTCAAGCAAGGTGTCAAGTAATCTTTTCGGCGTGACGGCAAATCCCACCTCTAATAAATTGGCGGTCAGTGTTGATGCCGCGTTGAAAGTATTCGAGAGTGAGGCTTTAGGAGAGATTATTGCGCGGCCTCAGGTAGCCGTGCGTTCAGGTTCGTTCGGTCGTGTTCAAATTGGAGCAGATTTTTCCGTGAAAGAACGGGATTTTTCGGGGAATATCTTAGATAAGTTTTATAGTACAGGAACAATACTTGAGGTGACACCGAAAGTTTATCAATATGGCTCAACCGAATTTATAGATCTTTCAGTCTCTGTTGAGCGGAGCGATGTAATCCCGGGTTCGGTGAGCACGATTATTAATAAGACTAAGGCTTCGAGCAAGCTTGTGCTGTTGAACGGCGAAGAATCATACGTCGGTGGCTTATTTGTAAACCAACAGGATGTTACCAGAGAAGGGATACCGTTGCTCAAAGATTTACCGTGGTGGGTCTTTGGTCTTCGATATATATTCGGTTATGAAGCTACAAAAATTACAAAAAAAGAATTAATTGTTCTCATGAAAGCTGAACTCGTTCCTTTGCTTGATGAACGAGTGAACCAATCGAAGAACCCGCGCGACGTTCTGCAGCAAAAACTGCAAGAGGGTCGCGACGATATGCAACGCAGAGCCACAAAGAAACAATGACCGCGCATGTATTTTTCTACTAAGCCTATGGGGAATAAGTCATGACCATACGAATGATAATGAGATGGGGAATATTCAGTGCCTTATTGCTTTTGGTTTCCTGCCAAAATCCTGAGGGACCAAGCGATAATCAACCAACCACCACGCCGACTCAAGTGAAAGGCTCGGTCCTGAGGAATGATAACTTGGCTCCTGTTGCCAATGCTATTGTCTATGACCTCGGCGGTTTGGCAAAAGATACGTCCAAGACGGACGGCAGTTTCCTTCTGAAATATCAACTTACTTCTCGTTATATAGGAAAGGTCGTTGCGTCGCGAGTCGGATTTGGCAACGATACGGTGAATGTGGTTCTTAATCCGGGTGTTGATACTACAATCACTCTTCGCGTAAAAGCGGATAGCTCAAGCCCGATTGGCGGTATCTCTTCCGGCAAGGCGGCTAATATTGTACTTGTCGGTACAAGCGGTGAAAATATTTCTATCCGTGGAACGGGCGCAAACGAAACGGCCATTTTAACCTTCGAAGTGCGTGATTCTCTTGGTGTGACAGTAGGCGGAACGAATAAAGTTCGTGTAAACTTTTCTATCCTTGGAGGTCCCGGTGGTGGTGAGTACATATTTCCACCTTCTGCCGATACAGATCCGTTGACGGGCAGAGTAACAACAAGAGTATCAAGCGGCACGAAAGCTGGTGTTCTACAAGTCTATGCTTCGGCTACGCCTGTTACCGGAGTTACGATTAAATCAAGCCCGATTCGTTTGACGATCTCCGGCGGATTGCCGATAGCTGAGCGCTTTTCCATAAGCCGTGAAAAAGCGAATATTGCCGGCGGAGTTTTTGATGGTCTTCGAGCGAAAATTTCGGTTATCGTGGGTGATAAAGAGGGTAATCCGGTTCAAACTGGCACGGCTGTATCATTTACTACCACCGGCGGAATCATTCAGCCTTCCGCTACAACCGATAAGGACGGTCTTGCAAGTGTTGAGTTGATTTCTGCTAACCCGCGGCCTACAAATGGCATTGCGATAGTTACGGCAAAGACCATCGGAGATAGTGGCGTAACGATCTCTCGCAATATCCCTGTTCTCTTCTCTGGTGTCACGCGTATTATTGCGCCGTCCACTACATTTGAAATTCCAGATAGCGGGGAATTTAATTTCGCTTACAAGATTCAAGATGGAAACGGAAATCCATTAGTTGGAGGGTCGGTAATTGCTGTTACTACAAGCGGACCTGGCGCAGCGAATTTAGTTGTCGAAGGAGATGGAAGCGTTACTCTTCCTGATACCGATGATCCGAGTTATACCAATTTCTCTGTCAAAGTTCGAGATACGAAAACTGGCGGTGCTTCGGGTCCAGCGTCAATTACTATTACTGTAACAAGTCAAAACGGTAACAAAGTCTATAAATTTGACGGCAATGTAAAAGGTCAAGATGCGGTCATAGGGCTGCCTCCCTCGGTACGGAAACCCGCACAGATAGCATTCATTAATGCAACCTCTTCAAATGTTTTTGTTCAAGGCGTAGGAGCCTTAGAAAATACTGTTCTTACCTATGAGGTACGGGATTCATTAGGTAGCCCAATTGATACATCCCAACGGTCTTTCGCAACGTATAGTGTCAACTTTGCACCAAATTCATACGTAGCGGGTGGCACAGGACCTCGGATTATTCCGACGGGTGGATACACGGACGATAAAGGTCGTTTGCAGGTTTCTCTGAGCAGCGGAACCAAAGCGGGAGTTGCTCAAATTGTTATTACAATTAATTTAGGTGGATCCATCATTCAATCACAGCCCGTCGTTGTTGTTATTAATGCGGGATTCCCTGAACAAGCGCATTTCTCCTTGGCGCCCGCTCAATTTAATTTCCCCGGGATCGATAGATTCTTCGTTCAAGAGAAGATTACTGCTCAAGTTGTTGACAAATATAGTAACCCTGTAAAAGCCGGAACAGCAGTATATTTTAACACCTCCCATGGATCAATTCAAACGAGTGCAGCTCTTACCGATGTTGATGGCTTTGTATCAAAAACTCTTTTTTCAAGTAATCCCTATCCGGAAGGAGCAAACGTCATTCCGAGTTTAGGCGCGGCATTTTCGAAAGTATATGCTCGAACAATAGGCGAAAATGGCGTTAACATTCTTGATTCATTAGTAATCCTATGGACGGGAATGCCAATATTTACCAAAACTGATCTCATTAACACCTTCGTTGTTCCACAAGGTGGAGCGGCTGGACCATTTACCTTTACCATACTGGATAGATATGGTCATCCAATGTCAGCCGGGACAACCATTACGGTCTCAGGAAATGGATTAACAGTCAATGGTCAAGCTACGACCATTATGCCTGATACGCAGGTCGGAGGCGCAGGTATTACCAGCTTTACAGTCAATATTAGTGATCCTGATCCGACAGACACAGCTCCGCCAGTGGCGTCCATTTTAACTGTAACAGTAAGTCACCCTGTGTACGGTGTATTTACCTACATTTTAGCGACAGGCACTGTTGATTAAAAGCAGAGGAATGTTAGAGTGAACTTAACCCCGTCCCGATATATCGGGACGGGGTTTTTTTATTAAGATTTATTCTGTAACGCTTTGTAGTTTGCTCTAATCGTTTTTTCGATTTCGCGGGTTGTGTGGGCGGCAGAAAGAAATAACGCTTCGAACTGCGAGGGAGGAAGGTAAATGCCCTGCTCAAGCATGGCATTGAAATATGCTGCAAACTTTTTTGTGTCAGAAGTTTTAGCGGAATTGTAGTCCGTTACTTCTTTATCTGTAAAGAACAACGTGAACATCGAGCCTACTCTGTTTAATGTCAAGTGAAGCCCAAGTTTTTGTAAATTGTTGCGGAAGCCCTGTTCTAATAATGCCGCATTCTTTTCAACGGTCTTATAAATTGATTTGTTCTGTGAGAGCAGTTTCAGCATTTCGTATCCCGCCGCCATAGCAAGCGGATTGCCGGAAAGAGTCCCCGCTTGATACATAGGTCCTGCGGGCGCGACCATTTGCATAATTTCTTTCTTTCCGCCGTACGCCCCCACGGGTAGTCCGCCGCCGATAATTTTTCCCAACGTGGTGAGGTCCGGTTTTATGCCGTACAATTCTTGAGCCCCGCCTAACGCAACGCGAAATCCCGTCATCACTTCATCCAGAATGAATACAACGCCATATTGGTCGCAGAGGGAACGTAACCCTTGCAGAAAGCCGGGTTTCGGCGGTACACAACCCATATTGCCTACGATAGGCTCCACGATAATCGCCGCTACTTGTGATGGATGTTGTTCAATCAAGCTTCGCACCGAGTTCAGGTCGTTGTAGGTAGCATTGAGCGTTCCGCTCGCAGTGCCGGTTGGAACTCCGGGACTATCGGGAACCCCCAATGTCATCGCGCCCGAACCCGCTTTAATCAAGAATGAATCACCATGTCCGTGATAGCACCCTTCAAACTTGACGATCTTTTCTCTTCCGGTGAACGCCCGCGCAAGACGGATTGCGCTCATTGTCGCTTCGGTGCCGGAGTTGACCATGCGAACCATTTCAACGGAAGGAATCAGCTTGGTGATAAGCTCAGCCATTTTTACTTCAAGCTCTGTTGGCGCACCGAAGCTTGTGCCGTATTTTGTTGCCTGTTGGATTGCTTTCAAAATTTTAGGGTGAGCGTGACCGAGCATCATCGGTCCCCATGAACCGATATAATCAATAAACTTATTGCCGTCCACATCCCAGATATAAGCGCCTTTTGCTTTTTTGATGAACAGCGGTTCACGACCTACCGAGCGAAATGCGCGAACGGGCGAATTTACTCCGCCGGGAGTCACCTGTTGTGCTTTGTGGAATAATTTGGCAGATTTATTGGATTTAAGTTTTGTCATTTTTTGAGTTTATAAGTTGAAACATCTAAAAACTCAGTTCACGCCAAGACGCAAAGGCGCTAAATTTTCTTTTTAATTTATTTTGCGACTTGGCGGCTTTGTGGCGAAGCCATCCCTTTGGGACGTGACATCTTTTTTTTGAATTTTTTAGAAGTCTCAAGTTAGAGGAAATGTTGTTCTTTATACCATCTAAATGTCTTTTCAACAGCCTCTTTAAATGGTGTTATAGAATATCCAAGCTCACGTTGCGCT
Organism: Ignavibacteriales bacterium; assembly: GCA_016194505.1. Lineage (GTDB taxonomy): Bacteria > Bacteroidota > Ignavibacteria > UBA10030 > UBA10030 > JACQBK01. Next base: position 3,423 of record JACQBK010000005.1, on the reverse strand, counting down.
TTCTCGGATGTATAATAATTCTTTATGCTGATTCCTGCAAATAGCTCTTTTGTTATCCAGGGCTTGATGTGAAGCATATCGCTTGTTGTTTCGACAGCGGCACTTAGCCATTGAACAAACTTTGCCGGCAGTTGAAAACGGGGCGTCCAGCCGCCGACAATTTCAGCAATTCGGGTAAGGTTTTCTTCAAAGGTGAGGTTCTCGCCGCAGAGAATATAGCGCTCACCAATGCGTCCACGACGGGCGGCTTCAATGTGCCCTTGCACGACGTCGTTTATATAAACGACATTCATCCCGCCCGAAATTGAAAAGAAAACGCGTTTTTTGTGCACATCCCTGATAAGCTGACCGCCGTGGAAATGAATATCTCCCGGACCAATAACCACGGCGGGATTGACCATAACCGCGGGGAGGCCTAATTTTACCCCTCGTTCAATCTCTTGGTCCGCTAAATGTTTTGATATGCGATACCCAATATCATACTGCTCCCAATTAAACGTATTGGATTCATCAGCAGGTTTGCCGTCTTGCGAAAAACCTATCGTGGCAATCGAACTTGTATGGACAAGCTTTTTCACTTCGAGCTCGAGACAGGCATTCACTACGTTACGCGTGCCTGTGATGTTAACTTCATACATTTCTTTTCGTTCTTTTTTTCGATAGGAAATAAACGCCGCCGTGTGGAACACCGTATCGCAGCCTTGCATTGCTTGTTTGATGGAAAAGGGATCAAGAATATCGCCTATGCAATGCTCGACATTTGCGTTACCGATTGCACGCAAGTCGGAGTGAGGGTGGCGGAGAATTCGGACGGAACATCCTTCGCGGAGAAGAGCATGGGCAAGATTCGACCCGATGAATCCCGTACCGCCGGTAATGAGGACGTTTTTCAAAGAATTGCTGTTGGAATCACTTGTCAGAGCTTAACGGAGAAGCCTTGCCGCGTCTTTGGCAAAATAGGTGAGAATAAGGTCCGCACCCGCGCGCTTGATGCTTGTCAACACCTCCATCATAACACGCTGCTCGTCAATCCAGCCATTGCGCCCTGCCGCTTTAATCATCGAGTACTCACCGCTTACGTTGTACGCCGCAGTTGGCATTTGGAACGTATCCTTCACACGCCGAATGATATCGAGATACGGCAATGCAGGCTTGACCATGACAATATCCGCGCCTTCGACAATATCTTGCTCAACTTCGCGCAACGCTTCATCCGAGTTCGCAGGATCCATTTGATGGGAGCGCCGGTCTCCGAATTTCGGCGTGCTTTCGGCGGCATCGCGGAATGGTCCATAAAATCCCGACGCATATTTTGCTGCGTACGACATAATCGGGGTATTATGAAAATTATGTTCATCGAGCACAGTCCGGATAGCGCGAACTCTGCCATCGAACATATCCGACGGTGCGACCATATCGGCTCCCGCCTGCGCGTGCGTGAGAGCTTCTTTCGCAAGCAGCTCAATGGATTCATCGTTGATGATCTCATCGCCGCGGACGATGCCGCAATGTCCGTGCGATGTATATTCGCACAGGCAGACGTCCGTTATAACGATAAGATTCGGTACTTCTTTTTTAATTGCACGGACTGCCAACTGCACGATTCCTGCTTCGTCGTAGGCTTCGCTACCAACCTCGTCCTTATGTTCGGGAATCCCAAAAAGGATGACGGCAGGTATGCCCAGGGTTTTCACTTCAACGCATTCTTTGACAATTTCGTCAATCGAAAGTTGAAACACTCCCGGCATCGAGCGAACCTCGCGCCGCACGTTCTTGCCGGGCACAACGAACAGGGGGTAAATGAAGTCTTTGGGAGAAAGCTCCGTCTCGCGCACCATCGAACGGAACGCGTCATTCATGCGCAATCGGCGTAGGCGGCGGAACGGTTCGGCTTCAGTTTTACTGTAAAAGCCAACTTGGGATTTTTCATTTATCATAAAGCACCAGTTTAATTAGAAGCTATCTCAAAAACGATAAACTAAAAGCATTTTAGTGGGTTAAAACCCAACAATTGTATTGGGCATTTTACCACGTCCTGTCCCGTTGTACGGGATGCTGGAAAACGCAAAGGACGTGGTTATAACCCCGACCTTTAGGTCGGGGCGTAAAAAACACAAAAGAAATAAGGGCTTCTCCGCCGAAGGCGGATGCGCCTCTGGCGCAAGCCCTGACACTACAACGGAGTAGTTTTTGAGATAGCTTGTAGTTTCAAATACCGTTAGTAGAATATAAAAATATAGTCGAAGAATGACAAAAGAGCAAATTATCTCTTTATCTGATTCTTGATTTTGATAGTACGTTGTTTGGATCAAGCTCTAAAACACGTTTATATGCAAAGAGGGCGGGGCGTTCTTTTTTCTTCTTATCAAATAATTCGCCGATCCTGAGCCATGCTTCCACACTAAAAGGGTTTTCCTTAAGCGCACGTTGGCACTCATCAACAGCTTCTTCCCAGAGTTCTATGATGGAATAGGATTGAGCGATTGCAAGGTGAAGTTCACTTCGCACTTCTGACGAGACGGCTTTTCGCAACAATGTCGTGAGGGAATCCATCGCATGGAACTGCTGCACCACGGCATTTCCGCGGTCAATTTTTTCCAACTGCTTGAAATACAATTTCGCTTGCACAGTATCGCCAAGTTGAGTGGCATAATGCCATCCCCATAGCAATCCGACAAAATATGTGCTATCCATTTTTAAAGCGGATCGCATGAAAGCGTAGGCGCGCTTCGGATAGCCGAGGTCCCAATAGATAGATGCCGCTTCGTACGTTAGGCTTGAACGCCGTTGAACTGATTCGGTACTGTTGGCGCGGGTGAGAACGTTCATCGCATATAGCAACAACCGTGCGGGAGAAACAAATGCGGATGATTGGGGCTGAGTAAAGAGCCTTTGAAGCATGCGTGACGCATTGATAGAATCCCCGATCATCGAATATGCGATCGTCAAATGATATGTCGGCTCCGGTTGCGAGGGTTCAACCGTATGAAGTCGTGTAAGTGTTCGAATAGCTAATTCATATTGCTCGTTGAGAAGGCTTCGTCTTGCCTGGAGCAGTAATTCACGGCTGTTGGTACTGTCAGAGGAGCTGTTGTTATTCGACTTGTAAGACGGCAGATCAAATGGCTTTGGCTGGACTCTATAAAGGCGAAGGCTCGCGGCTTTGTACACAGATTCAAATGAAAACCTTCTTGATTCGGCAAACGTAACCTCGTAAGAATACATATCGTTCAACGCTCGTGTTGTGAGCACGTATTCGACTTGATTATCGCGAAGCTGCATATCGAACAGTGGAGAAGGAACGGCACGATTGACCTCGAGCAATTTTCTATCGCCAAAGAAAGGCGCTATTTCTTTTACGGGACTTGCAATCACTGCGCCCGCCGGGACATGTTCTCTGATCCAGCTTCCCATCAGTGACCA
>JACQBK010000066.1 GCA_016194505.1 Ignavibacteriales bacterium | reverse complement strand
TTGATACTTCCGCATGATAGAAACCAGATCTCTCCCAACTGATTACGTATTCAAACCCGGCGAAATTAAAACTTCCAGTGGTAAGACGCTTCGTACCGATGAAATGATCATCAACATGGGTCCGCAGCATCCTTCCACGCATGGAGTGTTGCGGCTTGAGGTCGTGCTTGACGGCGAAATTGTTGTTGATGTCATCCCCCATATCGGTTATCTCCATCGTTGCTTTGAAAAACACTGCGAGCACATGACCAATTATCAGCAGGTTATTCCGTATGCCGACCGCATGGATTACTTGGCTTCGATGAATAACGACCTCGGCTATGCGCTTGCGGTTGAACGCTTGCTGAAAATCGAGGTGCCGCCGCGCGTTGAGTATATCCGCGTGATTATGTCGGAGTTACAGCGCATTGCAAGCCACCTGATCGCTATCGGTACCTATGGCATTGATATCGGCGCCTTTACGCCGTTCCTTTGGTGCTTCCGCGACCGCGAGCGGATTCTCGATTTATTCGAGATGACATGCGGCGCTCGCTTACTGTATAATTATATCTGGATTGGCGGTCTTTCGCATGATTTGCCCCCGAAGTTTGTTGAGATGGCGAAGGATTTTTGCGCGTACTTCAAGCCGAACATAAAAGAGTTGAATGATGTTTTGACCTTTAATCAAATCTTCGTGAAACGCACGGCGAACGTTGGTGTGTTGCCGAAAGATGTCGCCATTAACTATGGATGCAGCGGACCCATGTTGCGCGCTTCAGGCGCCAATTGGGATTTGCGTCGCGACGACCCTTACTCTGTGTACGACAAATTCGAATGGCAGCCTGAAATTGGCAAGGGTGAGATGGGAACGGTCGGCGATTGCTGGGATCGGCATATCGTTCGCATAAGAGAGATGGAACAAAGTGTAAAAATTATTGAACAGGCTTTAGCAAGTATTCCCGAAGGGAATGTTCAAGCCGCCATCCCCAAGCGCATTCGGCCAGAGCCTGGTGAAATTTATATTCGAACCGAGTCCCCTCGTGGTGAGCTTGGTTTTTATGTCGTATCCGATGGAACAGGAAGTCCTTATAGGATTAAAGCCCGTGCGCCATCGTTTGTGAACTTGAGTGTTCTGCCTGAAATTTCCCGCGGCTCAATGATCGCCGATCTTGTCGCTATTGCGGCCAGCACGGATATTGTTCTTGGTGAAGTTGACCGTTAATATCGGTTCGATTTATTAACAGCGGCTGGTTATGTGAGTGTTATGACCCCTCTATCCCGACTGAAAAACGTCGGGACATCTCCCCTTGGTAAGGGGAGAAAAATTTCTCCCCCTTTTCCAAGGGGGAGAGTCCCGCAAAGCGGGACGAGGGGGTTTAAAAAAATGATTTTGACTTATTCTAGATAACTATGATTGAACTTCTTAAATCATTTTTAGGCGATTCGCTTTTCGTCTATCTTATAGCGGCAGCGTTGCCGATGTTGTTTATCCTGCCGTATGCTCTTGTCGCCGTGCTGCTTGAGATGAAGATGGCCGCCCATATACAAGATCGTCTGGCATATATGTACACCGGATGGCACGGTGTCCTTCAGCCTGTTGCAGATATTTTAAAGCTGTTGCAGAAGGAAAATACTGTCCCCCATGTCGCTGATAAATTCCTTTTTGCTCTCGCGCCATATTTGATTTTTATTGGAACGTATGCCGGCTTTGCGGCAATTCCTTTCAGCAGTGCATACATTGGCTCTAATATTGACCTCGGAGTATTTTACATCGTTGCCGTTTCGTCGCTGGTCGTTATCGGCATCATTATGGCGGGATGGGCTTCCAATAACAAGTGGTCGCTCTTTGGCGCAATGCGATCTGCGGCGCAGATAGTTAGTTACGAAGTCCCTACTGCGCTCGCTCTGGTCGTCGCGGTGATGATTACCGGCTCGTTGAATCTTCAAGATATAGCAAAATTCCAAGCAGGCGGTATCCAAAATTGGCTCGTGTTTGGCGGTCCGTTGCCACTGCTCCAAAAAATCCTCATTATGCCCTTCACCTTTATCACGTTTATAATATTGTTCCTCGCGGGCATTGCGGAAGTCAATCGTACGCCGTTTGATTTGGCGGAAGCAGAGTCGGAGCTTGTGCAGGGGTACAATACAGAATACAGCGGTATGAAGTTCGCCATTTTCTATTTAGCTGAATACGCCAATATGTTCCTCGTTTCAGCGATTGTCGTTACGTTATTCCTCGGTGGATGGGCAAGTCCCTTTGGTAATGCGCTTTCCGGTCCCTTGTGGGGGTTTTTCTGGTTTGTGGCGAAGGGAATGTTCTTTATCTTTGTGCAGATTTGGATTCGCTGGACATTGCCCCGCTTACGCGTTGACCAGCTTATGTACACATCGTGGAAGGTGATGACGCCGTTCCTCTTCGTGTGCATTTTTGCCATTGGACTTATTTTGGTTTTATAGAATTTAGAAGATGACCGTCACCTCTTAGGTGACGGTCATCTGGAGCAAAGTAAAGAAAACTCTATGAGCGAAGTTAAAATTTACTTCAATAATATTTGGCTTGCATTCTACACGGCGGCTGTGGGAATGCGAAGGACGTTTCTCCATCTCTTCACTCCTGCGGTAACGATTCAGTATCCCGATGTGAAGCTGAAATTACCGGAGCGTGCGCGCAATCGCTTGTATGTGAACATTGATGATTGCATCGGTTGCGACCAATGCTCCATGGCGTGCCCTGTGGATTGCATTACCATCCAGACGATTAAAGGGACACCGGATCAAGACCTTGGAACGACATCCACAGGCCAGAAGAAACGGTTGCATGTTCCGCTCTTCGATATTGATATTGCAAAATGCTGCTACTGCGGACTCTGCGTTTATCCATGTCCCACAGAATGTATTGTGATGACGGATGTGTACGAATTTTCGGAATACGACCGCAGCAATCTTATTTATCGTTATAGCATCATGACGCCGCAGGATATCGAGCAGGCGAAAGAAAAGCTGAAAAAATCCGAAGAGGAAGCTGCGGCGAAAAAAGCTGCCGCTGCGACAGCCGCGGCTGCGGCAAAGCTGGCGGCGCCCGCAACGAGCGCTCCTGCTGCGCCTGCGAAAACAGAACCGATAAATCCTTCCCCGGACGCACCGGGGCAGGCTAAAAGTTAAACGCTATGGTACTGTATAATCTTGCTTTTTATTTCTTCTCCCTCATAACGCTGGCATCGGCGAGCGTTGTGGTATTTTCAAAGAACATAGTCCACTCAGCCTTTGCGTTGTTGTTCACATTCTTTGGCGTCGCGGGATTGTATGTGTTGATGATGGCGGATTTTCTTGCCATCACGCAGATTCTTATTTATATCGGCGGCATCATGGTGCTTATATTGTTCGGCGTTATGTTGACGAACCGAACGATTGATGTCCAAATAAGAACTGGAAGCATTCAAACGTTTCCCGCCATGCTGATCGTTGCGGCGTTAGCAGGCACGCTGGTGGGTATTTTCTGGTCAACGGATTGGAAAATTTCCCCGACGGCTATCGGCTTCGAGAAAACAGCCCCGGAAATCGGCAAGATGCTCTTGACAAACTATTTGCTTCCGTTTGAAATTGCTTCCATCGTATTGTTGGTTGCCTTAATTGGTGCGGCGATGATTGCGCGAAGAGAAAAGAAAGCCTAAAAGAATATTATCCTATGCAAGACTTTATTCATTGGCTGCAAGCTCCCGGACTTAACCATTTTCTTATCATCAGCGGCATTCTTTTCTCGCTTGGCGTGTTCGCTATTCTCACGCGCCGCAACGCGATTATGGTGCTGATGGGCATTGAGCTTGTCCTCAACGCCGCAAATATTAATTTCATCGCGTTTTCGCGCTACATAACCAACACGCTGGATGGGCAGGTTATCGCAATTTTCGTCATTATCTTAGCCGCTGCGGAAGCCGCCATTGCTCTCGCAATCGTGCTCAATATTTTCCAAAACTTTAATACGGTGAACGTTGACGAGCTGAATCAACTGAGAGATTAAGATATAGAGCTAAGCGTCTTTGCGAGGAGTGTAGCGACGAAGCCTGTCCGCCGACAGGCGGGCAATCCCGTAAATCAAATAAAAAATGAGATTGCTTCTCCCGACTAAAGTCGGGATCGCAATGACAACAAAACATCACCAAACTTAGAACATGTCTCCTGAAACTATTATTCAATTAAGCGTTGTCATCCTGCTCCTTCCGTTGCTGGGATTTACTCTGTTGATTTTCTTCAACAAGAGGCTTCCCCGCCAAGGTGATTGGTTGGAAACGGGGATCCTCTTCCTTGCATTAGCTCTTTCTCTTGTTGTTTTTGCCGTAAAGATGGTAAGCTATCGTCATGAGACGTTCCAAGCCACCTTTACGTGGGTGAATTTTGGCAACGTGCCGGGTTTCGGTCCGATGAAGCTTGAACTTGGCATCATGGTGGATAATCTTGTCGCCATTATGCTCGTTGTTGTAAACGTGGTAAGCGCATTGGTGCACTTGTTCTCCATCGGCTACATGCACGGCGATGTGCGCTATGGAAGATATTTTGCGTACCTCGGCATCTTCACGTTTTCCATGCTTGGCATCGTCATTACGAATAACTTCTGGATGATGTATGTATTCTGGGAGCTGGTTGGTCTGAGTTCGTACTTGCTTATCGGACATTGGTTCGAGAAGAAATCCGCCAGCGATGCCGCTAAAAAAGCATTTGTTGTAAACCGTGTGGGCGATATCGGAATGTTCACCGGTATTATGATCCTGTTTGCGACATTCCACACGTTTACCTTCAGCACGATTTTTGAGTCAATGCAATCGGGCAATATTCCCTTAGGAAGCGAAGCGTGGCTCACCGCCGCGGGCATCTTGATTTTCTGCGGTGCGATTGGCAAATCCGCTCAGTTCCCGCTCCATGTGTGGTTGCCGGATGCGATGGAAGGACCTACACCGGTCAGCGCGTTGATTCATGCGGCGACAATGGTTGCTGCCGGCGTGTATCTCATAGCCCGTGCATTCCCGATGATGACTGCTGATGCGTTGATGTTCATCGCGTACATCGGTGCGATTACGGCGTTCATCTCTGCGACAATTGCCATCGCTCAAAACGACATTAAAAAAGTTCTCGCCTATTCGACGGTGAGCCAATTAGGTTATATGGTGATGGGTCTCGGTGTGGGCGCGTACACCGCCGGATTTTTCCATTTGGTGACGCACGCAATGTTCAAAGCCGGATTGTTCCTCGGTTCGGGTTCAGTTATTCACGCGATGCACCATGCGCTTCATCATGCCGGAGACCATCACACCGATCCGCAAGACATCCGCAATATGGGCGGCTTGAGATCCAAAATGCCGATTACCTTCTGGACGTTTTTGATTTATACGCTCGCAATTTCGGGCATTCCGTTTACCTCGGGCTTCTTAAGTAAAGATGAAATCTTAGCAGGCACCTTGGCGTTCGGAAGCCTCACCGGGCATAAGATTATTCCGATTATCGGATTCTTCGTTGCCGGTCTAACTGCGTTTTACATGTTTCGCTTGGTTATTGTTGTGTTCTTTGGTGAACATAACGATCATCACCGCATCGAGGCTGTTCGTGAATCACCGAAGACAATGACGATTCCCCTGATGGTATTTGCGGCGCTTTCGTTCTTTGCATTTTATAGTCCCAATCCGTTTGGTGCGGCGAGCGGATGGTTCTTTGATGCCATTCATCGTCCTGAATCGGTTGTGCCACTGGCGGTCGCCGCGGTAGGAATAGAAACATTCGAAGAAGCGTTGCACCACTCGCATTCCTTGGCAATGATATTATCGCTAACTGTCGCAGGATTGGGGATTCTCATTGCGTTTACCACATACTATTGGAAAAAAATCAGCGCAGATGCAGTTGCAGATAAGCTGAAACCTCTGCATACGTTCTTCCTCAATAAATGGTATTTCGATGAGTTCTATGAGTGGATGTTTGTCGGTGGGACCAAGGGCTTGGCGCGAGCGTATGCATGGTTTGATAATCGCATTATTGATGGCATTGTCAACGGCGTTGGAAGCTGGACGAAGGCGATAACGCTTGGCACAAGACAAAATTGGGAAGAGGGAAGCATCGCGAGCATCTTCTATTTGGGCATTACGGGAGTGATTTCTCTCTACGTTGGCTGGATTGCTGGTGCGGCGATGATGCCGTTCGGTGCATCGCTTGGAACGATGGTAGGGTATGGTATGCTCGGCCTCGCTGTCGCAGGATTGACGTTCTTCTTGTTTTACGTGGGCGTGGGTGGATTTGATAACAGCATTGTTGATGGACTTGTCAATGCTACTGCGTATCTTGCGGGATTCCTCGGCTTACTTACCCGTCGCGTGCAAACCGGAAAAGTGCAAACGTATCTCGCGTTTGTCATTTTAGGGGTCATGGTGTTCTTCTTGTGGTTTCGATAATTGATTTTCTAAAGGAGCAGAGATAATGAATTTCTTAGGTATTGGTACTCTTTCGTGGATAACATTCCTGCCTATCCTCGGCATGATAGCAGTCTTACTGCTGCCCAAGGAAAATCGCAACGCTATCAGATGGACTGCGTTAGCGATTACGTTTCTCCAGCTTGTCGCCGCGGCGTTTATTTTCTTTAATTTTAACCGAGGATTAGCGGGCATCAATACGGTGGAAGGGATGCAATTTGTCGAAAAGGTGAGTTGGATCAATATTAAAGGCGTTCCGTGGTTTGGAAAAATTTACGTTGAGTATTTCCTCGGCGTTGATGGACTCAGCGTTCCGATGGTGCTCTTGACTGCGCTCATAAGCTTTGTTGCTGTTATCGCTTCGTGGAATATTGAGAAAGCGTTCAAAGGATACATGGTAATGTTGCTCCTTCTCGATACAGGAATGATGGGCGTGTTCGTCTCTCTCGATTTCTTCCTCTTTTATGTGTTCTGGGAAGTAATGTTGCTCCCGATGTATTTTCTCATCGGCATCTGGGGCGGACCGCGGAGAGAATATGCCGCCATCAAGTTTTTCCTCTATACATTGCTTGGCAGCGTGTTGATGCTCTTAGCAATTATTGCGCTGTATTTCAGCGTCACAATTCCCGACCCGACCACCGGAGAGAAAATTTATACGTTTAATATGTTGGCAATGATGAATCCGGCAAACTTCGAGCCTGGCTCGTTGCTCGCCGGCACTTCGACGTACTGGCGCTATCTTGCGTACATAGCGTTATTCATTGGATTTGCTATCAAAGTTCCTGTTTTCCCGTTCCACACGTGGTTGCCTGATGCGCACGTGGAAGCTCCGACAGCTATCAGCGTTATTCTTGCCGGAGTCTTACTGAAGATGGGAACATACGGTCTGCTGAGAATCGGCTACCCGATGTTCCCCGATGCCGCGAATCATTATTCATGGGCATTGGCTGTGCTGGCGTTTATTAATATTGTGTATGGCGCGCTCTGCGCCATGGCGCAGAAAGATTTTAAAAAGCTTATCGCGTATTCGAGCGTGAGCCACATGGGAGTTGTTCTGCTGGGTATGTCCGCCATGAACACGCAGGGAATGTTAGGTGCGGTGTTCCAGATGTTCAACCACGGCACAATCACCGCAATGCTCTTCTTGATTGTTGGCGTTATTTATGACCGTGCGCATACCCGCGACCTCGACGCCTTTGGCGGACTTGCCATCACGATGCCAAAATATACCGGCATCATGACTGTCGCGTTCTTTGCCGCTCTCGGTTTGCCGGGCTTAAGCGGATTTATTTCTGAAGCGTTCTCGTTCCTTGGCGCTTTCCAAACTCATCGTTACATCACCATAGCGTCAACGCTGGGCATTGTCTTGACTGCAGCATATATGCTGTGGACTTTGCAGCGGGTATTCCTTGGTCAGCCAAATGAAAAATGGGCAGGCTTGCCGGACATCAATGGTCGTGAGTTGGCGGCGCTTGTTCCGTTGGCGATTATTACCCTCTGGCTTGGCGTGTACCCGTCTACGATGCTTGATATAATGACAACATCGGTGAATCACCTTGTGGAATTTGTGAAACAGGGCGGGGCGGCGGTAGCAATGTTGCCGAAGTGAAGTTTGCTGAAGTAGTATCCTGAGACATCTGAAACGTAGAATAGTATGTCTTTGCGAGGAGCTTGCCCCGCAAAGCGGGGCGAGCGACGAAGCCTGTCCGCCGACAGGCGGGCAATCCCCTCAATCAAAAGAAAGATGAGATTGCTTCAGTAAAAAGCGCTTCGCAATGACGCAAAAATTAAATTTTTCAGAAGCCTCATCCTTACATTTGAACAAGGGCTATCTTGAATCTCATGGTCGAACAAACTTTACATAGTCTCTCTCAGTTTCTTCCCGAGACGACATTAACGATAACGTTTTGCATCTCGATTCTTGCAGGATTGATCCTCCGCAATAAGCCGAAAGTTATTCCCGTTATCTCTTTTGCAGGAATACTCCTTGCGACGGTATTTGCCGTGCGTCAGATGGGATCGTCTCAAGCGGTGTTTTCGGGAATGATCGTTGTTGATCCATTTGCCGTATTTTTTAAACTTCTTGTTGGCTCAACGGCAGTTATCATTTTCCTTTTTTCGATTTACTCGCAAGAAGTTCAATCAACGTTGAAGAGACTTGTGGAGTATTCTTCCTTGCTTGTGGCGATGACGTTGGGAATGTTCCTCATGGCAGGAGCGGTGAATCTGCTGATGATGGTATTGGCAATCGAGCTGACAAGCTTAAGCTCCTACATCCTTGCCGGATATACGAAGGAGGCTCCTGATTCGAGTGAAGCATCCTTAAAATATATTATCTATGGCGCGCTCTCGACGGGCTTAATGCTGTACGGCATTTCGATCCTTTTTGGGTTAACCGGTGCTACGGATGTTTATGCCATCAATAGATCGTTGGCGGCTACAAGCGTCAATTCCGTTGCGCTTCTTATTGCTGTTCTTTTGATTATTGCGGGATTCGGCTACAAGATTTCAGCGGTGCCGTTTCATTTCTGGACGCCCGATGTGTATGAAGGCGCGCCCATTACGATTACTGCGTTTCTTTCCGTCGCGTCCAAAGCCGCCGGCTTTGCCATGCTTATTCGGTTCTTTAAAATCTCTTTCATTGATTTTAATCTCCTTGCAGCGCATGCCGGGGGAGTGTGGGGGTTGCTCCAAGGATTTGAATGGAATAAAATTCTCGCCATTCTCTCCGTCCTCACTATGACGCTTGGCAACCTTGTTGCCGTGTGGCAGAATAATTTAAAACGCCTCCTTGCATATTCCAGTATCGCTCATGCGGGCTATATGCTGATGGGCGTTGTTGTGCTGAACGATAAAGGTCTTGCGGCGGTGCTTGTGTATTTCATGGTATATTTGTTTATGAACCTCGGCGCATTTTACGTCGTGATGCTGGTTGCCAACAAAGTCGGAAGCGAGGATATTGATTCGTATAAAGGCTTAGGGTATCGCTCGCCGTTTATCAGCGTAGCGATGGTTGTGTTCTTTATTTCGCTTGCCGGGTTGCCGCCAACAGCAGGATTTATCGGAAAACTCTTTCTTTTTGCCGCGCTGCTCGATGCACGATGGGTATGGCTTGCCGTTGTTGGTGCGCTGAACAGCGTCGTTTCGCTGTATTATTATGTGAGAGTTGTGCGTAACATGTTTCTCCGTGATCCCGAAGGAAGCACCGAACCAATAAGATTTTCTTTTCCTCAGATGGCTATTCTTCTGTTGTTGCTTGTTCCGACGTTGCTGTTCGGACTCTTCTATTCGCCTATCGTTGAGCTTGCGAACGCCTCCGTTCTTATGTTCGGCGTGCGATAAACTGGCTCAAAATAGTACAATCTGAAAAATTCTACTATTCTCCTTGTTTAAAAATTTGAAACGCTCTTGCGTTAATGAATGCTTGTTTCTACATTAATGTTAATAACCACAACCTTCCGAAGGTTTCCGCCAGAGGCGGACAAGTTTCACCTTCGGAAGGTTCTTCTACGTAGAGAGAACGAACAATGTCTGAAACCCAACCTCTTAGGGTACTTCTTGTTGATGACGACGATATCTATATCGGAGTTGTTGCCCAGGGTTTGAGCGACGAATTCGGATGTAGAACCACAATCGCATCCACCGGAGAGGAGGCATTAAAGCTTCTGCGTTCTGATAAAACGGGATTTGATGTCATTCTGCTGGATTATATGATGCCGCAGATGAACGGCCTCGATGTGCTTCGCCGGATGCATGAGGATAAAAACGAGACACCGGTTGTAGTGTTAACGGCCGCCGGTTCGGAAACAGTTGCCGTCGAAGCTATGAAACTTGGCGCGTATGACTATTGCCGGAAAGAACATACGGATATTCAACAGCTTGCCAATCTTGTGCGGGGAAGCTATGAGCGGCGCCTGTTTCGGATTGCCAAAGAGTTTGAGGGGGAACGCGCGCGCGAAATTATACTGGACAAAGAGGCGACGGATAAGGTGCGGGATGTGATTAATGCGATCACGCCTTCGTTGAACTCCGCTTTTGGAGATATTGCTGCTGAGGTGGAAACGAAGTGGGAAGAGGTTCTTGCAAAACTTCCTCAAAAGGAGCGCCGTGAGCTGCGTGCGCTTCTGAACCATATGCAAAAACAAGTGGGGGTTTTGGAGACGGGGATTCGAGGCTTGCTTTCGCTCTACCAGCTTGTCTATGCGCGATATCCCGAAACGAAAGAGATTGAGAATATCAGAAAAGAGTTCGAAGCGCGTGTGCAATCATTTGCGCTAACCCCAAAAAAGTAAACACCTCTTCATCCTCTATCACTCCCGCTTCAAAAGATTTTTAACCGCTTTGGCTTACTATTGACGTTCTCATAAATTAAACGCACACCGTCGAGAACGAGCGACGGCACGCATTCCTCAATCAAATTGGAATTTTTCGCCATCAAGCTTGAAAACCCTCCCGTCGCAATGACCGTTGCCGTTTTTTTTTCAATTTTCGACAGCTCTTTTTGGATTCGCCGCACCATTCCTTCCATCGCATCAATCGTGCCGAAAAGTATTCCCGCCTGCATGCTGGAGACGGTATCTTTTCCGATAATGGATTTTGGAAAATGAAGCTCTACCTTCGGCAGCTTGGCGGCGCGACGATGCAAGTCAACCGCCGATGTTTCGACGCCGGGAGCAATAACCCCGCCAAGATAATCGCCATTGTGCGCGACGACGTCATAGGTTGTCGCAGTGCCAAAATCAATGATGATCAGCGGTCCACCGAACGCAGCATAGCCGGCAACAGCATTACAAATCCTATCCGCGCCGACGGAATTCGGATCATCATAATGGATTGTAATGCCGAGATTCAATGCGGAGGTAATGATAAGGGGCCTCACCTTAAAGTATTTCCAGGACATCATCGCAAACACATCGGTCAAATTCGGTACGACCGAGGAAATTGCAACGCCTTGGATTTCTTTCAGCGGGATATGTGCCTCCACTAAAAATAGCTTTACCTGTGTGCCCACCTCATCTTCTGTCCGCTGAAGCATGCTGGTTGCCCGCCAATCGGCAATAAGCTTGGATTTTTTGTACACACCGAAGACGGTGTGAGTATTTCCTATATCAATAGCGAGAAGCATACTCTACGTTATTATTTTTTTGAAAAAATGCGTCATGCAACAATTGTTACATCGCCGGCATACACCGTGCTATTGCCATCCGTAGTTTTGATGATCAACCCGCCGTCGTCCTTGAGCCGCAACGCCGTGCCTGAGATTGTGTTTTGTCCTTGCGCAATGGTCACCATTTGTCCAAGCATTTTACAGCGTATAATCCATTCTTCAAGGATGCGGACAAAGTTACCCTTCTGCACATCAACATACAGCGTATCAAACTCTTGAAGTATTTTTTGAAATAACTGCTTTCGGTCAAACTCTGCATGAAGCTCTTTGGCGAGAGAGGTCGCTTTCGTTTGAAGCTGTTCTCCAAACTCAAGCTGGTTGACGTTTACTCCTGCTCCAATGACCGAATAGGATAACTCGTGCTGTTGAAACGAATTTTCCAAGAGAATGCCGCAGCATTTTTTGCCGTTGAGAAGAAGGTCGTTGGGCCATTTGCATTCAATGGAAGAGCCTGTCAATGATTCGATGGCGCGTGCGATGGAAACTGATGCGTAAAATGTCAGAAGTCCGGAGGTGTCTTTCGCCAACGAAGGGCGAAGGAGCAGGGAAAACAGCAGATTTTTACCGCTATCGGCGCGCCAAAAACGACCATGCCGGCCGCGGCCATTTGCTTGAAAATCAGCAATGATGACAGCCCCGTCCTCTGTTCCCGCGTCGCCTAAGGTTTTTCCGCATGCGTTCGTCGAGTCAATGGTATCAAAGACGAACAGCTTTCTTCCAATAACGCGGGTGACTAATCCTTGTTGTAACTCTTCTTTTGAATACATATCACTTATAGCCGGCAGCACTTCCGTTTTTGATCAATTGGCGCTTGAAATTGGCGGCCTTCCAGCCGGTATAATAAATCAATTTTCCGATTTTTGCCATGCGGTCAAACAAAATTTTATCAACCGTATCGGTAGGGCGATGGTAATCAGGGTGAACACCGGTAAAGAAGAATATAATCGGAACCCCGTTTTTCGCAAAGTTGAAATGATCGCTTCGGCGGTAAAATTGATTCGGGTCCTTGTCGTCATTGAACGTATAATCTAATTCGAGATGCTCACCTTCTTTGTTTGCAACGCGGAGAATACTATCCAGTTCAGTGCTGATTTTATCCGATCCGATCACGTATGTATAATCTACAGTTTTTGCATCCTCATGTTTTTTATCCACACGGCCGACCATGTCAGTATTCAGATTTGCGATGGTTTTCGTTAAGGGGATAATGGGATGGCTTGTATAGTATTCGGAGCCAAGCAGCCCTTTTTCTTCTCCGGTGACAGTCATAAAAACAACGCTACGTTTTGGCTTCACCGGGTTTGTCGCAAATGCTTCTGCAAGCTCGAGCACGGTAGTCGTTCCGGTACCGTCATCATCTGCTCCGTAATAAATCGTTCCGTCGTTTGTGATGCCGAGATGGTCATAGTGTCCGGTGAAAATAACAATCTCATCTTTTAATTTTGGATCTCTGCCTTCAAGAAGCCCGATAACATTTTCTGATTGCTTTAGTTCTCTCGATGTCTTTGATTCGATACGAACACTCATTGAATCAAGTGCGAGAGGGCGGAAGAGTGTATCCTTAGCGACAGCCGTTTTAATTTCGCTAAAACTTCGATGCGAGGTCTTGAGCATTTCGTCTGCCATTTGGGGAGTAATGTAGTAAACCAACGAGAACATGAATCCGCGCCTCGGTGCTCCTCCGGGCATCCGTATAACTCCTTTGTCCATTTGAACGCTGAATTGCGCTGACAAATTTTCGATTGAGTTTGATCCCTGTTCGTCTGTGATGGCAAATGTTGCGAGACTTCCGGGAAATTGGCGCGGTAAAGCTGCTCTCCTGTTTGGGGTTGCGCTTGTATCCCGCTGTGGCGTTCTCTTTGCCGAAAAAACCATAACGATTTTTCCCTTCATCGCCGCCTCAACTGAGCTATCCAACTTTGCGTCCATGTAACCGAGAAATACAACAGGAGCCGTGAGAGTTGTATCTCGTGCAACCGAAGTCAAAAAATCTTTTCTAATGGAGAATGTCTTCGTTCTTTGTGGTGTGATCATGCTTATTTTAGAGTCACTGCTAATCTTCATTGCCTCGAGATCAAAATGCTGAAAATAACTTCCACTGTCCCCGATAGGTTTCAAGCTCAATTTTTGAAAAACCGACGCAATGTAGCGTGCCGCAACTTTCTGTCCGCGGAATGTCGTTTCACGCCCTTCCAACTCCGGCGATGCGAGAAAATGCAAGTGTGCGCTCATGTCGCTGGCAGTGATTGATTCGTAGCCTATACGGGCGTCTTTTTCAATTTTTTTCGGTTGTGCAACGGCAAGAACAAAGGGGATAAAAACAAGTAAATATTTCAGCATTAGTTCCTCGCTTCTTGGTTTTTTTGAGGGTGGATAGAAAAACGCCTTCAAGATTAAAGAAAATAGGCACAATAATCAAGGCGGTTTTGTATTCTTTTTAGAGTAGTGATTACTGCAATAATTTCAGCTTACCTGCCAAAATGCCTTTGATACTGGCATAATTTTAATGACACCTACTGACAGTATGTCTTATTTGCGTCCTATTTAAAAAACGAACCTGGAGCCAATAAGTTTCTCTAACTCCAAACAAATCATATCATTGCAGGTAATTACAGCAACACAAAAACATTTGGCACGAGGATTGACTGAACAGGTTAATAGAACTCAAAAACTCATCATTAACTTACAATAAAGGAGCAATACAATGTTTGTCAGAATAGATCGTTTCCCGACTGAAAAGTTACAGGACCTCAATCAAGCATTTGGCGGATTTGTGTCCGAACTTTTTCCGGTAGAAATTTCAACGCGGTCAACTCAGTATCCACCCGTGGATATCACTGAGTACGCGAACGAGTTTGTCGTTGTTGCCGAACTTCCCGGCGTTAAAAAGGAAGACGTGAAAATCTCTGTTGAGAATGGCTCTCTTTCAATAAGCGGCGAGCGGAAAGTTACAGGCGCGTCGCAGGATGCAAAAACTATCCTCAACGAGATGCAAAGCCAAAAATTTAGTCGAGTCATTCATTTGCCGAAAAATGTTGATACAAGTAAAATCTCAGCCGAGCTTCAAAACGGTATTTTGCAAATTACCGTGCCGAAAAGCATTGAAGCCCAAGCGCGAGAAATCAACATCAAATAAGTAACCAATTTGCGCCGGAGGCGCATGCGCCTTTGGCGCAAACCAGTTATCTAATTAACAATTTTTATTCAGAGGAGATACAACTATGTCTCTTATTCGATGGAACCCCATGCGCGAGTTAGCCGCTTGGCCCTCTGAACTCTTCGGGATGTGCCGAAGGGATCCCTTTGGGGCAGAGGAAATCGATCGCTTGTTCGACAACTTTTTCCATGGCGATGTTCAAGCTGATGATTCATTCTTTTCATCGGTCTGGACCCCCGCGGTGGATATCGCGGAACAAGACGATCAATATGTTGTCAAGGTCGAATTACCCGGTGTGAACAAAGATGATGTGAAAATCACTTTTGAGTCTAATATCCTGACTATTTGCGGTGAGAAGAAGCAGGAGAAAGACAGCAAGGGAGAGGATTTTCATAGGAAAGAGCGTTCCTATGGTTCCTTCCAACGGTCCTTTACTCTTCCAGTCACGGTAAAGAGCGACAAGATTGATGCCGGCTTCAAAGACGGCATTCTGACGGTCAGCCTTCCCAAAGCGGAAGAAGCCAAACCGAAACAAATCGAAGTAAAAGTGAAGTAAGGGAACTTAAGTTCGCCCTACAATAGGGTTATTCATAGAGGAAAAACAAACAAAACGAGCAGGTCGGGTCTGGTCAAACAGGCTCGACCGTTCGTGTTTTTAAAAATGATGAATACGTTGTCTCAAAAATCTTAAAAATTAAAGCAAAAGCATCACACAGAGAACACAAAGGAGTCACAGAGGACGCAAAGAATAATAGATTTCTTTTCTCTGTGTCTACTCTGTGATCTCTGTGAAAAGTTTTTAAAAAATTCAATCCATACAGCGGTTTTTTAACAACCGCATCACAATATAAGGAGTCCTACAATGTCTGGTAAAGCAGGAAAGATAATTGGTATTGACCTCGGAACGACGAACTCCGTCGTAGCGGTGATGGAGGGGAACGACCCTGTCGTTATTGCGAACGCGGAAGGTGGGCGCACAACACCATCGGTAGTTGGATTCCCGAAGTCGGGCGAGCGGCTTGTTGGCGCGGCAGCTAAACGTCAGGGTGTAACCAACTCCCAGAACACAGTGTACTCCATCAAGCGATTTATGGGACGCTTCTTCGATGAAGTGAACGAGGAAATGAAGCTTGTTCCTTACAAAGTTGTTCACGGGGATAACAACACCGCCCGCGTACAAATCGGCGACCGCGTGTATTCGCCTCCGGAAATATCCTCTATGATTCTCCAAAAAATGAAGCAGACAGCGGAAGATTATCTCGGAACAAAAATTACCGAAGCGGTCATCACCGTCCCTGCGTATTTTAACGATGCGCAGCGTCAGGCGACGAAAGAAGCGGGCGAAATTGCAGGACTGAACGTTCGGCGCATCATTAACGAGCCGACAGCCGCAGCATTGGCGTACGGCTTGGATAAGAAGCATAAGGATTCGAAAGTCGCCGTGTTCGACCTCGGCGGCGGAACGTTCGATATTTCCGTTCTTGAGTTAGGTGAGGGCGTGTTCGAAGTAAAGTCCACCAACGGCGATACGCACCTGGGCGGAGATAATTTCGATATGCGCGTGCTCGATTACATCGCTGATGAGTTTAAGAAACAGGAAGGCATTGACCTGCGCAAAGACCCGATGGCGCTCCAGCGCTTGCGCGAAGCCGCGGAGAAAGCTAAAATGGAGCTTTCCCAATTGATGCAGACGGAAATCAACCTGCCGTTCATTACGGCAACGGCTGATGGACCGAAGCACTTGAACCTCACACTCACGCGCGCAAAGTTCGAGCAGTTGGTGGATGACCTCATCCAGCGATGCATGCCTCCCGTGGAGAAGGCGATGAAGGATGCGGGATTGAATCCCAACCAAATTGACGAGGTCATTCTCGTCGGCGGCATGACCCGCATGCCGCGCGTGCAACAGTTTGTAAAAGATATTTTCGGCAAAGAGGGACACAAAGGCGTCAATCCGGATGAGGTGGTGGCGGTCGGTGCGGCAATTCAGGGCGGCGTTCTTTCCGGCGACGTAACGGATGTGCTCCTGCTCGATGTAACGCCTCTTTCGCTCGGTATCGAGACGCTGGGCGGTGTGCTGACGCCGATGATTGCGGCGAACACAACCATCCCGACGAAGAAAAGCGAAATCTTCTCAACGGCATCGGATAGCCAGCCCTCGGTGGAGATTCATATTTTGCAAGGCGAGCGGCCCCTGGCAATGGATAACCGCACGCTGGGCAGATTCCATTTAGACGGCATTCCGCCTGCGCCGCGCGGCGTTCCGCAGATTGAAGTAACGTTCGATATTGACGCGAACGGCATGCTGCACGTTTCCGCGAAGGATAAAGCGACCAACAAAGAGCAAAGCATCCGCATTACGTCTTCGAGCGGCTTGAGCAAGGAAGAAGTGGAGAAAATGAAAAACGATGCGCAATCGCACGCGAGCGAAGATAAAAAGCGCAAGGACGAGATCGAGACGAAGAACCAGGCGGATAACCTTGTTTTCCAAACGCGCAAGCAGTTGAAAGACCTTGCCGATAAGATGACCGACGATATGAAAGTGAAAGTGGAAAGCGCCGCTAACGCTCTCGAAGAGGCAATCAAAACCGGAAGCGCGAGCGACATTAAAGCTAAAACTGAAGCGCTCAATAATGCGTGGAACGAAGCCTCCACCAAGATGTACGAATCCGCAAAGAGCGCGGGACCGCAAGGACAGCCTCAAGGCGAGCCAGGGCAGCAACAAGCTCCCCCCTCGGGGCAGCAAGCTCCCCCCAGCGGCGACGGCGGCAAAAAAGTCGAGGATGCGGATTTTGAGGTGGTGGATGATAAATGATTGCGCAGATGGCGCAGATTTATCGCAGATTGCAGATGACGCAGATAAAGCATGAATAACGGTGGCCCGCCGTCAGTCTGAGCGAAGTCGAAGACAAGGCGGGCAGATGAGATACCGCATTTTACCCTCTCCTCACAGGAGAGGGCTTGGGTGAGGTCATTGGGGCAAAAGGCGAAGGAAGTCAGCGAGTCTTTTGATGTGTATTCAATATATAAGCGAAAGACAAAAATGGAATACTTTGAATATGAAGTAAAACCAGTCCAAGTCAATAGTTACCCAGGTCTAGTAATTCAAGACAAAGAACATACTCAAAGATTCAAAACTCTATTTGGTTCATTGATAAAAAAGCGGATACAGCTCAAATATAAAGAAAGAACGGTAGTAACTAAAGTTCATTACAATGAAAAATATCCTAACAGAATAGAAATAAACAATTCAGATTTCTTTGGTGCAAGTTCACCTTTTAAAATTGGTGATAAAATATTATTGCATTTAGATGATAGCGGATCAAGTGAACCAACAATTGTAATTGAAACTACCATTGAAGCCACTTTAAGGGAAGCAGATGAAGTTGATTTAGAGCTTGATTCGGTTCCCAGCTTGCCTGATAAGGAATTCAGTGAAATTGAAAATAAAATTCAAAAGGCGGGAAAAGAGTACTTATCAAGACGGTTGGCTAGAAATCGTCAAGTTACTAACGATCTCAAAGTATCTTATGGCTATAGATGTCAGATTTGTCAAAACGAATTTAGCACATTATATGGCGTTAAATACGTAGAGCCGCATCACATTGTACCGTTCTCTAAAGTGAAGGAGGATGATTCGCGCAATATCGTTATTCTATGTCCCAATCATCATCGGATTGTCGAAGCAGCGAAAGCAATGTACGATTATGCGCAGAAAGCTTACATTTTTCCAAATGGAACAGTTGAAAGGTTAGTATTGCTTAAGCATAGTATTGAACCTGTTCAGAGTCCTGAAAATTAACCTACCTACACAATTTCTCGAAAAATAGTGAACGATGGATTCTACTAAGATGTTAGAAGCACTTAACCAATATTCTGATTTGATAATAGCCATTGCAGCATTATCGAGTGCCTTTTTTGCCTTCGCTATTTGGAAAGAAACCAAAAAATATAGGCAGGTCACTGAAAAGCTAGTAAAGCTGAATGAGAAGATGGTTGAAAAAGATGAACCAAAAGTGAGGATCGATTCCCCTGGTGAGATAAAAGCGTATTCTCAAGGCTTAGGAATAGTAAAGTTCAAGATTCCAATCTGGTTAGTGAATTTGAGTAACAAGCCTAATAGTGTACTTTCCTTTGAAATGAAGGTAGATAAACAAGCTCTCAAATTTTGCTACTTAGAGAAGAAACAAAACCCTTCTGATCTTCCCCTCGAAGAGTCAATTCATCTTAACTCTTGGTCTTCTTCGACTGTTTCAATTGAACGGCATATTCCTGATCCATTGCAAGGGAAAATATACCCGACGGTGCTTATTGAAGTCTTATATACATATATAGGTGGAAAATTTACAAATGTTTCAATAAAGTATCAGTTGAAAAAGACGGATAGTGGTTTTTACCTTATTAAGGTAAATAATATTGATTAATTTTTAGAAGACCGTGAGAGGTGCGACGCACTTTTACTTGAGAGATAAAAACATACTCCGTTGAACAGCGTAAGTTTATAGACGAGAAGTGCGTCGCACATTAAAAGATTTTTTGTAGGGGTGAGGTAACCTCACCCCTACCTTGAAGATTTGCAAAGGTTTATTGTATGTAGGAGTGTCCCGTTAAAAGTTAGTTGTCATTGCGAGCGTTTTTTGCGAAGTCCCGCTGTACGGGATCCCGGAAAACGGGACAATTCCATTGTCTTTTGAATTATGAGATTGCCACGTCGTCCCGATGAAAAACATCGGGACTCCTCGCAATGATAAAAAGAACGTAGGGGCAGGTTTGAAACCTGCCCCCTACCGAAGATGAGAAGCGGAAGAACGACGTAGGGGCGAGGTCACCTCGCCCGTTACCAGAAAAAGAGAATAGGTCTGTTGCATAGGGCGACGAAACGTCGCCCCTACGGAAGATTGAAAGAGAGAAAAACATGAACTTCAACAAATTTACAATCAAATCGCAAGAGGCGGTGCAGAACGCGCAGGAAATTGCATCGAGCTACAGCAATCAGGCGATCGAGCCGGAGCATTTACTTGCCGCGCTGGTGCAGGATAGCGAAGGCATCGTTGCGCCGTTACTGCAAAAAGTTGGCGCGAATCTTAATTACATCAAAATTAAAATCAACGAGGCGGTAGAAAAGCTCCCCAAAGTGCAAGGCTCGGGACTGGGAAGCCAGCATCTCTCGCCTGCGCTCGGTCAGGTGTTTGAAGCGGCGCAGAAGGAAGCCGCCCAGCTGAAAGACGAATATCTCAGCACGGAGCATTTGCTGTTGGGATTGCTTTCCAGCGAGCGCACATCGGCGGCGGCAAAACTGCTCACCGATCAGGGCGTAAACAAGGACGGCATCTACAAAGCGTTAAAAGAAGTCCGGGGCACACAGCGCGTAACGGATCAAAATCCGGAGGACAAGTATCAATCCCTCTCGCGCTTCGGCCGCGACCTGAACGAGCTTGCACGAAAAGGCAAACTCGATCCCGTTATCGGTCGCGAGGAAGAAATACGCCGCATCCTGCAAGTGCTCTCGCGCCGCACGAAAAATAATCCCGTGCTCATCGGCGATCCAGGCGTTGGCAAAACCGCCATCGCGGAAGGCATCGCTCATCGCATCATACAGGGAGATGTTCCGGAAAATCTGAAAACGAAACGCATCGTCGCGCTGGATATGGGCACACTAATTGCGGGAACAAGCTTCCGCGGACAGTTTGAAGAACGCCTTAAGGCTGTATTAAAAGAAGTTACCGAATCGAACGGCGAGATTATTTTGTTCATTGATGAGCTTCACACGTTGGTCGGTGCCGGCGCGGCGCAGGGCGCAGTGGATGCCGCCAATATGTTAAAACCCGCGCTTGCCCGCGGCGACCTGCGCGCTATCGGCGCAACAACCATTGACGAGTATCGCAAGCACATCGAAAAAGACCCCGCGCTTGAGCGTCGGTTTCAGCCCGTGCTTGTGGATGAGCCGAGCGTGGAGGATACGATTTCCATTTTGCGCGGCTTGAAGGAGCGGTATGAGGTTCATCACGGCGTCCGCATTACGGATGGCGCTATCGTGGCGGCGGCGCAGTTAAGCCATCGCTACATTTCGGATCGCTTCCTGCCCGACAAGGCAATTGACCTTGTGGACGAGGCAGCGTCTAAGCTTCGCATCGAGATTGATTCGATGCCCGAAGAGTTGGATGACGTCGAGCGGCGCATCAAACAGCTTGAGATCGAGCGCGAGGCGGTGAAGCGCGAAAAAGACGATGAGTCGAAATCAAGATTGGAAACAATTCAACAAGAATTGGTGGAGCTGAACCAACAACGGATGGGGTTAAGAGCGCACTGGCAGTTAGAAAAAGACCTGATTCAGTCCATCCGCACTATGAAGGGCGAGATCGAAAACGCCAGAGCGGAAGCGGACCGGAAAGAGCGTGAGGGCGAGCTTGGCAGAGTTGCCGAACTGCGCTACGGCGTTATCGCAACGCTCGAGAAAAAGCTTAAAGAGGCATCCG
>JACQBK010000065.1 GCA_016194505.1 Ignavibacteriales bacterium | reverse complement strand
TTTCATTCAGCCAGATGGAACCGAGACTGCGGCACGTCGTATTATCGCCGAACCAATGATGTGCAAGCTCATGGGAAATCGTCGCTTCCGCGGTCCAGTTTGAGGTGTAGCTCGAAAAATCGGGATTGAATAAATCCTGCGTGCCTTCTGTTCGCAGCACACGGTCAATGTGTCCCGTAACGCTGGTGTTTTCCATCGCGCCGATAGCATAATCATACGCCGCTACTTGGTCGTACTTATCCCAGGGATAGCGATAGTTGAAGCGGTTAGAGAAAAACTCCACCATATCGGGAGTGCGTTGGAAAACGTACGCGCCTTCTTTCATTTGCCCGCGCGGCACCCAACATATAAGAGGAATAGTTCCGAACGCCGGACGCAGTTTGACGGATTCGTAATCGCCGACGAACAATGCGATAAGATAATTGGAATGAGGAAGTTTTTGCAGCCAATGGAATGTGCGGGTCCCGTCGCTGTTTTCCTTTTTCTCGATGAGCGTGCCGTTAGAGATTGCTTCGTACGGCTTAGCAACGGTTACGGACAATTCTGTCGAGAATTTATCATTTGTAGCGTTATAAATCGGAAGCCAGTTTGCGTGCAAGCCGCCTTCGCCATACGTGTAAATAGAGGGGAGCATTGTGCTGCCTTCCGGCGTATCAATAAAATAAAGTCCCGCGGAAGGTGTCGCCGAGTATTGAATAGCGACCGTAACGGTGTCCGTTGTTCGTAGTGTCCGGTTGAAGGAGAATACGAGCGTTGAGTCGGTTGAGATGAATTTCAAATTTGTGCGCTGGGGAAGCTCTTGTACGCCGATGACATTTAACCAGTACGCATCAAGCGAGAAGGAAGAAGCGTTTGTCAGCGGTCGCAAGGTCACTGTCGCTTCGCCCATGATCTTTTTGTTTTTCCAATCAATGCGAAGATCGGCTTTATAGTGAACGATGTCGTATGTTCGCTCGCGGTTGGGGTGAAATTCCCCCATCGGTAACTGTTGAGCCTGTGTTATGGTGGTAATAAACAACACTATGCAGAGAAAACGAGTGAATCTCATAGAATACTCCTTCAGGATAAAAACTTCATTTACTTCTTGTTTTCGGTTTCTTCCCACACAGTTCCGAGCCACGATTCATAGATAGCTTTTTGTAGTTTTGAGGGTTTGTTTACTTTTGATATTTTGTACGGCGGAATGTTCTGGAGGCGCAAGCGCACGTTAAACTCCCGTAGCTGATGGTCTCGAAACACCGTCAGTTTTACCGTATCGCCGGCGTTAAGTTGCGAAATACGTTCTTGTAGGTCGGCAGTGCGAACGCGGTAACCATCCATCGCGAGAACCTCATCTCCAACATCGAGTCCGGCATCTTCGGCAGGAGAGCCGGCAGTAATGCGAATGATGCGCGTAGTAGCACTGTTATCGCTTGTTAGTGCGCCTAACCATGGCTTTCGGTCCGATTCTTTCGCGGTTAGTTCAAATCCGGCATAGCCGAGATAGTGCTCCCATTTGATGGGCGTTGTCCCGTGCACATAATTATCGAAAAATTCTTTCAAGCTTCCATCGGTAAACTCTTCAGCGATCGTTTGCATATCATCCACCGTATAGCCGCTTTTGCCGTTCAACGGAAAACGCTTATACAGCGTCCGCATCACGTCATCGAGAGAATGTTTGTTTCCCGTGCGCTGACGTATTTCAAGGTCGAGCAGTAAGCTCACGTCGGAGCCTTTATCATAATAATCCGCTTCGCTGTTGTAGGCTTGCTGATTATTTTTCCAGTATTTCACCCACGCATCGTAACTTGACTCGGAAAGTGATTGTTTTGTATTGCCGGGCCGATTGCGGTCTCCTTCGACATTCGGGGCAAGTCCTTCGACATATTTTTTGGCAGTGATGAATCCCGCTCGCAGTAAAAGCAATCCGCCGTAATAAGAGGTCGTTCCCTCCGCTATCCAAAGTTCCCGCAAATAATTTTCCTTCGTGTAATCGTACGGGTGAATACCAAAGGGCCGCAGTTGTTTGACGTTCCACGTGTGAAAGTATTCGTGCGAGACAAGTCCGAGAAATCCTTCATACTCTTTCGGGTTTTTGAAGATGAACGGTCGCGACCCCATAATCGTGGAGTTCATGTGTTCCGTCCCGCCGCCCGCTGAAGGAGTAAGGTGCAGCATAAATACATAGCGCTCATACGGAAGCACGCCCCAGAACTCCTTTGCCGTCTTTACAATTGTACTGATATCCTTGATGAGCGTATCGGCGTTAAAATTTCCCGAGCCGAAAATACTGAGTACATGTTTTTTTCCCTCCACAGTGAATTCAAAATCTTTTTGATTGCCGATTTCGAGCGGACAATCAACAAGGTAATCAAAATTAGGAGCCGTGAAGCGAAAACGCTCGCCCTCCATCGCATCAAGTCCCGTTGTAACATGCCAATCTTTGTAAGGAACGACCGTCAAGGTAAGAGGGAGGTGTTTATAGCTTTCATTATACATAAACACCGCGCAGCCATCAACGAAGGCGTGTTCGTCATTTAGTCCGCGGGTGCGGGAGTTGAATTCGTTCGCATAGACTTTGTAGCGTGCGGTAACTTTCGTTGCCCGCTGTTTTTCGATTTGCCAAGTGGATTTATGTGCTTTCTTCCATGGAAGCGGCTTGTTGTTCTCGTCTGTTGCGGAAAACTCCTGAACCCCGCCTGAGAAATCGAACATCACATAGCGCCCTGTTCGCCAAACCGGCATTGCAACGTCAAACGTTGGACTTGTCTCCGGAAGTCCGCTGAAAGAAACCTCGACTTCAAGAAGGTGCGTCCACGGTTTGGACATTCCGAGCTTATATTCGACGGCAGGTTGTTGTGCGGTTGTCATGGTAGAAACAATAGCAGAAAAAACGATTGGAAAAACAACGAAGGAAGTGAACTTCATTCACAGCGCTCCTTTTTGTCGTGAGAGGGTTCATGAATGGTTAATTTGATTGGTGGCTATCTCAAAAATGATGTACTAATGAGGTTTTGAAGGGGGTTAAAACCCCACAAAATTGTAATGAGCCTTTTACCACATCCTAAAGGACGTGGTTATAACCCCGACCTTTAGGTCGGGGACAGAAAGACACCAAAACCGTACAGGACTTTTCCGCCGAAGGCGCCTGCCTGCTGCAGGCAGGGATGCGCCTTTGGCGCAAGCCCTGA
>JACQBK010000016.1 GCA_016194505.1 Ignavibacteriales bacterium | reverse complement strand
CCACTATGCCGAGGATGGCAACGCATTCCCCAAGCCACAAACTTATGTTCGTATGAAATAACGCCAGCTAACAGCAGGCATGAGTACACTCGCTCCGAGAGAATGTAGGGCGACTTTTTCCAAAGGAATCTGCCAAGGGCATCCCCTTGGGACCTTCGGGACAAGTCGTCGCTGTTTAGATGCAATAAGTATCCGGCGTCCCGATTTGTCGGGACGCCCTACAATATCGGCTTTTGTAGGGGCGACTCCCCGAAGGGGTCCTTCGGACATGAGTCGCCCGCTTTCATATTTTGCTTTTTTCAATCACATTTCTTACCTTAGCTCTACCCTTAGCCACCGATTTCTTGTTTGCTTCTTACCGGAGAAGCCCAAGAGTGAACCTATCAAAAATGAAGAACCCCAAAACCAAACGAAATCAGTGCCATAATTTGTATAACGAGGTGTTATATCCCAGCATGCACTCGAAAGAACTCTTGGATTACATAGGAGGAAAGTAAAATGGCAAATTACCCGGGCGCAACTCGACCTTATCCCGCCCTGGCAGATATCCAGGCGGAATTTGGTAACCAAATCGAATCTCGAAGATTCCGTGACGCAACAGTTATGTTTTGCCAGAGAGCAAATATAGCCGTTGATCAACTTGTGGATGCTACTTTGGATTATCTCAATGGACGCACTCCTCCTGGAATCGAGGATCTTGCGGAATTTATGCGCTTTCTTATCGACACATACCGCCTCGACGATGCGCCCGACAGTCCTACGCTTTACAAGGCCGTAAAAGGAATTCCTTTCCATTCTGATGGAAGGATTGGCTACACATTTCGGAGACGGAGGCGAGGAAGGGAAAGGGGTGTATTTTTCTTTTTGAGATTCGAGGTTCTATGAATTACGAATCCCTAAGTCTGCAAGCGATCTACGAAACAATCAGAAGAATTCACGTCAACAAAGTTTCCGAGCCACAGATCCCTCGACGCGGAACTCCACAGTACCAAGAGTATTCTGGAACCGCTACGCATCTTATTAGGAACATCCCAGGAGATAAGGCAGTCTATCTCTGGTTTGCAAAACAAGTTTCTGGAGTGGTCGAGTACATTTATGTTGGCGAGTCTCATAAGAACAAGGACGGTCTAAGAGGAAGGTTTGCCGACGAGTTCAAGCAGTGGTATCATATCTTTTGGATGACCACCTACAAGTCTGACAAGTACGAACATGAAGTAATCGAAATGTACCGCACTCCTACAAAGGATTATACAAAGGAAGTTACAAACCAAAGTCTTAAGCGAGGTGCAACTCACATTGTGTTTTGCTCACACAACTCCGATCGTTTTGACCCTGTTGATGTCCAAAACGATTTGATTCAACTCTTCGGTAACCCTCGTGGAAACGCTAAGGACAAAAGAAAATCTCCACTGCCAGACCACGAGTTGCTTCCAATATCCCAAGAGATTTTTACAGAGTTTAAACGTATCATAGATGAAATGGTACCATATTCCATCTGATCCGATACCTATGCCGTCGCCTAACTCTTTAATAAAGACTTAAACTCCTTGCCAACGTCGGGTGGGATTTACGGCATTGAATAGAGCTTGTTTCATTCACCGTAGCAACGGCGCATTAAAGACAACAGATGGACGCCATCTGTTAGATGGTCTCCATCTTTGTTTTAAATCCCCTCCTTATTTTTTCTGAATCGTAGCTCATTGTTTATTATATTTGCCTATCGTTTTACTCACTCATTTACTTGGCTGTCACAGTCCACACTGTGACAGCAACATGGGAGGTCACGGTCCCAAAGGGATGCCCTTGGCAAATGGTCCGTGACCTCCAGAGTACTCATGCGAAAAAGAAAAAATATCTCCGCATTATTGCGGCAAGAAAATGTCTTCACTCCATCGTTTCTCCGGTGGATTGAGTCTCAGCCTAACTCCGTTCTCTTAGAGACGACAAAAACTGATAGGGAAAATTTTCGGAGCTATGTATTCCATCGTCCCATCTCGATTATTCAAGCATCTTCGTTAGAACAAATAGAGCCGTTGCTATCCGAAATCGAGACTGCAATACGCAATGGCTATTGGGTAGCGGGATATATTGCTTATGAGGCGGGTTACGCGTTTGAGAATGTTTTGAAAATTCCCCTAAACTTGAAACAGCCACTTATGTGGTTCGGAGTGTATGAAGAGCCGTGGAGCTTCAATCGCAAAATCCGCCAATGGGAAACGGGCAAGCGGGAATCAACGGCGATTATAAAGAATCTGAAAGAGCAACCGGTTTCAAAAATTCCGTGGAAGGATACCGCCGCATCGCTCTATTGCCGCTTGCGGGAGGCTCAGCACGTCGGCTATTCGGCATTTGTAAATTGCGGCAACACGAAAATCCTTTCGTTCTCGCCGGAGTTATTTTTTCGGCTCAACAACGCGAAGCTCACCTTGAAGCCGATGAAAGGAACCGCTCCCCGCGGTCGGACGTTAGATGAGGATAGGCAACGCAGGAAGGAACTGCAAACTTCGGCAAAAAATCATGCTGAAAATCTCATGATTGTTGATTTGCTGAGAAATGACGCGGGTAAAATCGCGACGACAGGAAGTGTTACCGTCCCCAGTTTCTTTGACATCGAGCAATACCAAACTATTTTTCAAGCCACCTCGACTATTCAGGCGAAGCTTCGTCCGGGTGTTACTGCAAGCGAACTTATAAAAAGCTTATTTCCGTGCGGGTCTGTTACCGGCGCGCCAAAAATTCGGACGATGCAAATTATCCGGGAGCTGGAACGAGAACCCCGCGGTGTTTATACGGGAAGCATCGGTTTTTTCTCGCCCAAACGAAAAGCGCAATTCAACGTTGCCATCCGCACGATTGTGTTGGACAAGAAGCAGCAAATTGGAGAGATGGGCATCGGCAGCGGCATCGTCGCTGATTCCGATATTGCAAATGAATATGAAGAGTGCCTTCTCAAGGCAAAATTTCTCACCGAGCGGTCGAACGACTTCCAGCTTTTTGAGACAATACGGTGGGAGCCGAAGAAACGCTGGTCGCTTCTTCCACTGCACTTGCGGCGGCTAAGAAACTCAGCGCAGTATTTTGGA
Organism: Ignavibacteriales bacterium; assembly: GCA_016194505.1. Taxonomy (GTDB): domain Bacteria; phylum Bacteroidota; class Ignavibacteria; order UBA10030; family UBA10030; genus JACQBK01. The sequence goes on along the minus strand of JACQBK010000016.1, from coordinate 91,430 downwards.
TTTGTGTACGACCCGCGGGCGGTTCAATCTCATCTCGGCTCTTTGGAGAGAAAACTTCAGAAAGTAAGTGCCTCGGATGCTGCCTATCGTGTAAGGCTAACGTTAAGCCGAGAAGGGGACATCGAAAGCGTTCACGCTCGCTTGCAACCGCTTTCCACAACCGTGCGTGTTGGTATTTCAGATAACAGAACCGATTCGCGGGATCGGTTGTATTTCCACAAAACGACGCATAGAGAGTTATACGACGAAGAATTAAGACGTGCGCAATCGTTAGGCTTATTTGATGTGCTGTTCTTTAATGAGCGGGATGAGCTTACCGAAGGTGCGCGCTCCAACGTTTTTGTAAAGAAGGGTGATATATATTTTACTCCACCCATTGAGTGCGGGGTTCTTCCCGGCACGTATCGAAGCCATTTGATGAAATCAAAAAAGCTGAATATCGAAGAAAAAGTGCTTTATGCCCAAGACCTCCAATCGGCGGACGAGGTGTTCGTTTGCAATGCCCTGCGCGGACTTATAAAGGTTGAAATTCAGAAAATGTCTCAGTAGGTTGATAAAGGAGAACGCTTATGCCGAATTACTGGTTGATGAAAACGGAGCCTTCTGTGTATTCGTATGACGATTTGGTGCGCGAGAAGAAAACCTCGTGGACGGGCGTCTCGAACAACGCCGCGCTCAAACACATCCGCTCCATGGCAAAGGGCGACCTTGCGTTTATTTACCACTCGGGCGATGAAAAATCCGTTATTGGGATTGCCGAAATCGCCAGTCAGCCGTATCCCGATCCCGCGCAGAAAGACCCCAAGCTTGTCACCGTTGACGTTAAGTCAAAATCAAAATTACCGCAACCCGTAACGTTAGCGAGCATCAAGGCAGATAAGAGATTTGCGGATTTTCATTTGGTTCGTATCAGCCGGCTTTCCGTGATGCCCGTCAGTAAAGAAATTTGGGATGCGATTTTAAAGATGAGCAAATAAATATATTTTAAAAAACTTGACACACCCCGTTGGACGGGGCAGGAAGAACACTGAGGAGACACAGAGAAAAGATTTTTTTAAAAAAAGCGTTGTTTTTCTCTGTGTTCTCCGTGACTACTCTGTGCACCTCTGTGTAATATTGTTACCTTAAAATCTATTTTTTTTAAAGACTACTTTGAAATGTCGGTTTTTCGGACAACATATATACGTTTTAAATCTTTTTTGCCGGAACCTCTGCGTGAAGCGTTAAGCGCTATCAACCAGAAGCTTTTTGCACGTCGGACGCTGCAACGAAAGTATGGCGACTGGTTCGATATAGACTGGCGGAAGAAATTCCGCTCTCTTTCCGAGCAGGAATGGAAGCACTCTTATAATGAAGCGTGGAAGCATCGGAACAACGATTGCGTGGAAGAAACCGATGCTACAATGATTGTTGCCGCTTTGGGCGACCGCGGCTCCGTGTTGGAAGTCGGAGCGGGCATGGGGACCCTTGCGATACGAATGGCGAAGGAGGGTTTCCACGTAACCGGAGTGGATGTGAGTGACGAAGCATTACAGCGTGCCGCAGAGCGGGCGAAAGAAGCGGGCGTTGCAATTACATGGAAAGAAGGCTTTGCGGAATCGCTCCCTGTTGCAGACAAATCATTCGACTATGTAACGTGCTGTCATACACTTGAGCATGTCAAAGACCTCGCAAAAGCAACATCGGAGCTAAGGCGCGTTGCCCGGAAAAAAATTATAGTCCTTACGCCCAAACAAAAATTCCGTCTCTATGCAGAAAACTACCACACGCAATTCTTTGAGCGCAAGGAACAGCTTGTTGAGGAGTTCGGCTTGTCCCGTTATGAATGTGAGGAAATTGACTGTATAGATCATCAAAACGAATTTCAAGGCAAAGCGTTTTTTTATGTAGGATACTTAGAATGATTTTCAGTTTCCAGTTTTCAATTTGCAATTGAAGATTGTAAATTGACAATTGACAATTGACAATCGGCAATATTTTTAGGGTGCGGCGATCGAGTCGTTGGCATTTCCGGATTTACCGTCCGCCCGAAAGAAGCGCGCAAGCAGAAACCGAAAGTCTCGACATTCCTTGATGCGGATATTGATAAAATCCTTTCACTGAAACCGGATATTGTTCTCGCATTTTCCGATTTGCAGGCGGAGATTGTCAAAAAGCTTGTTCTCAGCGGACTGCAAGTTGTAGCGTTTAACCAGCGCAGCGTTGGGGAAATCCTGCAAAACATTTTACTTGTGGGTAGCATCGTCGGCAGACATAAGGAAGCGGAGCGGCTGGTCCGAAAATTCGTAACGCGTTTGGAAAAATTATCCGCCAAGTCAAATGTCAAGCCCCGGCCTAAAGTGTATTTTGAAGAATGGGGCAATCCGCTTATTTCGGGAATCCGGTGGGTGAGCGAGCTTATAGAAACCGCCGGCGGTGATGATATTTTCCCCGAGCTGCGTGCTCATCATGATGCAAAGAAAAGAATCGTTCCGCCGGAAGAAGTGATAAAGCGCAATCCCGATATTATCATCGGCTCATGGTGCGGAAAAAAGTTCAAACAAGATGAAGTGCGTAAACGAAAAGGCTGGGAGAATATCTCGGCGATTAAAAACAACAGGCTTTATGAAATCAATTCTTCCATCATTCTCCAACCCGGTCCCGCCGCATTAACCGATGGTCTTGATGCGCTTGCTAAGATCATCCAGTCTTGGCATAGCTGAGCTAAACCTTTCACCTCCCGTGTCCTAAATCCCAAACACCAAATCCTAATTTCTAAATCCCACATCCCAAAACCCACATCTCCCAGTCTCGATCTGTAACCTTACCGAAACTGCTGTTGCACTCTTCAACACGCCCGTCTGTCAAACCTATTCCTATTGGCAGGACGCTATTGCAAAAATGATAAAGAAGGACGTTCTCATTTTTGAGAATCGTCTGTCTTCCGTGTATTTTAAGGGTGTCTGCGTGGTACACTAATTGTCTCCGAGAAAGGTAAATCTCCTATTTTTCCGTTCATTGGCATCCAACCATAGAGGAGTTTGCTATGCCCCTCATTGATTCTCGTACTGGAGCAATACGAAAACATTACACTATTCCTGAACTACAAGAAGCGGCTACGCTGATGCGTGGATATGATCTTGTGTGCCTTGCCGCCGCCGGATCGGGTCATGCCGGTGGGACGCTTTCGATCATGGATATTACCGCCGCGTTATATTTGCATGTCGCTCGTCTCGATCCCAAAGAACCTGAATGGGAAGACCGCGATAGAATTATCTGGTCGGTTGGACACAAAGCGCCGAGCCTGTATATCGGACTTGGCATGGCGGGATACTTTGATGTGCAAGACGTTGTAACACTCAGAAAACTTGGAAGCCTGTTTCAGGGTCACCCGCATTGGTTGAAGCTGCCGGGAGTCGAAGTTTCCACCGGTTCACTCGGACAGGGATTGAGCATTGCCGTTGGCATGGCGCTTGCGCTTCGCCTCAATCAATCCGGTGCAAAAGTTTATTGCATGATGGGAGATGGTGAGCAGCAAGAAGGACAAATTTGGGAAGCGGTGATGGAAGCAGGGCATTATGGATTGAACAATCTCATCGGCGTTGTGGATAAGAATAACCTACAAATTGATGGCTGGGTAAAAGACGTTATGAACGTTGATCCGCTTGCGGAAAAATACCGTAGCTTTGGTTGGGAAGTGATCGAGACCGACGGCCATGACATGAAAAAACTTGTTCAAACATTTGACCGTGCGAATGCTATCAAAGGTAAGCCCATTGTGATCATCGCTGAAACGGTGAAGGGCAAAGGCGTTGATTTTATGGAAAACGTTGCAGGCTGGCATGGCAAGACGCCGAACTTTGAAGAGATGCACAAAGGATTGGTTCAACTCGGATTGGAAGGCAAAATTCCCGTTGACGAGATGCTGGGACGAGCGCAGACCTATCAAAAACATGCCACTATCGAGCTTAATAACAAAATGCCGCGGTTTGGTCGGGACTATTGGTGGAATACAGATGAGTTGATGAAAGTGGAGATGCAGCCGACCCGCAAAGGGTTTGGCAACGCTTTGAACGAGCAAGGAGGCGATGAGCGCATCGTCTGTTTGGGATTGGATATTTCCGGTTCCATTACCATCAGTGATTTTTATGAAAAACACCCCGAGCGTAAATCGCGCTGGTTCAGTGTCGGCATTGCGGAACAAAGCGCAGTCTGTGTTGCTGCCGGTTTGGCGAGAGACGGCAAAATCCCTGTGCTCGGAACATACGGCACGTTTGCTTCGGGTCGTTGCCTCGACCAAATTCGCACAACTGTTTGCTATGGCGAGTTGAATGTTCTCATCGCGGGAGCGCACGGTGGGGTATCCGTCGGTCCCGATGGCGCGACGCACCAAGCGTTGGAAGACTTGTTTCAGGTTTGCGGGCTTCCCAATATGAACGTTTCCGTCCCATGCGATATTATCGAAACGCGCAAAGCGACTGAGCATTTGCTCTTTAAACTCAAGGGACCGAAATACATACGATTCGCTCGTGAGGCAACGCCCATCGTTACAACGGAATCAACGCCGTTTAAATTTGGAGAAGCAAATGTCATCCGCTTTCGGCATCCGCAGCCTCGTTTTGTTGATGCTTTTGAAACCGTTCTCGCTTCGCAATATGAAAACGAAGATGAGCAGGTCTCTATTGTCGCTTGTGGACCCATGGTACCCGAAGCGATGCGCGCTGCGTACATCCTCAAGGAAGAGTACGAAATCGAAACGCGCATCATCAATATGCACACATTGAAACCGCTTGATGCAAAAGCAGTGATCAAAGCAGCAAAAGCAACGAGCGTTGTTATCACAGCAGAGGAGCATCAAATTGGCGGGCTTGCCGACCGCGTGTGCCGCATTATCACCGAATCGCCCGAATTATTCCAAGTTCCGGTCATTACCGGCTCTATCGGTGTGAAAGATAGATTTGGGGAATCGGGTGCGCCGTGGGAGCTGATAAAAGAATTTGAAGTAAGCGCCGAGCACATTGCACAGAAGGCGCTGGAATTGTTCGATTTAAAAAATAAAATCGTCGCAATGCGTTACTAACATGTAAGGGTGACTTATGAAACTCGCACAACGCCTATCACGATTAGGCACAGAAACCGCCTTTGATGTCTTAGCGGAAGTCAATGAGCTGAGACGACAAGGAAGAAATATTATCGCGCTTTCCATCGGCGAGCCGGCTTGCAATACGGCAGACTATATCAAGAACGCCGCGAAGAAAGCCCTTGACGAAAATTATACGCACTATAGCCCATCGGCTGGCATTCCGGAATTCCGCGAAGTCATCGCCAAGTATGTTGCTTCGACGAGGGGCATTCCGGTGCAACCGGAGGAAGTTGTCGTTGTTCCGGGGGGCAAGCCGATTATCTTCTTTGCTATGCTCGCTTGCGTTGAAGAAGGGGATGAGGTGATATATCCTCTTCCCGGCTATCCGATTTACGAATCTATGATCAATTTTGCCGGTGCAAAGGCAGTTCCGCTGCGACTACGGGAGGAGAGGGGGTTCAGTTTCGATGTTCAGGAGCTTCGCTCCAAAATTACGGAGCGGACTAAAATGATTATCGTCAACTCTCCCCACAATCCGACGGGCGGCATTATTCCGAAACAAGACCTGCACGAGATCGCCGAGTTATCGCTTAAGCATGATTTCTGGGTCCTATCGGATGAGATTTATTCCCGGATTGTGTATGAAGGAAAGGCTGAAAGCATCAGCCAATTCCCCGGCATGAAAGAGAGGACGATTATTCTCGATGGGCATTCCAAAACGTATGCGATGACGGGATGGAGAGTCGGTTATGGCGTGATGCCGAAGCATTTGGCGGCGTCTGTGGCAAAACTTATGACGAATTCCAACTCCTGCACGGCAACGTTTACGCAACACGCGGCAATGGCTGCGATGCTGGGTCCGCAGGAAACCGTTGATGAGATGGTGAAAGATTTCCGCGCGCACCGTGATTTAATCGTGGATGGTTTAAACCTGATTGACGGCTTTTTCTGCCGAAAGCCGGTAGGCGCCTTCTATGCCTATCCGAATGTGACGCGGGCGTGCCGCACGCACGGATTTAAAGATTCAAAACAAATGCAGCAATTCCTGCTCCATAAAGGAGGAGTTGCAGTGTTAGGTCAACAGTGCTTTGGCACGCGCTCCCCTGAGGACGATCAAGACTATATCAGATTGTCGTACGTTTCTTCCGTGGAGGATATAAAGGAAGCCTTGCGACGGATTGAAACTTCACTCAACAACAGCAAGCTTGTCGAGGAATTTCTTGATGAGCAGCGTACAAAGGAAATGGCGAAGTAACGGTTCTTTATTTTTTTTGTTTCTTATGTAGTGTGTCCCTATATATTGGGACATCCTTTTTTATTTAGAGTTTTTACTACAAGCCATCTCAAAAACTCTTTCCGTTGTGGTGTCAGGGCTTGCGCCAAAGGCGCACGCGTGCGCCATCTGTTTGGCGCATCCCTGCCTGCAGCTGGCAGGCGCCTTCGGCGGAAAAGCCCCCGTATGTTTTTATCATTTTTCTGTCCCCGACCTGTCCCGCCATGCCTGCGGCAGGCAGGTTGTACGGTTCCGTTCTTTGGAATCCCGCACTAAGAACGGAATCCAAAAAGCGGGAGATGCCGAAAAACGGCAAAGGACGTGGTAAGAAGCTCATTATAATTTTATGGGGTTTTTCCGCCGAAGGCGGATGCGCCTCTGGCGCAAACCCCCTTCTAAACGTCATTAGTACATCATTGTTGAGATGACTTCTACTAATAATTTAGTGAGCGAATTGAAATTCGCCCTACATTATCTATATCCCCAGCGCCGCAAGTAGTGAAGCAACATTCTTGCGGTGATTTTGGATCTCCCGTTCCACTTCCTTCTTGAAACCTTCAGACGGAGCGTTAGCCGGTATTGTGAGCACGGAACGGAGTGCTTCTTCGTACCATGTTGCCCATGCTTCCAATATTTCCCTTTCCCGTTTCTTTGTTTCGTCGAGAGCGGTTGCCCCTTGTGCTTGCGCGTCCGAAAGTTCAAGGAGCGTATTCGGTTTCTCTTTTTCTAATCTTAACACGGCGGCTTTTGCGACTTGGCTCAAAATTTCCCTTGCCGCTTCTTCGGTCCCCAGCGCTAATGTAAGCGAAGCTGTGCCAATGCTTACGCCGGCATGTTGCATTTCCGCCGGACTAATATTTTCTATGTTATCCAAGCTCGTGTGATAGCCGAAATCCGGGAAATGCCAACTGAGAATTGCTGGTATATTTTTCCATAAGAAGGGATCGTGGTCGCTGCCGCCTTCCCATACGTTGTGATTTGTCTTCCATCCGGTGGCTTGGGAGCGGTCATGAATAACGGAAAGGTAAAAATCATTGAGGAAGCTCCCAAACAATTTCTTTTTGTTCCAACGACCTGTGCCCCAACCGGAATGCTGTTCCGGGGGACGAAACCAAACGGTCCCCGGGTCGGGCATGCGTTCGACTCGAAATGTGCCGCCGGTTTTTTCAGGATTTCCACCGACCATATCTAAGACGAATGCCGCAACAATATTGTGCAGAACTTGTTCGTTCCGCTTCATCCAGAGCATCGTGCCTTGGTACTCATCTACCCACAGGAAGGTCAATGTGCGGGCGGGTTTTGGAAGTTTTCCTTGCTGAATGCCTAATGCAATGGAGCGGAGAATCTCAAGCAGCGTTGCGGATCCGCTCGCGTTGTCGTTTGCGCCCGGTTTGTAGTGGTCGAGGTGCGCGACCAGGACGACTCGTTGTTCGGGTTTAATACTGCCCGGAATTTCTGCAACGAGCGTTTTAAGCGGCGCGTCAATAAATGAAGTCTTTACTTGAACATGCACCGTGACTTGCTGATAACCGAGCATTCGCTTCAATTCTGCCGCAGTGCGAGGTGAAACCTTCAATGCGAACGGCTTGCGTTCTGCATCGTACTGCAATCCGTTTTCAGAAATGATCGTCGGATGTTGTTCCGGATGATTGTACGGCGGCACAAACGAAGAAATAACCCCGACCGCGCCTCGTTGAAGAGCAATCTTATATGTTGCTTGTGCAGGATACGCGTCGCACAAGACAATGCGTTGTGCTGCGTCAATTCCTTCGTAATCGCTTTCCTTGTCTCCGCCGGCGACATAAACAAGCGGCGCGGTAACATCGGCTGAGAAAGAATTTCTGCACAGCATGACGGGATTTTCCGCAAACGAGTCCAACACTCGTCTCTCAGGATATTCTAATGATAGAACTGCATCCTGAGGTACCCATACTTTCTCGTTCGTTTGGTCTTCTTGAATGGAGTACTGCCCGATAGAGGACGGGTCGAACGCTTTTTCGGATTTTTTTTCTATCCCTGCTTCGTGAAGGCGTGTTCCAATGTAGGAGAGGCAGGAATCGAACCCGGGTCCGCCGCCAATTCGCCAGAATTGCGTAACGTAACGCACGCTTTCCATCGCTTGATTGCCGTCCAATGTTTTGTCAAGCTGCGAAGCTATGTCCTTCGATGACAGTTGACGGGGTTCAGAGCGATAGAGCGGCTGACAGGAGAGAAAACTGATTGTGAAACTTGCGATAAAAAAAAGATATTTATGCAAAGTGTTCCTCTTGTTGTTTACTCAAATGAACTCTTTTGATGAACATACGAAGAACTTAAAGGATTTGCAATGTAACCCTACAAAGGGAACTTTGAAACCCTAAAACTGCCGGTTCACCGACTTGTGTTTGAAATTCACCCAAGTTCTTTATACCTTTACGCCAACAATACAAGGATGAAAGAATAGATTTTGCGACCACGTTTTCTTTTTCTTGCCGGTTTCCTTCTTTTTCAACCTGTCCTTCAGGCGCAAGGTATTGATATACGCGGTGTCGTTGCCGATAGCGCAAACGGGGAAAAGCTTCCTTTCGCGAATGTGGTTATCAGTGGCTTAACGAGAGGCGCCTCTACAAACATCCAGGGATTTTATTTGATTGCTAATATCCCTCCGGGAAGATATGAAATTACGGCGAGTTCCATTGGCTATGAACGCCAAACAAAATTCGTTAGCATACGAGTTGGGCAACCGGTGGACGTTAATTTCCGTCTTGCGCCAAAGCCCGTCGAATTTTCGGAAGTACTTGTAACAGATCAGGTCAAGCGTCAGCTTACGGAAATCAGTACAAGCGTGCATGTGCTGGACCAAAAAGACATCCGTATGGTTCCTTCAACCGTGCAGGAAGATGTTTTTCGTTCGATTCAGATCCTCCCGGGCATTGTTTCTACAAGCGATGTAAGCTCCCAATTTTACGTACGCGGCGGCGCAGGCGACCAAAACTTAATCGTCCTCGACGGGATGAAAATTTATAATCCCTACCACGCCTTTGGAATTTTCAGCATTTTCGATTCGGATGTTATCAAAACGACGGAAGTGTATACAGGCGCATTTCCGCCGGGATTCGGCGGAAGACTTTCTTCGGTGGTCAACATGACGACGCGCGATGGAAAATCGAACGCGATCTCGGGGCGTGCGAATATCAATTTTTTATCAACGAAAGTGCAGGTAGAAGGCCCGGCGATAGAGGATGTAACGTGGGTGGTGAGCGCAAGAAAATCCTTATTCTCGGATACGTTCAAAAATTTTCTTGGAAAAAAGCTTCCGCTTTCCTTCTTCGATGCGTTTGCAAAGATAACGGTAGAAGGGGATGCCCATGGAAAGTACGGCTTGCAGGGATTCTTTAGCGGCGATAATCTTACTTCGGCAAATCCTGATGAGCCGGATTATTCCTGGAGAAATCATGCGATTGGTTTTACGGCATCCGGTTTGATTCAAGATAGAGTGTTTATCAATGCCGTCGGGTTTGAGAACGGCTTTACTGCAGAACGCGATGCAAAAAACTCCAAAAATGTTACAGGAGCTTCCACCAACGTAAAAGAAGTAGGAGTCCGCGCAAATGCTACGCTCTATACCGACTCGCGCGATTTATATTTCTTCGGGTTTGAGTTCAGTTTCCCATCGCTCGAATATAATCTTGTGAACAGTTTTGGGGTTCCGCGAAGATTGTTCAGCTCATTTGTCGATGTCTCTACGTGGGTGCGTTATCAAACAACCATCGGGCGATTGCAGGCTGATATGGGTTTCCACATTGACGTCGGCACCTTGTTTGAACGGGGAGGCGGGTTGGAAGTTATTCAGCCGCGATTGAATGTAAGCTATCTTCTGTTCGAAGATTGGAAAGCGAAGGCTTCCTACGGCCGCTTTAGCCAAAATGTGATTACCGTAAACAATGAGGACGATATTATTTCGTTATTTGATGCTTGGATCAAGATCCCCGATGAATTAAAAGCGGAGCAGGCGGATCATTATGTCGTTGGATTGGAAGGGAACGTCAGCCGGAATCTTTCGACCAGCTTTCAAGGGTATTATAAATCGTACGGGTCTCTCGTGAGCTACAATCGCGATAAGGTTGACGCACAAGACCCGGATTATGTGAACGGTACCGGCAGCGCGTACGGATTTGAGGCGCTTATCCGTTATGGCGTCCCCATCGTCGATTTATATGCCGCCTACACCCTGGGGTGGACGACCATAACCCAAAACGGCTTTACCTATCCGCCACGCTATGATAGAAGGCATAACATAAATTTATTGGGTATTTTCCACGTGATGGAAAACTTCGATATTACCTTGCGCTGGGAAATTGGAAGCGGTTTCCCATACTCTCAGACTATGGGATATTATGATCGTTTGGGGTTGACCAATATGTTCCGCGGTCCCTATATCGGAGAAACAGGGAAACCGTATGCGATGTTGGGCGAGAAAAATTCAGCTCGGTTGCCATCCTACCATCGGTTGGATGCGAGCGCCACATATCGGTTCAAACTTGCCTCGTTGACCGGAACCTTCGGCGCGCACATCATTAATGTGTATGATTATAAAAACATATTTTATTTTGACCGAAAAACAGGCCAGCGGATTAACATGCTGCCGTTTTTCCCCTCTGCAACGTTGAGCGTGGAGTATTGATGCCTCGTGAATTGTACATAGCATGCAGTTGTGCGGCGTTGCTCTTGGGATTAGGGGGATGCGATTCATCCTTCGATCCGAGGGGACCTTACACGGAGAAGGTTGCTGTGTATTCCATCCTTTCGACAAGTTCCGACACACAATACGTACGTGTATATACATCGTATAACCCGTCGGGATTTAATCCGCTTGAAAATACAGCCGATAACGCTTTGCGAAATGCTCAAGTGAAGATAACACAGAATGGAGTTCTTACCCAGTTCCGCGATACGATCATTACCCGCTACGATAAAAGCAGGTATACCACAGATATCCCTGCGTATGTTGCTTATCCGTTCAGGGCTGAACAAGGAAAAACCTATCAGCTTTCTGTTGATGTTCCTTCACGCGGGAAAATGACCGGGACGCTTACCGTTCCCGAAAAGGGAAGCTTGTTCTTGACAAATTCGTATGTTTTAAAAAACCCGAATGCGTATGATGAGAATCTTTTATTGGTCATAAGAATTACGAGGCCTACACGCGGTTATTTAGTTCTGTTCTATCTTGAGTATGATCTTTTTGAAAACGGAATATGGCTTCCACGCCGCATGGAAGTGCCAAGGACGGTTATAGTTCGCGGACAGGAAGAGGAATTTATCTATCCTCAATTGGTACGCAGAACGACCACACCTTCCCCCATCAGACCGGAGGAACAAGAGAATGTTGTTTTTTCTCGTGTTGCTTACCGGACAATTGTAGCACAGTTGTATAGCCAATACGCCTCCAGCAGGGTGCGGCTAAGAAGTGCACTCTTTGTTCTCAAGCAAGTAGAACTCAACTTGTACAATTACTATAACATCGTCAACGGATTCCGAGATGAATTTTCCATCCGGACAGACCTTCCCGACTATACAAGCATTCAAGGAGGCTTAGGCGTTTTTGGAGCGATGACCGAGGACTCCATCGTCGTTGATATCCCCCAAAATTGACTGCCGCATTTCATAGATATTTACTGTCCTAACCTTGAAAATCCACCGAAAAAATCGTAGCTTGCCTCTCATTCTTTGGGTGGTATGAAACTTTTTTCGTTATTTCAATCTCATCAACGGACTCCCGAGTGGACGTACACTGCTCATGGCGCTATCTGGCGGCTGATGTTTTCCGCAACGGGAAAAATCGTGGGCGAATGCCGTCATCACGATCAAAAACTCGCATCGTTTTTTTGCGTGGATGAACAAACAGGCATGCCGTACTGGGAAGACGTGAAGCTCGCAGAGCCGTGGTGGGTGGGTATAGAAGCCGTTCATAACGATGTTGTGATTCTCCATGAATTTTCGAAACCCGACCTGCCGGAACACAAACGCATCCGGGTTGTTGATATTGCAACAGGCATACTACGCTGGCGTAATGATGAATTGACGTTTTGGTTCGCTCATCGCGATACTCTGTACGCGTACCGCGATATGTTTGAAAAAAGAGTTGGCTATGCGCTTGCATTGCAAACGGGAGCAATACAGCAATCGTATGAGGATACTCTCGAAGAGTTGGGAAGTCTTCGAAAATTAGCATTATTAGAAGAACAAGATGCAGGCGAGTTTCTTTTCCCTGAGATTGTTCAGGATGGGTCTTTGAGTCCCAGCCATCAGGCTTTGCTTACGAAGGAAATTAAAGGCAAGAGCATCATAGGGAACATTGAGTTCATCCAAGAGCAGGAATATCTCTTGATGAATTATTATACTCCTGCTTCCCGTTCAACGCCAGACGCGCCGTTATTGGAAAACCATTTTTCCGTTTTTGAAACTGAACGAGGCAATGAAGTTTTTTCCGATGTGCTTTCTCGAGATTCAAAATCTCCGGTGCCCGATGCGTTTTTCATTAAACGGCCGTTTAGTTATTTTGTTAAAGACCAAAAAATTCTCACTGCGCTTCGACTGTGGAAGTTATAACGAAAGTTGTTTCCATCGCAACGTGCGGAAATTCGATTGATAGTTCAACTTATTGGAAAATGAACGACGATGAAAACCTATCACCTTAAGCACATGAACGCTTTTACCAACGAGCCTTTCTCCGGCAATCCGGCAGGAGTTGTTTTAGACGCGAAAGGATTGAGCGAAAAGACAATGCAGGCTATCGCTCGTGATATGAGCTTGCCCGAGACGGCGTTCGTATTACCCCCTACAACAAAAAGCGCCGACATTCAGATTCGATGGTTTACTCCGACAGTGGAGGTCCCGTTGTGCGGTCATGCTACCATTGCAACATTTCAGGCGCTTGCAGAGGAAGGCTTGCATGGCATGAAACATGCGGGCAAATATAAATTTCGCCTGCAAACGAAAAGCGGCGTCCTCAATATTACTGTTGAAAAGAGCTATTCCGGTGTCGTCGTTGAGTTTCAATTGCCTGTGCCTCGGTTCCACGTAAAGAAAATCCCCTCGTCGCTTTTGAAAGCGCTCGGGATTCGCTCATCCGATGTCGAGTCTCGATTACCATTTGTTTCGCATTCGTATCTCTACCTTCCGGTAAAGAAATTTTCAACGCTTAAATCGTTACAGCCCGATTTTACAAAGCTCAAAGCCGTCAATGAATCTACGCGCACCTTGGCTGTTTGCGTATTGAGTTTGGAGACGATTGAACAAAGCTCTGCGGTTCACTCGCGGTTCTTTGGTCCTGCGGTGGGTATCAACGAAGACCCTGTGACAGGCTCAGCCAATGGTCCGCTGGGTGTCTATCTTTACCACTATGCAATTCCGGCGGAGTATCCCATTCCCTCCTTGTTACTGCCCGATGGGAGGATAGAGTTCCTTGGGGAGCAGGGCGATGTTATCGGAAGGAGAGGCCGCGTAAAGATACGATTGCGGGTGAGTGGACGCGCCGTGAAGGATGTTGCCATTGCGGGTGAGGCAGTGACGTTGATGGATTCCACTCTTAAATGTTAATGTGTTTTACAAGGGATAAGCATGACAACGAAGAATATTATTTTTTGGATTGTGCTGGCCGCTTCATTTGACTTCTTTGTTTATAGTGTGCGGCGGTTGATTCGTATCTTGAAGATTGGGAAGCCGGATAACAGGTTCGATAATCCGTTCGCTCGTTTGAAGAACATGTTCGTTGTCGCCATCGGACAATCGAAAATCCTGAGAGAGCCTGTTGCCGGTTTCATGCATGCGTTTATTTTCTGGGGATTTGTCGTTCTCTTGACTGCCGTTCTCGAATCAATAGGGGAAGGATTGTTTAAAGGCTTCTCATTTCATTTCCTCGGAGTGCTTTATCAACCTTTAGCGTTTATGCAGGATCTGTTTGGCGGCCTGGTCGTTCTCGCAGTGTTTGTTGCGTTATATCGTCGTTATATTGTACGACCCAAGCGGCTTGAGGTTGGTCTTCACGGAAAGATTGATGCCACTGTAATTTTGCTCGTCATTTTCCTGATTATGGCGAGCATGCAGGGGCAGAATGCAACCCGCATAGTTTTAGAGGGAAATCAATCATCAGGCGGAAGATTTCTCTCCGCCGCTTTCGTGCCGCTGTTTTTATCTGCTGATGTTGCAACCGTAAAGATGTGGTTCGAGATTTTTTGGTGGGTGCATATTGCGCTGGTGCTGGGATTTTTGAACTACTTGCCCTATTCAAAGCATCTTCACGTTCTTACATCCATTCCGAATGTATATTTCACGGCATCAAAGCCGCGCGGCGCTCTGAACCCCATTAATCTCGAAGCGGAGAACGTCGAGAAATTCGGTGCAGCGGATGTGGAAGACCTTACGTGGAAGCAATTGCTTGATGGTTATACCTGCACGGAGTGCGGTCGTTGCACAGCAGTTTGTCCCGCCAACACAACGGGCAAGATACTTTCGCCTCGTAAAATTATTGTGGATATACGCCGTCGGCTTGCTGAAAAGGGTCCTTTGTTGATTGATGGAAACAAAGCTGTCGTCACAGTGGAAGGCCAAAAAAGCGTTGGCGAAAAAACGCTGATTCACGATTATATCACGCCGGAAGAGCTGTTCGCATGCACCACATGTATGGCGTGTGTGCAGGAGTGCCCGGTCAATATCGAGCACGTTGATGCAATCGTGGATATGCGCCGAAGCTTGGTTCTGATGGAATCCAATTTTCCTCCGGAAGTGCAAGTGGTGTTTCGCAACCTTGAAAACAATTACACGCCGTGGGCATTTCCCGCATCGGGCCGCGCGGATTGGGCGGATGAAGTTGATATTCCAATCCCGCGATTATCGCAAGCTCCGGATGCCGAAGTTCTTTTTTGGGTTGGGTGCGCAGGCTCGTATGATAATCGGTACAAGAAAGTTACTCAAGCCTTCGCGAAGCTTCTTCATCAAGCAGGGATAAAATTTGCAATCCTCGGCACGGAAGAAAAATGTACCGGCGATCCCGCGCGGCGCATCGGCAACGAATATCTCGCCCAGATGCTCATGAAAGAAAATATCACCACGCTTAACAACTACAATGTCAAAACGATTGTTACCGGATGTCCGCATTGTTTCAACACATTACGGAATGAGTATCCGCAGTTCGGCGGCAACTATAAAGTGTTCCACCACACGGATTATTTGGTAAAGCTCATAAACGAAGGGCGTATCAAAGTCTCGAAAGAAGAAGCGGCGAAGGTCACCTATCACGATTCTTGCTATTTGGGCCGCTATAATGATGTGTACGACCAGCCGCGTGAAATCTTGCAGTCAATACCGGGACTTGAAATTGCCGAGATGCAGCGTTCGCGCAGCAAGGGATTTTGTTGTGGTGCGGGTGGCGGGCGCATGTGGATGGAAGAGCACGAGGGGAAGAGAGTGAATATCGAGCGAACGGAAGAGGCGCTTGCGTTACAACCAGACGTTATCGGAACCGCATGTCCGTTCTGTATGACGATGATCAGCGACGGCGTCAAAGCAAAAGACATGGCAGAAACCGTGCAAGTAAAAGACGTTGCGGAGATTTTATACGAGGCAACGCAAAACGAAAAGACTTTATAAATACTCTTTTAAAAAGGAGCGAACAATGTCCAAAGTGAAAGAACAAACGGCAGTTTATTCCGTCAGGAAGAAACATTCTAAAAGTTCTCAGGTGGTAACGCCAAGAGAGGCAGGTATTCGTTTGCTCCAGAAAATGAAAGACGATGCAACATACGATGACATCATTTACGAAATGTATGTTTTGCAAAAAGCGAACAAAGGTCTTCGCGAACTGAATGAAGGCAAGGTTGTATCACATGAAGAAGTAAAAAAACAACTTCACAGATGGCTGAAATAAATTGGTCTACCAGTGCATTAGCTGATATTCAGCGAATTGGGGAATATATAGAAAGAGATTCTATAAGGTATGCTCAAGTGGTCATACGTAATCTTGTGGAATCCGTTGAAAGATTAAAGAAATTTCCTAAAAGTGGAAGAGTTATTCCTGAATTGCATGATGAGTCATTGAGGGAAGTGATTGCTGGCAATTTTAGAATAATGTATAGGTTGAGGGGTGAACAAATAGATATTTTTTCGATCTTACATGGTCGGCAAGACGCATTTAAAAAACTTTCATAACGTTGAAGGATTCTTATGCAATTTCGTATTCTTATCACTAAAACACTTGATGTGCCGAAAAATATGTACCACGAAGCCGTGGACACGGAAGAGGCGGCGAAAAAAATAGCGCAAGAGAAGCTTGTAGCGTTGGATGGTGATGTTGCCGTTATCACCAGCATTGATCATGGTCAAACGAAGGTCATTCATCGGTTTGAAAAGGCGCGCAAAGCCGGGTAGGACCGTTTAAAATTCTCCATGTCTCGTTCCGCACATTATACGGCATTGGGATTTCGATAACACTCAAAGAGGAAAATGTGAATACCAAAACCATCATCGTATTAGGAGCCGGCGTTGGAGGACTCGTTGTTGCCAATGAGTTGCGTCGCAAGCTTCCGAGTCAACACAAGATTATGCTTATCGAGCGGAACGCCGACCACAGATTCGCCCCCTCATTTCTCTGGCTTATGACGGGTAACCGCAAACCCGATGCAATCTCTCAACCGGTCCATCGTCTTGTGCGTTCGGGGATCGACTTGATACTTGGTGAGGTTACCGAGATCGATCTAACCCATCAACAGGTAACGACATCGCAAGGAGCATTCGGCTTCGACTATCTCATCATTGCACTTGGAGCCGAACTCGCTCCGGAGATAGTTCCCGGTCTGGCAGAAAATGCCCATTCATTTTACACTTTCGCCGAAACACAAAAGCTTTACCAGACGCTTCACCGTTTTGAAGCTGGTAGTCTTGCTCTTGTTGTTTGCTCAGTCCCCTATAAATGCCCCGGTGCACCGCACGAAGCAGCTATGCTCATTTCTGATTTCTTCCGTAGGAGAGGAATCCGAGACAAGGTTGAAATTCATCTCTACACCCCTGAACCCCAACCGATGCCAGTAGCTGGACCGCAGCTTGGTGAGGCGGTGAAGCAAATGCTTTCGTCAAAGGGCATTCACTTTCATCCACTTCATAAGCTCGCATCAGTCAGCCGTAGCGAGATTGCCTTTGAAGGCAAGGACTCAGCTCGATATGATTTGCTCATTGCCATCCCGCCGCACCGAGCGCCGAGCATCGCTCGTCAAGTTGGTTTAGCGAATGAAGCAGGCTGGATACCGGTTGACCGCTTCACGCTCAGAACGAAGCACGAGAACGTCTATGCCATTGGCGACATCACAGCGATCAGCATCCCCGGTCGTTGGAAACCTGATGTTCCAATGATGTTACCAAAGGCTGGAGTCTTCGCTCACGTGCAGGCCGAAGTTGTTGCCGAGCGCATTACGGATGAAATCAGTGGACGCACACCCACAGCGCAGTTTTGCGGAACGGGGTATTGTATGCTGGAAGCAGGCGAGGGCCTTGCCGGATTTGCCTTTGGCGATTTCTTTGGCGAGCCATCGCCACGTTTAGAATTGCGTAACATTGGAAGAGCTTGGCATCTTGGCAAAGTGATGTTCGAGCAATGGTGGCTTTCGCCTTTTGGCATAAAGAAAGCACTTCTTCATTCCGCTCTTAACGTTGGCGGCAAGCTGCTTAAGATTCCAGTTGATGTTTAGTTCACCCGGCAATATCGCCGTCATACCACCGAAAGGTATCTTCAATGAAAATCCTGATTCTTATCAATGACGCCCCTTATGGCACAGAGAAGGCGTACAACGCCTTGCGCTTGGCGATGGCTCTTCAGAAAGATCATCCGACTGTCCAAATCAATGTATTCTTAATGGCTGATGCAGTTAGTTGTGCAATACCTAACCAGAACACTCCCCAAGGCTACTACAACATTGAGCGAATGCTCAAGTCCGTGCTTGCCAAAGGGGGCAAAGTCAAATCTTGCGGCACATGTCTTGATGCACGAGGCATTCGCACTGTTCAGCTTGCTGAAGGAGTTGAAATCAGCAACATGGCTGAACTCTCTCAATGGACTGTTGAAGCCGATAAGGTGTTCACGTTTTGAGAAAGAGAGTTTCAACTTGCCATGCACTGTAACAAATGAGCGTAAATATCGTCTGTAGATAGTGGGTAATCTTTTGTGGATGAAGTACGAAGTACATAGATTGCATTTTTGCTATACAGGTGTAAAGCAGTAGTATTCCCTTGCATCGCTTCGTTGTTAGGTTTTCTTAACAAAATTCTCAAATTTGCAACTTGTCTTTTCACAGTTTCCCTTCATGCACTGAAAAACTGTACTCAATAAGAAACGTCTTGCTCGTTCTTTAGGACAACATTGTCCATCAATTCCATTGATTTTCAATGCTTTCGACCATTAAAGTTTGGTACGCCAATTGAAGTTTCGTTTGCATCTGAGAACAAACAACTGGTAAGTGGTTTATGAAACGATTTTTTCCATTGCTGATTACTTTGTTTGTAGCTTTTCAAACTTCTTTTACTCAAACCTTTACGCTTTCAGGCACGGTGCGCGATTCTTCGAACGGCGAGTCGCTTATCGCCGCCAACATTCGTGTTGATGGCACCGCCAAAGGCACAATTACGAATGCCCTTGGCGCGTACAAGCTTTCTCTTGAAAAGGGTAAGCATGTTATTCTGTACAGTTTTATCGGATACAAAACAGACACCCTGCATCTCAATGTTGACAAACCTTTAGAAGTAAATGTTCGTCTTCGACCTTCCGCAATTCAATTAAGCGAGGTCGTGGTAACAGGTGAAGACCCCGCCATTGCGATCATGCGGAAAGTCATTGAAAATAAAAAACGATGGTCGGAAGCCCTCAAGACATATCAATTGGAGGCGTTTACGCGCATTGTGATACGGCGGGATACTGCGATTGCGAGCATTGTAGAGTCCTATTCGACAGGTTACTGGCAAAAAGGCGACACACTTCGTGAGATCGTAAAGCAAAAGCGGCAGACTGAAAATGTAGCTGGCTCCGCGAATTTCGCAGCCGTGGGGGGAATTGCAAATTTCTACGATGATGAAGTTCGGCTTGGAGGGTTTCGATTTGTCGGTCCTACTTCCCAAGAAGCGTTTGATTATTATGATTTCAAATTGGAAAAAACGCGGGAGCGGGATGGCGTTGCCATCTATATTATTAGCCTTAATCCCAAGACTCGCCTGGTGCCTTTGTTCTACGGAACAATAAGCGTCATCGGCAATACGTACGCCGTTGTTGGAGTGGATGTAATCCCCAACGAAGCCTATACGATTCCCTTCCTCAGCGATTTCCGTTTCAACTACGCGCAGCAATTTGGATTATATGACAGCATCTATTGGATGCCGGTTGATGTTCGCATGAAAGGGTGGGCGAAAGTTGGCATCGTTGGACTTTCCTTTCCGCGCATAGGTTTTGATCGGGTTGTTTCTATTTATGATTATAAGATTAACACGGCAATTCCCGATACGATTTTTAGAAAACCTCGCCTTGTTACGTTGCCCGGAGCCGAAAAATTTGATTCGCTCTTTTGGGCGCAACGAGAAGTTCTCCCTCTTACAGAAGAAGAACAAACAGCGTATAAGACCCTTGATAGCACACAGTCACTTGATAAACAATTTCGCCCCGGAGGTGTGCTGGCATTGTTAGGGTCAGGTGGACTTTCGTTCTTCAAATATGCTGATGTTCGTTTTGACAGGGTTGAGGGATTGTTCCTTGGACCTACACTAACGCTTGACAGTCTCACTAATAGGTTACGGGTTTTGGCTGCAGTGGGCTACGGCTTTTCGGACAAGAAAACAAAATTTAGTTTGGGCGGAGAATTGTTCCTCGATTCTCGCCGTGAATATAGTATTGGTCTCGAAGGCTACCAAGGGGTTGATCATATACCCGATGGAGGGTACTACAATGATTTTGCGATTACTCTTTCAGCTTTGCTTGATAAGAATGACTACAGAGATTATTTCTATACAAAAGGATGGAAGCTTTTTGCAACCGCGCAACCTCTTCGGAAAGTTGTGTTACGGTTGCAATACCAGAACGAGGAGCAAACAACGGCGCTTCAACGAACCGATTACAGTCTTCTTTCGCGAGATGTTTCGTATCGCCTGAACCCAGCCATTCAAAATGGCATGATGAGGAGCCTGCAAGTATCCGCCCGTTATGGCGATCCTGCTATCCCGCTGGGAATTATTTCACAGGATTTCATAGAACTAAAATTGGAGCATTCGGATAAATCCCTCTTGGCAAGCGATTTTGATTTCTCGCAGCTTACAGTTCATGGCGAGTTGCATATTGCGACGTTCATGAAACGGTTATTCATTCCGCCAACCTTGAGCCTGAGCCTTACTGCCGGGGTTTCTTCGGGCACGGTTCCTGCCCAGCGCTGGTTCACCTTGGATTCTCGATATACAGGCTTCGCGCCGTTTGGTGTTTTACGCGGCGGCGATATAAAAGAATTTTCAGGTAACCGGTTTGTTCTTTTGTCTGTGGAACATAATTTCCGCAGCAGCCCATTCCTTGCGCTCGACATTCCGTTTCTCTACAAGAATAGTGTCGAGTTGCTTGTCCACGGAACTCTAGCCCGTACGTGGAATTCCAATTCAACTCCCATGCCGTTTGGTCGCATAACAAACGATTGGTATTCCGAAGCAGGTATCGGCCTTAGCAGAATTTTTGGTCTTTTTAGATTGGATTATACGTACCGGTTCGCCGAGCCGCGCAATGCTTTTGTTTCTCTCGGTGTTGCAAGAATTTTTTAATGAGAACCACTTCCTAAATAAAACACCCTTCTTCGGGGTGGTCACGGACCCCCGTAAAAAACACGGGGCAGGCATTCCGCGACCACGCCAAGCATATTGTGTGCAGTCACGGTATGGATCGTGACTGCCAAGAGATAATTTGAACTACTTCCTAAGTAAAACTCCTTTCTTTTAAACTTGTAATTGGTTATTATTGCTGTTGCTTGATTATGCCAATGACAAGTATCCTACCGTTCATATCCATCGCGGGAATTTCCGATAACGTTACAAATGAATACGCTCTTGACAGCGGCTGATCGCATCGAAAAAATTTTAGAAAGCATCAAAACATAAATGGCGGAACCGCAACCCAAGACACCCCCTTCCATTCCCATCATCGGCTGGACAACGCTCATTGCCTCAGTGTTGTTGGCTTTTCTCAACATCATAAGCCTGTTCACCTACAATGTGATGGACCAGATGGGTCTAAGCCTTCCAGCGCTTTCTCAACACTTATCGGATTCGATGAAGGGCATTATGGAGTTATACCGCTATCAGCGTATCTGGACGATGTACAATACTGGTTATCTTATTGTTGTTGCCATTGCCGCAATTCAGTTTCTGCGGTTGCGAGCCTCTGGAAGAGCGATGCTTGAGATCGCATGCTGGGTCGGTCTTTTTAATGCGTTCGTTGATACCGCTATCAGTTATTATATTTGGAAAGGCATGCAATCTTTGATTTCGGCGGTATTCAGCGGGATTGGAGGGGGGCAGTATTCTTCTCTCAATTCCATCGGGTACTATTCGATTGTGATAGGATTTTTCTTGTGGATAATTCCGTGCATCGGAATGATTATTTATTTACGAAGACCAATTGTGAGAGGAGCGGTTAACCGGATTTAAATTTTTTCTCACCCTGAAGTAGCATAATTGTTCGTATTCATTGACGTCAATTCCGTAAGTATGAAGAATCCTCGCGTTATTCTTTTTCTAATAGTTCTTCTGACTATTGGCATTTATTGGCAGGTGAGCCATCATGATTTTATTCCTTATGATGACGACAAGTATGTTCAAAACAATGAACATGTTCAAAGCGGTTTTACGCGGGAGAACATCTCGTGGGCGTTTACATCAGGGCACGCATCAAACTGGCACCCGCTGACATGGCTGAGTCATACCGCAGATGTACAAATCTTTGGGCTTGATCCCGGCAAGCATCACCTCGTCAATCTTGTTTTTCATTGCGTCAATATCGTTCTCCTTTTTTTTGTGTTGTTTCGCTTAACGGGGAACGAATGGCACAGCCTTGTTGTTGCCGCGCTCTTTGCGCTTCACCCGTTGCATGTTGAATCCGTCGCATGGATTGCAGAGCGCAAAGACGTATTGAGTATGATGTTTTTTCTCCTGACAGTTTACGCGTATACAGTGTATGTCCAAACGCCGTCAAGCTGGCGATTTATTGTTGTATGGATTGTCTATGCGTTAGGCTTGATGTCCAAGCCAATGCTTGTTACGGTGCCCTTTATTCTTCTTCTGCTTGATTATTGGCCATTAAAGAGATTGAATATGGGAGCGGCTGGCTTTTCCAGCCGTATCTCGGATTTGTCATGGGAAAAATTTTGGCTCTTCGTACTTGCTCTCCTTTCCAGCAACATCACGTATCTTGTGCAGAAAGCAGGGAAAGCCGTTTCCACTCTTGATAGTACATCGCTTGCCGTTCGTATTGCTAATGCGCTTGTGTCATATGTGACATATATTGTGAAAACATTTGTTCCGATCAATCTTGCGGTGTTTTATCCCCACGTTGGGGAAACACTTCCATTGTGGCAAGTGATTGGCTCGGGTATCCTCTTATTGCTGATCACAGGATTGGCTATAGCGAAAGCAAAAAATCATCCCTATGGCGTAGTCGGATGGCTGTGGTTTGTGGGAACGCTCGTTCCTGTCATTGGGTTGGTACAGGTTGGCGCTCAGGCGATGGCGGATCGTTATATGTATCTTCCGCACATTGGTCTTTTTATCGTGATTACATGGGGAATTGCAGAAGGCTTTCGACATGTTTCTCACTCAAAGACTATTTTGGCGTTTTCGGCAATGGTTATAGTTGCTACTCTTTCGTTTCTTACGTGGAAGCAAACCCGGTACTGGGAAAATGGCAGAACTCTTTTTGAGCATACGATCGCAGTAACAGAAAATAACTGGCTTGCCCATCATAATCTGGCCTGGGCATTGATGAAAGAAGGACATCTTGAAGACGCTCGCGCTCATTTCTTAAAAACTCTCGAACTATATCCATCATTTGCGGTTGCTCATTACAATCTCGGAAATGTCTTGAAAGATGAAACGAAGTACGAAGAAGCTATTGACCAATATCGCGAGACATTGCGCCTTGACTCGAGTCTTACGAACGCCTACATCGATTGGGGAGTATCACTGACAAAGCAGGGAAAGCAAGTTGAAGCCATTGAGCAATACGCTAAAGCCATTCATGCCGATTCTAACCTTGCGGCGGCACATTTTAATATGGGATTACTTCTTGCTGAACAGGGAAAAGTTCATAATGCACTGCATGAATTCGAAGTAGTTGTGAGGATGAATCCAATGGATGAAGAAGCTCAACGAGAGCTGAAAAAACTGCAAGATCGACTGCGTTAATTTCACAACAAATCGAAACATTGAATGTGTGCTGTATTTTCTCACGCAATAAGGATCTCCTTATGAAATTTTTTAAAGGAATAATTGTTGTTTTCTTTATATGCTTATTCTCTTCCTGTTCGCGCGTTACAGAATATGATGTCGTTATCCGCAATGGGACAGTCTACGATGGCAGCGGCTCGCCACCCGTCGTTGCGGATGTTCTCATGAATAATGGAAAAATTGCCGGCGTTGGAAAATGGGAGAATGTCCGAGGACGAAGGGAGATTGATGCTCAAGGTCTTGCCGTCGCTCCCGGCTTTATCAATATGCTCAGTTGGGCAACCGAATCGTTGATTGAAGATGGAAAATCGCAAGGCGATATTCGTCAAGGTGTAACGCTTGAGATTTTCGGCGAGGGGGAGTCTTTCGGACCGTGGAACGATACCATGAAAGCGGAAATCCAGCGAACGCAGGGAGATATAAAATACAAAATAGAATGGACGAGCTTGAATGAATATCTCGAATACCTCGTTAAGCGGGGTATCTCTACCAATGTTGCATCGTTTATCGGTGCAACGACCGTGCGTGAATATGTTATTGGCTATGCCGACCGCGCTCCGAACCCTCAAGAACTAGAGCACATGCGGAGTCTTGTCCGTCGGGCAATGGAGGAAGGGGCGCTTGGTGTCGGTTCTTCGCTCATCTATGCGCCGGCGTTCTATGCGAAGACGGACGAACTTATCGAGCTTTGCAAGGTTGCCTCTCGCTATGGCGGAATGTATATCTCGCATATCCGCAGTGAGGGGAATCAATTGCTTCAAGCAGTTGATGAATTAATAAAAATTTCGAGTGAGGCAGATATTCCCGCGGAGATTTATCACTTGAAAGCCGCCGGCAAATCCAATTGGAGTAAAATAGATGATGTGATAAAAAAAGTGGAAGCGGCGCGCAAAGAGGGTCTTGTTATAACGGCTGATATGTACACCTACATTGCAGGTGCGACCGGTTTGGATGCATCCATGCCGCCGTGGGTTCAAGAAGGCGGGCTTAAAGAGTGGCAGAAGCGGCTCAAAGACCCTGCGATACGAAAACGCGTAAAACAGGAAATGAGCACGCCGACCGATACGTGGGAGAATCTGTATTTAGCGGCAGGCTCGGCTAAGAATGTATTGTTAGTCGGCTTCAAACAAGATAGCCTTAAATATTTAACAGGTAAAACGCTGGCGGAGATCGCTGCTCTTCGCCACAAATCCCCCGAAGAAACTGCGATGGATTTGGTTATTGATGATGATACGCGCGTGGGCACAGTGTACTTTCTCATGGATGAAGACAATGTAAAAAAACAAATCGCGCTTCCGTGGGTGAGCTTTTGTTCCGACGCCGAATCTCTTGCCCCAGAAGGAGCATTCTTGAAATCCAATCCGCATCCGCGGGCGTATGGCAATGTTGCGCGGTTGCTGGGGAAGTACGTTCGCGAAGAGAAGGTTATTCCGTTAGAAGAAGCAATCCGGCGATTGACCTCGTTGCCCGCTAAGAATCTAAAAATCAAAGACCGCGGCGCACTTCTCAAAGATTATTATGCGGATGTCGTTGTCTTTGATCCCGCGAACATTAGTGACCATGCAACGTTCGATAAGCCGCATCAATATGCAACAGGTATGGTTCATGTCTTTGTCAACGGCAAGCAAGTGCTGAAGGATGGCGAGCACACAGGAGTAAAACCCGGAATGGTTGTCCGTGGTCCGGGATGGAAACAAGGAAATAAATAATCTATGGAGCCGGTAACGCTTCTCGTTGTCTCGCTTCTCATTTTTATCGTTGCCGTCTTGTATTCCTCGGTCGGTCATGGCGGAGCATCGGGGTACCTTGCCGTGCTCTCGCTGTTTGCGGTAGCTCCGGCAATTATGTCTTCAACTGCACTGATACTGAATGTTCTTGTTGCTACGATTTCGCTCATCGCTTATTATCGGGCAGGGCATTTATCCTTGAAGCTTGCAGGACCCTTTATGCTCTTATCCATTCCGGCAGCGTTCGTCGGTGGTGTACTGGATATTTCTGACCGAACGTACTTTTTGATTTTGGCGTTAGTATTATTAGCGGCGGCTTTTCGTTTAGGAATTTCATTGTCACCTTCCTCTGCCGAAGATTCAAACAAGGATGTCAACTTCGTTGTTTCCCTTGCCATAGGGGGAGCAATAGGCTTGCTTTCAGGAGTAGTTGGTGTCGGCGGAGGGATTTTCCTCAGCCCCATGCTGTTGCTTATGCGTTGGGCTGATCCGAAGCGAACATCCGCTGTTTCGGCACTTTTTATCGTTGTAAATTCACTGGCGGGATTAGGGGGAAGATTTCTTCGGGGTGGATTCCAGTTCGGCGGTGTTGCTCCGTTAATTCTTGCCGCATTTCTTGGAGGAATAGTAGGCTCTTATTACGGCGCAAATAAGCTTTCCGGCATGGTTTTGAGACGGCTTCTTGCTGTTGTTCTTGTTTTGGCTGCAATCAAGCTCATTATTACTTCGTTCTAAATCCCGTACCGCAACAAGCTTAGGAACCATCTTCGTTTTGAATGACGGTTCATCGCATTGAGGTTTACTTCAAACACAAAAATCTCTATATTCTGTACAAGAATAGACAAACTCAAATTTTTGATTAACGAATGCAAGAAAAGACCCACGAGCAAAAATTAGCCGAATTTGAAGCTCGCATCGCGCGCGGCGAAAAAATTGAGCCGGGCGATTGGATGCCCGATGAGTACAAGAAAAATTTGATTCGCATAATAAGCCAGCATGCTCACAGCGAAATCGTGGGGCAATTGCCTGAGGGGAAATGGATTCCCTATGCACCGGGCTTTCGGCGCAAATTGACTCTCATCGCGAAAGTGCAGGATGAAGCAGGCCATGGCCAGCTTCTCTATCGTGCGGCGGAAACGCTGGGCAAATCCCGCGAAGAAATGATGGAAGAGCTGCTGACCGGAAAAGCGAAATATGCCAACGTCTTCAATTACCCGACCCCAACATGGGCGGATGTGGGTGTCATCGGTTGGCTTGTGGACACTTCTGCTGTCATTAACCAAACTATGTTGGCGCAAACTTCTTACGGTCCTTACGCACGGGCGATGAAGCGCATCTGCTACGAGGAATCGTTTCACATTAAGCAAGGGTACGATGCTGTTGCCACCCTTGCAAGAGGAATACCCGCACAGCGCGCTATGGCTCAAGATGCCATCAATCGGTGGTGGTATCCGACGCTGATGATGTCGGGCCCGCCGGATAAAATTTCCGTGCATACAGACCAGGCGATGCGATGGAAGATTAAAACGAAAACGAATGAGCAAGTGCGGCAGGAGTTCGTTGATCTTATTGTTCCGCAAATTCGTGCGCTGGGGTTTGATGTCCCCGACACGAATTGTTATCTCGATGAAGCAACAGGGCATTATCATTATACCCAACCGGACTGGGAGGAATTAAGGCGCGTAGTGAACGGCGACGGTCCCTGTAACGCCGAACGTTTAGCTGTTCGACGAAAAGTACACGAGGAAGGCACATGGGTGCGCGAAGCATTGGCAGCAAAACAATCGAAAACTCCTAAAGCGGCGTAAAAGCGTAAGTGGATACCCAGTGGGAAACATACGAAGTGTTTCATCAAACGAAACGGGGCGATGCACACGTTCACGTTGGCTCGGTTCATGCCCCTGACCCTCAGATGGCGTTACAGCTTGCGAAGGATCAATTCGCTCGCCGCCTGAAGTGCGTAAGCTTGTGGGTTGTTCGAACAAAAGATGTTACAGCGACAGATTATCAAGATGATGGTTTCTTCGCACAGAGTACCGATAAAAGTTATCGCGATCCGAAAGCCTTTGAATCACCTGAAAAAGCGGTAGACGATGAGCATTGAAGTCCCCTCAAATATTTCTTCTAAGGCGCTCAGCCGGTTTGTTCTCTCGCTTGCAGATGATGAGTTCATCTTGGGACATCGCGACTCTGAGTGGACGGGCTACGGACCCATCCTTGAAGAGGATATTGCTTTTTCCAACATCGCTCAGGATGAAATTGGCCACTCATTAGTTTGGTTGACATTGTGTGAACAACTGGGCGGTCGCAGTCCCGATGCGATGGCGTTCGAGCGTTCTTGGAAAGAATTTACCTGCTGCCGATTTGTTTCGTATCCCAAGGGAGATTTTGCTTATACGGTCGTTCGGCAGTATTTATTTGATGCGGCGGAACAAGTGCGCCTTCAATCGTTAGCGCAAAGTTCCTTCAAGCCTTTGAAAGAAATTGCCGAAAAATTAATACGCGAAGAATCCTACCATCTCCTTCACAGTCAAAGTTTAGTGGAACGATTGGGCGATGCAACGGAAGAAAGCCACCGCCGGATGCAAGCCGCATTGGATGAAGCTTTTTCTCAATCGCTTGGCATGTTTGAAACCTTGCAAGATGAAGAAGGACTGATTCAAGCGGGCGTATTTCCGGGAAATGATGTTCTCCGGAATCAATGGTTACACAGTATTGTTCCTATGTTAAAAGCTGCAACACTTACCCTACCAGTGAAAAGCGAACACGATATATATAGAATTCTTTGTTCAAGCGACGACGGCGGACGTCGCGGAGCGCAAACGGAGCATCTTCAACAATTGGTCAGCGATCTACGACAAGTATATGACCTTGCTCCGCAGTCAAAGTGGTAGAAGGAGGAGAGTTGGTATCACTCACTCAAAAGGAGGGTGCGGTATGAGGAACATTGTTATAGTGTTGGCGTTGGCGGCAATATTTATTGCTTGCGGATCTTCCCATGAAGGTTCCAAAGCCACTCTTTCAAAGGACGTGTTGACAGCGGAGGAAATCGCAACGACAAGCGCTATTACCGCCTTTGACGCAGTGCGCTTACGCAGGCCCGCGTTTCTTACTTCAAGAGGACCTAAATCGATTGTCAGGGGCACCCGCTCGACCATCAACCCCCTTGTCTATGTGAATGATATATTCTATGGCGAGTTGGAGACGTTGAACAATATTTCTGTGATAGACATAAAAGAGATTCGTTACATAGACCCGAAGGATGCCACATTGGCATATGGGACGGGGCATGTCGCGGGCATTATTATGGTCATCACGAAAAGATAAAGCATGGAGCAAAATCCAACCTTCTCGGTGATAGAGAAAGATACTCTTTCTCAACATGTGTGGGAAGAACTATCGAAAGTGAAAGACCCGGAAATTCCGGTACTTTCTCTTGTTGAGATGAAAATCATCCGGCGGGTTGAAGTGAATGATACAACCGTGACTGTGCTCATGACCCCGACGTTTGCCGGTTGCCCCGCATTACAGTTGATGAAAGAAGAAGTAAGAGAACGTCTTTTGGGTTTGGGATTTAAGCAAGTGAATGTGGAAATTTCATTTTCCGAAGCTTGGTCAACCGAATTGCTTGATGATACGGTGCGGGAGAAACTTACGGTATTCGGTATTGCCCCGCCTGCACGGTTGCAATCCTTGGAAAAACGCCAGGCGTATCAAGACCGACTTTCAGAAAGCCTCCGGCAGCCGGTCCAGTGTCCTTTTTGTCACTCTGAACGAACGCGACTTGAAAGTTTTTTCGGACCGACGCTCTGCAGGCAAATTTTTTATTGTGAACAGTGCAGTCAATCATTTGAACGCTTTAAACCGCTGTGAGTGTTTTTTGCCATTGAGACCCGCCTGTGCTCCGCAGTTATTTGAAACATTTCATTCAATTTCGAAAAGACTTTTCTTGTGATTGAGACTAAAATTCTTCAGATCGCTTCAGTTGATGCCGATGCCGCTATTGAAACCGCTGTTCAGGTTCTTAAGCGGGGCGGGCTTGTCGCCTTCCCGACTGAAACCGTCTATGGGTTAGGTGCGGATGTTCTCAACTTGGAAGCTGTAAAAAAAGTGTTTGAGGCAAAAGGCAGGCCTTCGGATAATCCTTTTATTGTACACATTGCGACGTACAGGCAGCTTGAAGACATTGCGGACGAGGTGCCGGAGAAGGGTAAAATTTTGGCTGAGACCTTTTGGCCCGGGCCGCTCACGCTTGTTCTGAAACGGACTATTTTGATTTCAGACCTCGTCACCGCTGATTTGGATACAGTCGCCGTGAGGATGCCGAACCACCCTGTTGCGCTCGCGCTGATTAAAGCATTTGGCGAAGGAATTGTCGGACCTAGTGCAAATCTTTCGGGTCGTCCAAGCCCGACGACAGCACAGCATGTGTACGATGACCTGCGCGGAAGCGTTGATCTTATTCTCGATGGAGGTCCGACGCAGATTGGCGTGGAATCAACGGTTGTTGATGTAACGGTCGAGCCGCCCGTCATCTTGCGTTTAGGTGGATTGACACAAGAGCGGATAGAAGAAGTGATCGGGAGCGTCCAAGTCGGCGGAAGCGAGCCACTCTCCCATCGCTCGCCGGGAACGAGGCATCGCCATTATGCGCCGCGCGCAAAAGCTGTATTGGTGAACCATCAAGATGTGGAAGGATTTACAGCAGCGCTTCAGCACTACAGACAGCAAGGAAAAAACGTTGGTTGTATTGTTAATTCCCCGCTTCTCGCAAAAGTTGAAACGGGCGTTTTTTTTCGTGTCTTGCCTTCATCCATTGATATTCTCGCCCGTTACTTGTTTAGCACTATCCGCGAATTGGATGCTCTGGGAGTGGATGTTCTCATCATCGAAGGGGTGGAGGAGCAAGGGCTTGGCGCTACAGTTATGGATCGTCTCAGACGCGCGGCAGGATAGCACATATTCTTTTCGTCTTTTTCAATTTCTTTTGGTAGTATTTTAGTTTTTGCCTCAACATCAGCCGATTAAAATATTGGAAGTTTTTTATCGGCGATTTTTCAGTTTTTTCTGCTGTTTCAGCCTGCCCGACGCCTGCCTGCCGCAGGCACGGCAGGCGGGCGTCCTATTATTTTTAGAATATTATCCTAGTTCATTTTCTCCCTGTTCTTTTGAAGATTTTGCTTTATATTTAAACCCATCCCAAAGAGGGAGCAGGCGAAAGTTAACCAACACAACGAAATGCCCCATCGTCATTCCAGCCAAGTTGAAATGGTAGAAGAATTTGCCCGCTTAGATATTCACCGGGCGGAGCGGACGGGTGTTCCCGAAGCGATATTTGCCGAAGGCAAGACAAATGAGCAGGTTATTTCGCTTGTACGTTCGATGGTTGAAAAAGCGGGGATTGCTCTCGTTACACGTGTGAGTGATGAATGCGCCAAAGCCCTATCCGATTCTTTGGGTACTGCATGTACCGTCAATCATAACCAATTGGGTAGAACGTTCGTCGCTAAGAACCACAATTATAATCCGAAATCGTCCGGTGGCAAAATTGCAATCTTTGCGGCGGGCACGGCAGACCTTCCCGTGGCGGAAGAAGCAAAAGTCACAGCCGAAACTATGGGATGCGATGTTACCGCCTGCTATGACGTCGGCATTGCCGGCATCCATCGTTTGATGGAGCCTTTGAAACTAATTCTTGAAAAAGAAGTCTCCGCGGTAGTAGTAGTTGCGGGGATGGAAGGCGCGCTTCCTTCCGTTGTACGCGGACTGGTGCCGATGCCGGTTATCGGCGTTCCCGTAAGCACAGGGTACGGCTATGGAGGAAAAGGCGAAGCGGCGTTGATGACGATGCTGCAATCCTGTGCGCCGGGTTTGACCGTTGTGAATATTGATAATGGATTTGGCGCAGGCGCTACAGCAGCGCTTATTGCCAATCAAGTTGCCCGCGCAAAAGTTGAGAGAAATAAATTATAAAATGTTAGAATGATTAATCTCCCTGAAATATTAAAAGGACTTGCAGAAAGTCGTCCCATATTTCATTCTGAGGCAGATTTTCAATTTTCTTTTGCTTGGTACATTCAACAGCAAAATCCAAATTGCTCAATTCGCCTTGAGTATAAACCTGAATCCCAAAAGCGTGAATATGTGGATATTATGATCAGGTATGATGAGTCTGTTTATTTTATTGAAACGAAGTACAAAACCAAAGAATTACAGATAGAGGCTCAAAGAGAGGCATTTGCCCTTGCTAATCAAGGAGCAGGAGACCAGGGTGGGTATGATTTCTTGCGCGATATTGAAAGACTTGAGAGATGGGTTAAAGAGGACAAATGCTCGAAAGCTGCTGCGATTTTTCTAACCAATGATTATACGTGTTGGAAGAGCCGAGAAAACGACAACACCATTGGTGCTCAATTTCGCATTTGGCAAGGGAAAAGAATACATGGCAATTTGAATTGGACAGGAGGAGCAGATGGGTCCAAAAGGGGGAGGGAAGGATCTATAAATATCCAAGGGAGTTACACTTTAGATTGGAAAAAATATTCGAGTCAGGCACACACAAAAAATGGGCTTTTTAAATACTTAATTATAAATGTCGGCAATATTTGAGCAGGATAGAAAGAGCCAGAGGCAATAACTGACCCCATCCTATCCTTCCCCTGGAGGGGAAGGGACTTGAACTGTTAATTCATCAAGAGATGAGCTTTTACTTAGACAAAAAGAATTTGAATTGCCCCCTCTCCTTCAGGAGAGGGTCGGGGTGAGGTCATAATTGGACACGATATGAAAAACAAATCATCTAAATCCCCTAAAGTTTCAAAGCCCCTTATCGGTATCATCATGGGCAGCGCTTCCGATGCCGAGCATTTGGAACCTGCGCGAATGACACTGAAAGAATTTGATGTTCCATTCGAGTTTAAAGTTGTGTCGGCGCACAGAACTCCCGACCACATGTTCCGTTATGCCGAGCAAGCCCATGCCCGCGGCATCGAAGTCATTATTGCCGCCGCAGGCGGAGCGGCTCATCTTCCCGGTATGATAGCATCCAAGACGGTGCTTCCGGTTATTGGAGTGCCGGTAAAATCAAAAGCATTAAAGGGACTTGATTCGCTTCTCTCTATTGTCCAAATGCCTGCCGGCGTGCCTGTAGCAACCGTAGCAATTGATGGCGCGGTGAATGCGGCATTGTTAGCATTACGTATTCTTGGCGTGAAGTATCCTGATATTCGAAAAAAACTCGAACGCTATCGCGAAGAGTTAGAGAAAAAAGTTTTAACGATGAAAGTATGAACAATCCCATTCTCCCTCCGGCAGTGATAGGAATCATAGGCGGCGGTCAACTCGGTATGATGATTATCCGAGAAGCACAGCGCATGGGATATCGGAGTATTGTGTGGGATCCTGATGCCGAGTGTCCCGCATCCCGGCTTGCCGATGAAACTATTACAGCTCCATTCAACGATTACGCAGCTGCCAAACGATTAGCCGAGCAAGCGGATGTTATTACTTACGAGTTTGAGCATATTAGTCCGGAAATCGTTGAATGGCTTGAGCAATCGAAGCAGGTGTACCCCGGGAGCGCGATCCTTCGCAGTACGCAACATCGCCGTTTGGAGAAGGAAGAACTGAAGCGAAAAGGATTTCCTGTCGTCGAATATCAGCCGGTTCTTGGTAAAGAAGGACTCTGGCCCTGTATCGAGCTTATCGGTCTGCCGGTTGTTTTGAAAACATCCACTGCCGGTTATGATGGAAAAGGTCAAACGATATTGCGGACAAAGGAGGAAGTTCGGGAGTTTCTGGACCAATCCAAAGAGCTTGCCGGGGAGTGCGTTATCGAAAAATTTATTGATTTGGAATATGAATTATCCGTTGTCGCCGTCCGCGGCAAAGATGGATTTGTAACGACTTTTCCTGTTTGTGAAAATACCCATCGGGATAATATTTTGCACACGACGATCGTTCCTGCTCGCGTTTCTGAGAATATCCAAAAAGAGGCTGTCTCCCTCGCGCGTTCTGTAATGAAGGCGTTCAACATCGTGGGAGTGCTTTGTGTAGAAATGTTCGTTACAAAAGAAGGTAAGGTGTTAGTGAACGAGTTAGCTCCGCGTCCCCACAACTCGGGGCATTTTTCACTCGATGCGTGCGATTATTCACAATTTGAAGCGGTTGTCCGGGCGATCTGCGGCTTGCCATTGCACCAACCACGTTTGTTGAAACCTTGCGCCATGGTGAATCTTTTGGGTAAGCATCTTTCGGTACTGGATGTGAATAAGCTTATGATGGTGACGGGAATAAAGCTTCATCTCTACGGTAAGAAACGGCTTGAGCCGAAGCGAAAGATGGGTCATGTTACTATGCTTGGGGATAGAATAGCAGACGTGGAAAAGTCCGTTGCGTTTGTCAAAGATCTCATTGGCGAAGCAGAGCAATCATCCTGGCAAAAAATTCGGTATGCTGCTACCTTAACAAGTTCCTGAGCAGCACATTGTCAAACTATCATTAAATCTGGTATACCTTATGCCTTCCCAATGCCAACAATGTGGTGCGCCGATAAACGAGGGAGCAAAGTTCTGCCCTCAATGCGGCGTGAGTGTCTCTGTCGCTGAGACCGAATCGGTTTCGAACACTCAAACACCTGTTTCGAAAAAGAAGTGGGTTATCGCGGGAATTTTGGCTGTCGTGTTGGTGGGTGGACTTTCCGCCTATTTCAAAGTTTTACTTCGCCAATTTCATCCTGTGATCGAGAACCAGCCTTCCGTTGTCGTATCCATAGATTACGGTGCGGCTCAGAAAATTCCGAGTAAACTTATTGAGGTTCAGATTAATCAAGGTTCGATAGTTGTGCCACTCAATGCTGTTCTTGAAAACAAGCTTGTCCGTTTCTTCGATCCGGAGCATATCCAGTCTGTTCCGATGATCGCTTACGTTACCCCCGAAGGGAAAATCGTTACGGCGATGAGCATCAGTGAAAATTGCCGCTCAACGGATTTCTATTTGGAAGGTCATGATATTCATTGCGCCGCATGTCCGTCGTATTGGAACATGTCGAGCATGGAAGCATATGCTTGTTGTCAAAAATTTTATCCCGATCCGATTTCCAGTTCGGTGGCGAATAATGAGATTAAGATTGACGCCAAGCTTGTGCGAGGCTGGAAATCAAGAATTTAACAGCCCCACGAAACAAATCATGTATAAGGAATATCCATGGTGAGAAATTCTGCTTTGCAACAATGGGTTGATGAATGTAGCCGGCTTACGAAACCCGACCGCGTGCATTGGTGCGATGGCTCGGAAGAGGAATACAATAAGTTTATCCAGATCATGGTAGGCGATGGCACGTTGATAGAGTTAAATCAAAAAACCTATCCCAACTGCTACCTCCATCGAAGTCACCCCAGCGACGTTGCCCGAACAGAAAACCTTACTTTTATTTGCACCGAAAAGAAAGACGATGTCGGTCCCACCAATAACTGGATGCACCCCAAAGAAGCCAAAGAACGAGTAAGCAAATTGTTTGATGGTTCCATGAAGGGGCGCACGATGTATGTAGTTCCTTATTTGATGGGTCCTGTCGGCTCGCCATACAGTAAAGTCGGTGTTGAGATAACAGATAGCGCGTATGTTGCGGCAAACATGCGGATCATGACACGGATGGGGAATGTTGCATTGGAGCACTTAGGCAGTTCCGAAAATTTTGTCCCCGGTTTGCATTCTCTTGGTGATCTTTCTCCAGAGAGGCGCTTCATTATGCACTTCCCGGAAGAGAAGCTCGTTTGGAGCATCGGCTCAGGTTACGGTGGCAATGCGCTGCTTGGAAAGAAATGCTTCGCACTTCGCCTTGCCAGTTACATGGCTCGGCAAGAAGGATGGATGGCAGAGCACATGCTGATTATCGGGTTGGAGGATCCATCGGGCAAAGTAACGTATATGGCGGCGGCGTTCCCAAGCGCATCCGGCAAAACCAATCTTGCCATGATGGTTTCCACGATGGCGGAACAAGGATACAAAGTCTGGACAGTGGGTGATGATATCGCTTGGATGCACATTGACGAGGAAGGGCAATTGCACGCTATCAATCCCGAAGCCGGATTCTTTGGTGTGGCGCCCGGAACAAGCAATTCCACCAATCCCATTGCTATTGATACCATCAATCGAAATACCATCTTTACGAACGTGGCAATGACTCCTTCGAAAGAACCGTGGTGGGAAGGAATGGGAACGGAGCCACCGCATGGACTTATAGATTGGCAAGGCGGCAAGTGGGAGAGTGCACGAGGAAATGCCGCGCATCCTAATTCTCGTTTTACTGCGCCTGCCAAACAATGCCCGACAATTTCAAAGCATTGGGAAGACCCGAAAGGCGTTCCAATTTCAGCAATTATTTGGGGAAGCCGACGCTCCACAGTTGTGCCACTGGTGATGCAGGCATTCAACTGGCAGCATGGGGTGTTTTTAGGTTCCAGTATGGGTGCAGAGACGACCGCTGCTGCAACTGGTGCAGTTGGTGTTGTTCGCCGCGACCCTATGGCGATGCTGCCGTTCTGCGGATACAATATGGGAGATTATTTTTGCCATTGGCTGGATATAGGCAAAAAGCTGAAAAAACCTCCGCTCATTTTCCGCGTGAATTGGTTCCGTAAAGATAAAGAAGGAAAATTCTATTGGCCCGGCTATGGGGATAACATCCGCGTGCTTAAATGGATTTTGGCGCGAGTTCACGGCGGGGGCAAAGCGCAGGAAACTGCCATCGGGTATTTACCGACTGCCGACGAGATTGATGTCGAAGGTTTAACATTGAAACCGGGGACGATGGAAGAACTGACATCTGTTGACAAAGCAGGCTGGCTGAATACCATGAATGAGATACATACATTTTATGGTTCATTCGGCAATCGGATGCCGAGCGAAATGTGGGATGAATATAACCAATTAAAGCAGAGGCTCGAGAGGTTGCCCTGACGGAAATCTTTAATTGACCATTTTCCCGCCATCTCTGAGATGCCGTGGAAAGTATAAGTTTCCCCAAAATGATTTCTATAGACTTTTTGTGAGGGTTAAAATCCATAAAGTGTCAAATGTTATTGTAGCCACGTCCTAAAGGACGTGGCTATAACCCCGACCTTTGCGCTTTTCAGCATCTCCCGCTCTTTGGATTCCGTTCAGTGAGCGGGATTCCAAAGAACGGAACCGTACAACGGGATAGGTCGGGGTGGGACAGCACACAAAATAAATAAGGGATTCAGCCCGCTTCCAGCAACGAAGATAGTTTTTGAGACAATTTGTAATTAAAATAATAGGTTGCACTTTCGTTCAACTTATCTTAAAAGGCATACAATATGAAACTTGATCAACTGATTCAAAAATTGATTCCGCACGATGAGAAGTTCTATTCGTTTTTTGAACAATCATCGCAGAATCTTATTGATGCGGCAACACTTTTTAAGGAACTCTGCCTTACTCAAACAGCGGCAGATCGGGACAAAATTGTGGCGCAAATTCAGGAATTAGAGCATCACGGCGATACGGTTACTCATAATATTTTTTCGGAATTGAATGCCACATTCGTTACGCCGTTTGACCGCGAAGATATTCACTCGCTGACATCCGCACTTGATGACATTATGGACCACATTGACGGCAGTTCCAGCCGGACTTCCTTGTACAAATTAAAGGGTTTTCCTGAACAGATGATTAAGCTTGTGGATATTCTTCATCTTTCGATTACCGAATTGTACAAAGGCGTTACGTTGTTACGCACTCTTCACAAAGCTGAAGAACTGCAGCGAGTGTTCCAAAAGGTGAATGAATATGAGAATCAAGCAGACGC
The DNA here is from genome assembly GCA_016194505.1 of Ignavibacteriales bacterium. GTDB lineage: Bacteria > Bacteroidota > Ignavibacteria > UBA10030 > UBA10030 > JACQBK01. The sequence continues at coordinate 54,057 of JACQBK010000016.1, read as the reverse complement.
CGTCTTCGAACATGCGATTGCCGATCTCTTCGAGAATGAAAAAGACCCCATCCAAATCATCAAACTGAAAGAAATTTACGTAGGGTTAGAGACCGCAACCGATAAATGCGAGGATGCGGCAAATGTGCTTGAAGGCATTTATATCAAACACGCTTAATATCGAATTCGAGCTTCCATGCTAACCCTTGTCATTGTTATCATCCTCGTCGCGTTCGTTTTTGATTTTCTTAATGGTTTCCACGATTCAGCAAATTCAATAGCGACAATTGTTTCGACCCGCGTTCTCACGCCCCGCAAGGCGGTGATGTGGGCGGCGGCATTCAACCTTATCGCCGCCTTTCTCTTCGACGTTCACGTTGCCAAAACGATTGGAAAAGGTCTCGTTGAGCTTTCCGCAGTAAATGAATATGTTATTCTTAGCGGACTGACCGGTGCAATCGCCTGGAATATCATTACATGGTATTTTGGCATCCCCACAAGCTCTTCGCATGCTCTTATAGGGGGGTACGGGGGCGCCGCAATTGCTAAGGCTGGCTTTGGCGTTATTCTTCTTGGCGGTTGGACGAATACGATAATCTTTATTGCAATTGCTCCATTAATGGGCATGGCAATCGGCTTTACGCTCATGGTAATTTTAATGTGGATGTTTCATGAACGCTCTTCATCCAAAATTAATGGCTTGTTCCGGAAACTGCAGCTCGGCTCTGCGGCTCTTTATAGCTTGGGGCATGGAACAAATGATGCCCAAAAGACCATGGGTATTATCACAAGCCTGCTTGTGACCTCAGGCTATCTTAAAACATTTGAAGTGCCTTGGTGGGTGATTATTAGCTCCCATTTTGCAATTGCGCTTGGCACGTTGTTCGGCGGGTGGAGAATCGTCAAAACCATGGGTCAGAAGATTACGAAGCTGAAGGCATCAGGCGGATTTTGCGCGGAGACTGCCGGCGGTATTACGCTGCTTCTCACAGCATTTTTTGGCATAGCAGTAAGCACCACGCACACCATTACGGGCGCGATTATGGGTGTGGGTGCAACGAAGCGGGTCTCAGCAGTCCGATGGGGGTTAGCGGGAAGGATTGTCACCGCGTGGGTATTGACGATTCCCTGCTCGGCGGTTGTTGCCGCGGTTTCTTATTGGTTGGTTTCTTTTTTGAGGCAGTTGTTTGCATAAGGCATAGTTCGAGGTGGAGATAATCATCCGAATTATTTTTTCCCCGTCGAGTACCGAATCACTTCCGCTTTTTCAAGCGTCATCATGCCGCCGCAGCCTGCGGCTTCAAAGAGTTTATCCACTTCCGGCAAGAACGCTTTAATCGTCTCTTCTTTATCAACTATTTCCACAACGATGGGTAAGTCTTCAGAGAGGCGCAAGATTTTTGCCGTGTGAATGACTCGGCTATCCGCTCCAAAACCCTCCACGCCTCTGAGCACTGTTGCCCCGGCAAGCCCGTTGGTTTTCGCTGCCCGAACGATTGCTTCGTAAAGCGGTTTGTGGTCAACCTTATCGGATTCTCCGAGGAAAATCCTCAGTAACTTGCCTTCGCCCGAAAGTTTCATAGATAGAATACCTTTCTTAATTACAATAATTTTCCTATTTGCATTCCAACCCACGTCCCGAATAAACACACAAATATGCTTGTGAAGATATTCACCAGCGCGTAAAGAATTTCGCCGTCTCTGAGAAGTGCAATGGTTTCGAAACTGAACGTCGAGAACGTCGTAAAGCCGCCGAGAATCCCGATGGTGAGAAATACACGAAGAGAAGGCTGGACGAGAAATCGTTCTTCCATAGCTGCCATCAAAATACCGATGAGGAGGCATCCTATTGCATTGACTGTCAGCGTGCCGTACGGAAAATCCGTGCTCACTTTTTGGTACACAACCCCGGAAAGCCAATAGCGCGCTGCTGCGCCAATGCCGCCTCCTAAAAACACAAGTATAATATTCACCACGAACCATTCTCCTTTGGTTTAAGAGACACCGTCACAGCCATCCTTGTTCTTTATACCAATGATACGTATTGCGCAAGCCATCGTCAATTGATGTGGTACATGTAAAGCCGATATGCTGTTCTATTTTTTTTGAACTGCACACCCAGTGAAGCTGTAATAAATCGCGTGCCTTTTCGATATTAAGTACGGATGGCTTGGAGGAAAAGTGAGAGAAAAATTGCGCAACAGCCGCCGCAGAATAAAGAGCGGGCGAGGGAATGGGCAGGGGAGTTGTTCTTTTGCCGGCAATCGCCGCAAGCCGCTTGACTAAATCAGTAAAAAGATACATCGGCTGGTCGGCAACGAAGTATGTTTCTCCTTTTGTCTTTTCCGAGAGAGTCGCCTCCATAATTGCGCGGGCTAAATCGCTCGCGTAAACGAAGCTGAGGGTTTTTTGTCTTCCGCCGATAATGGGCATAAATCCTTTTACCACCCATCGAAAAATCTCTAAGATGTCTTGGTCGCGGGGACCATAGACCGCCGGCGGGCGAATAATAACTATCGGGATGTTGTGAGAGTACGACCGGCAAATGTTCTCGGCTTCTAATTTTGACCTTCCATAGGCGGTAATAGGATTGCAAGGTGATTCCTCGTGGAGCGGCGAGCCATCCTTACTTGGACCTGCGGCAGTGAGACTGCTCACAAGACAAAATTTCTTCAACCGGGTATTGTTTTTAGCCGCTTCTAACAGGCTTTTTGTGGCGGCAACATTTCCTTCAAAAAAATCCTTCTGATGCTTGGCTTTTGTGACGCCTGCGATGTGAAAGATATAATCCGCCCCTTGAGCAATTGGCTTGAGGGAGTGAGGATCGAGCAGATTTGTTTCCAACACTTCCACCGGCAATCCTTCAAGCCAGCCGAGATTTTTTCGACCGGGGCGGATGAGGCATTGGACATTCAATCCGTGTTTTAGGAGCAATTCGACCGTGTGGCTTCCTATAAAACCTGTGCCGCCTGTTACAAGTGCGTTCGCGATGCGACCTCCATAAATCTTCTCAAACTGTTCGTTGACTTTCTTGGCTTATTGAAGTATATTCAAAAAAGTTTTGATTAGCAAAGTAGCGGGGGAGTATGAAATTCACTAACGAGCGGAGCACGAATTGGACCTCTTTGACAAATGCCGTAACTTTACGCGGGCAGATGAAGCAAAAGCCAGCGGAAACTATCCTTATTTCCATGCCATTGAAGAGAGCGAAGGACCGGTTGTTCAGATCGAAGGCAGAAAAATTATTATGGCCGGATCGAACAATTACCTTGGACTTACAACCCACCCGAAGGTTAAAGAAGCAGCCATTAACGCTGTGAAAAAATATGGCAGCGGCTGTTCCGGTTCCCGTTACCTGACCGGCACTCTCGATCTTCACGTCGAATTAGAAGCGCGCCTCGCCAAATTTTTCGGCAAGGAGGATTGCCTTCTCTTCAGCACGGGGTATCAGACAGCGCAGGGAATTATCCCAACGCTTGTTCAACATGGTGACTTTGTCGTTTCTGATAAGGACAACCACGCCTGCATCGTCGTTGGCAACCTTATGGCAAATGGAGCAAATGCGTTGATAGACCAAAATTCGCAAACCATTGTGCGCTATAAACATAACGATATGCAACATCTCGAAACAGTCATTTCTAAGTTGCCGTTGGAGAGCGGAAAACTGATTGTCTCGGACGGCGTCTTCAGCACGTCCGGTGAAATTGTTAATCTTCCCGACATGGTGAAGATTGCGAAAAAATATAATGCCCGAGTACTGGTTGATGATGCCCACGCCGTAGGTGTCATCGGAAAAGGTGGGCGCGGCACCGCAAGCCATTATAATCTCGAAGCCGAAACGGATCTCACGATGGGAACGTTCAGTAAAACGTTCGCTTCGTTAGGAGGCTTCGTCGTCGGTGATAAGGTGGTCATCAATTTTCTAAAGCATCAAGCCTCGGCATTGATGTTCAGCGCAAGCCCGACGCCGGCTTCCGTAGCATCGGCGCTTGCCGCTCTTGATGTATTGGAAACTCACCCGGAGTTTATTGATAAACTTATGCGCAACGCTCGGAAAATGAGGGAGGGGCTTAAGAGCCTGGGCTTCCGCGTGGGAGAGCATGACTCAGCGGTTGTTCCGGTTATCATTGGTGATACAGACAAAGTTCTCCTTATGTGGAAGCATTTGTTTGATGCCGGAGTGTTTGTCAATGCGTTTATTCGTCCCGGTGTGCCTCCGGGCATGGAAATGCTCCGCACAAGCTACATGTCCACCCATGAGGATAAACATCTTGATAAAATCCTCGATGTTTTTTCTGTTGTCGGAAAGAGACTTGGCGTTATTAACTGATGACGGTGTTTATTCGTATGTTCTTAAAGTTCGAAAGCCGCTGTGCAAAGTCGCTGCGGCTTTTTTACTTCTACTAATTTTTTAACACTATAGATACTATGAGTGAAATCCGAATACGACCTGTTACAACAACAAAGGACCGGGATCAGTTTATCAGATTTCTTTGGACTATCTACGAAGGCAATCCCTATTGGGTGCCTCCTTTGTGGATGGATCGGCGTAAGCTGATGGACAAAAAGAAAAATCCGTTTTATCAGCATGCCGATGCGGAGTTTTTTATTGCCGAGCGCGATGGCGCGATGGTAGGGCGTATTGCGGCTATTGTTAATCACAACCATAACAAAGAGCACAATGAAAACATGGGTTTTTTTGGGTTCTTTGAGTGTGTCAATGACCAGCATGTAGCGAATGCATTGTTCGATACGGCAAAATCATACCTGAAGCAAAAAGGGGCAACCGCAATGCGCGGTCCGGCTAACCCTTCCGTGAATGACGAGTATGGTCTTTTAGTTGAAGGATTCAACGTTACACCTACGTTGTTAATGCCGTATAATCCCGAATATTATCCTAAGCTTATCGAAGCATACGGCTTTAAAAAGTCCAAAGATTTATATGCGTATCTGCTTAGTCAAGATACGGTCTATTCCGAAAAATTGGAACGGGTCAACAATCTTGTCAAAGAAAGGAATAAGCTGACCTTTCGTTCCTTAAACATGAAAAACTTCGATAGCGATGTTGGATTGATCAAAGAATTATACAATAGGGCGTGGGAAAAAAATTGGGGAGCCGTTCCCATGACTGGCGCAGAAATTGATGCTATGGCGGCGGACCTGAAACCGGTTGTTGTGCCAGATCTGATAATATTTGCCGAAGTAAAAGGTAAACCAATCGGTTTTGCGCTTTCGGTGCCGGATATTAATATTCCCCTTAAATATAATACGAAGGGGCGATTGCTTCCCGGACTTGCGCGGTTGTTTTTGCACAAAAAAGAGATTAACATCGTACGCATTATTGCTCTCGGAGTGCTTCCGGAATATGCCGCCACAGGCGCAGCAGGGGTGTTGTTTTATGAAACTGCAGTCAAAGCTAAACGGCTCGGTTACCGGTATGGTGAAGCGAGCTGGGTACTCGAAGATAACGTGCGGATGGTGAAGGCGGCGGACATGATGAACGGGAAAATTTCGAAACGTTATCGGTTGTACGAACGTGAGATTTAGTTGTTCTCTTTAACATTTAACATTGGAGAAAGAATTATCATGCCAATCAATAAAGTTGACAAAATCTGGATGAACGGGAAACTCGTCAATTGGGACGATGCGAAGATTCATGTGCTTTCGCATGTTATTCATTACGGATCAGGCTGGTTCGAAGGTATCCGCTGCTACGAAACGAAACGCGGCTCCGCCATTTTCCGCCTTGAAGAACATCTGAGACGATTATATGATTCGACAAAAATTTATCGCGCACCAATTCCCTATACGATGAAACAACTGGAAGAAGCGGTAAAAGAAACGATCCGCGCAAATAAATTAAAAGCATGTTACATCCGGCCGGTAGCCTATCGCGGGTACGGTGATGTTGGAGTTAATCCACTGGGTTGCCCCGTTGATGTCATGATTGCAGTGTGGGAGTGGGGCGCGTACCTTGGCAAAGAAGCGCTCGAAAAAGGAATTGAGGTGTGTGTTTCTTCATGGCAAAGACCCGCTCCGAACACGATACCCACCATGGCAAAATCCGGTGGAAACTATTTAAGCTCTCAATTGATCAAAATGGAAGCGATTGCGCGAGGCTTTACCGAAGGAATAGCGCTCGATGCTTCTGGCAACATCAGTGAGGGAAGCGGGGAAAATATTTTCCTCGTGAGAGATAAAACTATCTATACACCCCCTCTTGTTGCGGCGTTATTGCCCGGTATTACGCGCGTCAGTGTGATGACGTTGGCAACAGATGCCGGTTATGAAGTCCGCGAAATGAATATTCCGAAGGAAATGTTGTATACTGCCGATGAGGTGTTCTTTACGGGAACCGCGGCAGAAATTACGCCCATTCACGCTATTGATAAAATTGTTGTAGGGGAAGGAAAGCCGGGTCCCGTCACGCGTTCGTTGCAAAAAGCCTTCTTTAATGTTGTGAATGATGCGAACGATAAATACAATTGGCTGAATTTCGTTTACGATTAACAGAGGAATATCGTGACCAAGGTTGTTGAGAGCGCAATCTGGAAGAATATTTTTTCGGGACGGGGCGTGAGCGAAGGTTCAACCGAGTCTCTGCTCAGTAAAGTCCCTGCATTTGCGAACCTTTCGGCGCGTGAGCTGAAAGAAGTTGCCGCAATCGTCCATAAACGAGAATACCAACCTGCGGAGCCTGTGTTCTTCCAGGGTGATCCCGGGTTGGGAATGTACATCGTTCAAGAGGGGGAGATTTCCATTACGATTGCAGGAAAAGACGGCGGTGAAAAAGAGCTTGCGGTTCTTTCCGAAGGAGATTTCTTCGGAGAGTTAGCGTTACTGGACGAATCGCCCCGTTCTGCAACCGCGATATGCCGAACGAAATGTTCCCTCATCGGTTTTTTCCGCCCCGATCTCTTTGAATTGATTGAAAAGAAACGCGACCTTGGCATCAAAATCGTTTTAAAACTTGCAGAAATCGTTGCGGAACGGCTTCGTAAAACGGACCGAGAGCTTTCGAAATTGAAGAATCAACTCGACCATCTACAACCTCACCATGAAAGGGAAAACGATGGCAAAGAGAAAACAGATCCTTCGCGGAAAATCAACAGCGAAAAAAAGAGACCTTCAGCGCAAAAAGCCGGTAAGTCCCGCTAAAGCGCGCCCCATCGAACTCAAACGCATTCTGGTTCCGATAGATTTTTCGGAGCATTCCAAAAATGCGTTAAAGTACGCCATCCCCTTTGCACGGCAATTCAACGCTTCTATCAATCTCATCTATGTTGTCGAGCCAGCCGTCTATCCCGCTGATTTCAGCTTCGGTCAAGTGGGATTCCCAAGCGTTGAAGACGAACTGCGTAAAAAAGGAGCGGAGGAATTAGAGGGCTTAATTAAAAAGGAAATAGGTAAGAAGGTCAAGGCTGATTATGTTATTCGTACCGGTAAAGCTTTCTATGAAATTGATCGCTTTGCCCGTGAAGCATCGTTCGACCTGATTATCATTGCAACACACGGACATACGGGTGTGGAACATATTTTATTCGGCAGTACCGCAGAAAAGGTTGTTCGCTATGCTCCTTGTCCGGTATTGGTCGTACGCTACGACGAACATGAATTTGTAAAGGTGTAGATTTTTATCTTTTTTTTAAGCCATCTTAAAGCCGGACTTTTAAGGTGGCTTCATTTTTTTTGTTGAAAAGCAACTTTTTTCACCTTTCTGCATCTCTCATATAAGCACCTTAACCAATAGTAGTTCACCGAAGAGAGGAAACTATTATGATGCGAAATATTTTCACTGCACCGTTGCTTATGATATTGTTGCTCTTGTCAGTATGTGCAGGTCAAGAGCAGGTTGCTTCCATTTCTCCTAAGATGCCAAAAATTGGCGACGAGATTTCCATTTCTTATAATGCCGGGGCAAAATCGGCTAATTTGCAGTCAGTAAAAGAGATAACGGCCGAAGTGCTTTTAATGAGAGGACTAGGGGCTCAGCCCTTCCTGGTCGAAGTGCCGATGAAAAAAAAAGGGAAAAAATGGTTCGGTTCAACGAAGCTTTCTGATGAAAAAGCGAACCTGATACTTTTACGATTTACTTCCGGCGACCTTAAGGACGATAACGGTGAGAATGTTTGGCGTTACTTGGTGTACGGAAAGGACGGTAAACCCGTACGAGGTGCTCACCTCCAATATGCGGAATTGTTATTCTACCCCGCTGCTGGATCCTGGTCTCTTCTAAGAAATGTCAACGAAGGCAAAGCCGAGATTGCTCGAGAGAAAAAATTGTACCCTGCTAACATATTAGCTTTTGCAACGCTTTGGCACTTTTGGACAATGGAAACCCCAGGAGATTCGACTAAACAAAAAATTAAGGAAGAGATATTGAGTTTATACGAAACTAACAAGGGCAATGAAGAAGCGGTTGCGGATTTACTGGCTTGGCTTGACCAAGCAGGGCAACAAGAGAAGAAAAACGAGATCATCACAGCTGCAATGGCTGCAAACCCAAAGGGAAAAATTGCCGAACGAAGTCGATGGATAGAAATTTTTCGGGAAAAAGATGGAGTGAAGAAAGCTGAAATGCTTGAAGCATTCTTGAAGAACTTCCCGCCGAAAGAGGAGATCAGAGGTCGCTACCAAGGAATGCTTGTGCACTTTTTCATACAAGCCAAGCATTACAGTAAAGCGGCAGCCCTTTTAGACTCGCTGCCGAAGATTTTGGACAATGGATATACCATTTTAGCAACGGCAATGATTAACGATGGAAAAAATATGGACGATGCAGTAAGATGGGCAAAAAAAGGAGTCGAATTTTTCAGGAGCAACGACTCTGCTTTGAAACCGCCACATTACAGTACAAGTGAGTGGAAAAAAAATAAAAACGATAATTTAGGAAAGGCCCTCAATACGTACGGGGAGGGGTTATATAAATGGGGAAAGCTGCGCGAAGCGGGGGATGTCTATCAGGAAGCGTATAACCTGACTAAGGGTGAGCAAGTGACGACGAACGAGCGGCTTATAGATTGTTATGTGCAAACTGGCAATTATACTCAAGCGCTCACTGTTGCAGAACAATGTATAAAGGAAAATAAGTTCGATGCGAAGCTGGTGGAACGGTTCAAGACTGCCTATATAAAAGTAATCGGTTCCGAAAAAGGGTTTGATGAAAAACTGGCTGAGTTAAAAAACCGGGGAATGGAAAATTTGAAAAAAGAATTCTTGAAAACCCGTCTCAATAAACCGGCAATTAATTTTGCGCTCAAGGGGCTTGATGGAAAAACGGTGAAGTTGTCGGGCTTGAAAGGTAAGGTGGTTGTGATTGATTTTTGGGCAACATGGTGCGGTCCGTGTATATCCTCATTCCCTTATCTTCAAAAAGTATACGATAAATACAAAGGTAACCCGAACGTCGTTATCCTCACTCTTAATACTTGGGAATATGAAAAGGGGACCACAAGAGCCAGCCTTGTAAAGAAGTTTATCGCTGATAAGAAATATACTTTCCCCGTGTTATTCGATGAAGGATATGCGGATAAATACGGCGTGCAGGGCATACCGACAAAATTTATTATTGATAAGAACGGGAAAATTCAGTTCAAAAGTTTGGGGTTTGAAGGAGAGGAAATGATGGAGAAGACATTGAACCTCCAAATAGAACTATTGTTGGACGATAGTTTTTATTCTCCACATTGAATGTTGAGTTGCAACAAAAAACCCGCTTTATTTGAAGCGGGTTTTTTGTTGTTATCAGCAATCTGCTAACTGTTCCTTTCCATCACAAAATCCACGAACTGAAGCAACGATTCTTTAGCAGGCGATTCCGGCAGGGGAGCGAGATTTGTTCGCGCAAGCTCGGAATAATATTCCGCCCGCGATATTGCATACTCAATCCCCCCATTCGCTTCAACAAACTGAACGACCCACTCGATCTCTTTTTGTTTCGCTCCATTTTTTACCATTTTTAACGCTTGCTTTGCATCTTTACGAGGGGCATGGTTCAATGCATAAATCAACGGCAATGTGAGTTTTTTTTCTTTTAAATCAATGCCCGTGGGTTTTCCTATAATGCTTTTTCGTCCGAGGTAATCCAAAAGGTCATCCCGAATTTGGAATGCCATCCCCACATGCTCGCCAAACTCCTGCAACAGCGTTCGTTTATGCTGGTCCTGCGTTGCGCTTGCCGCGCCAATTTCCGTACATGTGGAAAGCAGCGATGCGGTCTTATCACCTATGATCTTAAGATAAGTTTTTTCGTCAATATTAAGCTGCCTGCTTTTTTGAATTTGCAGTAACTCGCCTTCGCTCATCCGTTTTACGGCATTGGAAGTGGAGAGGAGGAAAAAATAATCATTGCTTTCTAACGAGAGAAGCAAACCGCGGGAGAGGAGATAATCACCCATAAGGACCGCGATTTTATTTTTCCACACCGCGTTAATAGAGGCAAGTCCCCGGCGCGTATCCGCATCATCAACAACGTCGTCGTGAATGAGCGTTGCGGTATGCAAAATCTCTACCAACGTCGCGGCGCGATAGGTGCTTTCATTGATCTCACCGCACGCCTTTGCGCTTAAGAATACTAAAATCGGTCGGACACGTTTCCCTTTTTGGCGAACAAGGTAGCGGGCAATAATATCAACAAGCCCGACTTTGGAGCGCATGGAGTCCTTAAAGAACCCGCTGAATTTCTTAAGCTCTGATTCAATGGGGGCTTTAATCGTATCGAGCGAGGCGGGCTTACGTTTGGTCAGAGTCATGGTGCTCCTCGCTGCCGATGGTGTTTTCTTCTTTGCTCGCGCGCTCTTTTTTCCTCAGAACAATTTTTGAAATGAAAATGCTAACCTCATACAAGACAAACATCGGAGCGGCAAGCAATAACTGGGTAACGATATCGGGTGTCGGTGTGACGATTGCTGAAATAAGTAGTATGACAACATACGCATGGCGCCTATAATGACGCATAAATGCCGGTGTGAGAATGCCCATCTTCGATAAGAAGTATGAAATCATCGGAAGCTCGAATACTAACCCTGCGCCGAGAATCAACGCAAGGACGAAGCTCACATATCGGTCAATAGCGACATTGAGAGTGATATTTTCCGTGCCGAAATGAGCAAAGAAATCCAGCGCGGCAGGGAGAAGGATAAAATAGCCGAATGCTACTCCCGAAAAAAAACAAAACGAGGTAAACCCAACGATCCCTGAAACGTATCGGCGTTCTTTCGGCATAAGTCCCGGCGAAACGAACTTCCAGAGCCAGTACAACGTATTGGGCATACTGATGATCAAGCCGCAAATCAGCACAGCTTGAAAATACAGCATCACGATCCCGTACGGTGTGAGCACTTGCGCTTTTAAACCAACTGCGATGAGGGGACCTAACAGAATTTTTTGAATGATGAAATCAACAAAAAAAGCGCAAGCGATTGTCGCTATCAACAGCCCGGCGACAATTTTCAAGATATGCCACCGCAATTCCTCGAGATGGTCGAGAAAAGACATTTCCTCTTGGGTATTGTCGCTTTCCTTTGAAGCCGAGGCGCTGCGCTGAAGAAATTTTAGTAACAATTGTTTAAACAAAATTCTTATTCCTACGTTTTAGCGTATCTATTCAGGATGGATAAAATCACGTGCCCTATTTAGCTCTTGATTAGATCCGGGTAGAGGGGGAATGAAAAGCACAGGGTGTGTACTTCGTTCCGAACTTGAGTATAGATGTTCTCGTTCCCGATATTCATCACGACTTTGTCAATCAATCCTGCTATGATTTCCATCTCTGCTTCCTTCATCCCGCGGGTAGTCATGGCAGGCGTTCCAATTCTCACGCCGCTAGTAATGAACGGAGACTTATCATCGAACGGCACGGCGTTTTTATTGAGCGTGATGCCGGCTTGGTCCAACGCTTCCTGCGTGTCTTTGCCCGTAACGTTTTTGTTTCGCAGGTCTATGAGCATCAAGTGATTATCCGTTCCGCCGGAAATGATTTGATAACCTCTCTTCGTCAGCGCATTGGCAAGCGCTTTTGCGTTCTTGATGATCTGTTCCGAATATTGAATGAAACCCGGCTGGAGATTTTCATAAAATCCTACTGCTTTCGCAGCGATAACATGCATAAGAGGTCCGCCTTGAATGCCGGGAATAACCATCGAGTCCAATAGTTCCGACATCATTTTCTTTCTGCCGGATTTGGGTGCGACCTGACCGAAGGGGTTTTCAAAATCCTTGCCCATCAACATTAAGCCGCCGCGTGGACCACGCAATGTTTTATGCGTTGTTGAGGTTACAACATGGCAATGAGGAAGCGGGTCGTTGAGCAACTTGCTTGCTATCAAGCCCGCAGGGTGGGCAATATCGGCGAATAAAAACGCGCCGACTTGGTCTGCAATTTCTCGGAATGCCTTATAATCAATATTGCGTGAATAAGCGCTTGCCCCGACGGTAATCATCTTAGGGCGCTCTTTTTTCGCAAGTGCTTCTACTTCATTATAGTCAATGTACCCAGTTTCCTTTGCAACGCCGTATGCAGTGAAATTATACAACTGTCCCGAAAAATTGACCGGCGAGCCATGCGTCAGATGTCCTCCATGTGAAAGATTCATCCCCAATACCTTATCTCCGGGCTTAAGGAACGTGAAATAAACAGCCATGTTCGCTTGTGAGCCGGAGTGGGGCTGGACATTCGCATACTCCGCGCCGAATAATTTTTTCACGCGGTCACGCGCTAAATTTTCTGCCATATCAACGAACTCACAGCCGCCGTAGTAACGTTTGCCGGGGTAACCTTCGGCATATTTGTTGGTAAGCACTGTGCCGAGTGCCTCGAGCACGGCGCGGCTGACGAAATTTTCTGAAGCGATAAGCTCAAGCTTCGTGTTTTGACGGTTTATTTCGCTTTGTATGACGGAATAAATCTCATGGTCGGTATTATTCAAGTGTTGCATAGGATATTATTATTTTTATAATGAAAGTTTATACCACAACGTGGTGAGTGATAAAATGTTCGACCATTGCTCGAGGTATGAATGGTCAAGCGATGAATGTTGTAATTCCCAGATGCCTACCGCATCGTCCCAGTGCCGAGTTGCCTCGCTATCTTTAAACCACATCAATTTTTGAAGTAAGAGATCCTCGGGAGAAATAAAATACATTGACAAACCGAAAAGCGTTTGTTCTCGCCGCCGCTCAAATTGTGAACGTGAGAACTCATTCTGAGGATTGTGAATCCAACAATCAATCTTAAGTCCTGTAGCATGATGAATCAAGTTGAACATCGAGTGGTGTGCAAGAGCATCCTGAATTCCTTCAGGACTTATATAGAATTGAGGGTTAAATTCCTGAACCAATTGGGAAATGTTGGTGGGGAATAAGGAGGCGACAATATCTATATCATGAGTAAAACGAGGCTTTCCATAAATACTCACAGCCACCGAACCGGTAATAAAGTACGGGATGCGGAGTTTATCAAGCCGTTCGAGAGTGTACAGAAGAATTTCTTCTTGTTTCATGGTTCAATCGCTCTCGTACTGCCGTTTCTATTTGTTGTTCGTCCCATATTGGATGAGCATTCCGTATGCCTGCTCTTACCAATTCTTTCCCCATGTCGTAGAGTTCGAAAACAATTCGTACTCTTTGTTCAGCAGTCAAATTGTTAAGAATCTCCCGATACTTTTTCTCGGCGTCGTTTGGGGACATGATTTACAATCCCGTGGTCGAATGGATTTTCTCTACCCGCCGTGCATGGCGTCCGCCTTCGAAAGAAGTAGAGAAAAATACTTTCACAATATCAACGACTGATTCCCACCCGATAATCCGTTCGCCAACAGTTAAAACGTTTGCGTTGTTATGTTGTCGAGCTAATCGTGCGGCGGTAACGGATTCACACACGGCGGCGCGCACGCCTTTATGTTTGTTTGCGACGATGGACATTCCTATCCCTGTGCCGCAGACGAGAATCCCCTGCTCGCATTCGCCGGATGAAACGGCTTGCGCTGCCTTATGCGCCCAATCAGGATAATCAGTAGAATCTTTGGAGGAAGTTCCAAAATCGCGGTAGGGAAGCTTTAACTCATCAAGAAGAGTCTTGATTTTTTCCTTGTAGTCGTAGCCGGCATGGTCGCTTGCGAGAGCAATCATAGAATTAGTCTTGTTTATTCGTCCTCAAACTTCATGAACCACACTTCGCTTGCGCTGATGGAGAGCGTAAGCCGGAAAATTGTATCGCGCTGCAGATTATTGGTTGTTGTGCCGCGTGTTCCGATATGGAGTCCGATGTTCAGGCGCGCATCAGGTCCGATAGGAAGCCCCATGCCGGTTGTTAAGAACAACTCGTTGATCGGTGTATTGTTAAGGTTGTAGTAGGTGGAATTATAATAGATTCCAGCCCGATACGCAATGCGCTTTCCGTATGATTCGGTTTCGCGTTGAGGAAGCGACTCAAAACCGACGGCAATGCGTGTGTTGTTTCTAATCTCAGCAGGGTGCTGCCCAAAGAAATTAGCGCTCTGCCAGTTTTGATAATAAACATCCCCCGTAAGATAATATCTGCTTGATATGAGGTAGGATGCCCCGAATCCAACGGCAAGAGGAAGGTCTACATGTCCGGAGTTGGTATACGTCGTATCCGTTGTCTGAGTCGTGATAAAATATCTCTCCTGTTGTACAGATAACACCGTTGGCGTGGAAAGCACCAGACCGACTGCGAGGGGCTTAAGTGAAGGAGAATGAAAGAGATCCCCCATCCCCTCATAAATAGTTCCTACGGTAAAGTTGAAACCCGAATAAAAATCCGAACGGTCAAGCTCGCTATCACTATATGTTCCGTCAGCAAAATCGAATTTAATAAATTGGCGGACCCGCCCGAACACATAATTCAGTTTTGCGCCAAATGTCAAGGTGCTTGATGGAGAATACGAGCCGCCGAAGCTCAGCAGGGATAGTCCACCTTTTCCATAAAATTTTTGCGATAACTGGCTATCGGCTTGCTCCACTACATAGTTGATGGAGCTATAAGGGGAGGATTCTAACAACATGACGATCCCGTAGTCTTTGGCGATGGGAATGCCGAACGCTAATCCCTTATAGGAGCCGTAGCCGAAGGTTGACGTTCCGAATTTATCGGTTGAGGAAAAATTGGAATATTCAAATCCGCCTGAAATGCGCGTGTGCGAAATTCGTGCAATGCCCGCGGGATTCAATCTATTGATAAATCCATCACCGATAAGAGCAATACCCGCGCCGCCCATTGCATCAATTCGGCTGCTGCCGTAGTAAAGGAGATCACCGACTCCAAACCGCGAATAGATTGACCCTCCGGCAAAGGCTTGGGAAACGCCTAAGATTCCGGCGAGTACTATTCCGACATGGCGTTTAGCCCACCACCTGCGTCCATTCTTCATATATCATCTCACGATAGAGTAAATAACTGTCAATTTTGGTTTTAAACCGGCTGCCGCCGCTGATCCGTAGAGTGCAAATACATCTATAGTGTTTATCTCGCCATATCCGCCGATTGCGATGCTCTGATCCTCTGTTGACCGCACCCATTGCTGGACAAATGGTCCAACCTGAAAATTATAACGATGAAAACCATTTATGTCTGAACGCTCACTGAGAATATAGCTGGCGTTGAGGGTAACACCTTTGGCGATGAAATAAGCATAGAGCGAATCTGCAGTGAAACTATTCCATTGCGAAAGCGATCTATTCAGTGTGACTTCGAGCATAGCTTTGTGGATAGCCGCGTGCCGCGGAAGAGAAGAAACATCGAACTTGACGGTGCCGCGGTAGGAAATTCCGTTGCGTGCATAGATTTGTGCACTATCTTTTGCCCACGATGTGTTTGCTATTCCGGCGGCAAATCGCGTGATTGAACCCGTTAGGATAACCGTATCCACAGCGGTTGAGCCGCTGCGCAGAACGCGAAGCACAAGTTTGGGCCACTGAACTGGATCCGCATTATTTCCCGACCCAAATCCTTTTATGACGTTGGAATTTGTCGGTCGAAGAACGACGCCCGCAGAATCCGCACCCGTGGTTATCCACTTTCTCACAAGGTTCGTATCTATTGCTATGTTGAAGAAGTCGGTATCCCCAATGGCAGTGACAGAAGATTGTGACATGGGAGAGGTGTTGTAAAAGTTTGGGGCTTTTATCGAATCGAGAGAAAGCGAGTCACCCCACGTACTGTACACTTGATGAGCGGCAACGGAAAACGATGCAAGCGAATCACCGAAATGGTAGTTGGCTCGGAGCTTCAGGTGTGCGCTCACCAATGTCTTGCCTTGCAGAGTATCGGGTATAGCGACAAAACGGAAGATTGCCCATGACTCGAGGTCTTTATAGTTACCAATGAGCAGTCGGTTTGATGCAACCGGATGCGAGCTTTGGCTGTAACTTTGCGTTGCGAAAAATGTCGTCGTATCAATTTTAATATAATCTGATCTTGGAAGAAGCCCTAATCCGACGGGGTTCGGGTCCTCACTGCAACTCGAAAGGAACAACACGATGATGAGAATCAGAACAATCTGTAAATGTCTCAAGAGTAATGCCTTTTTAACGTTTAATTGTTAGGTTTGCGATGATGCGTGACAAGAATTTTTTTAATGTGAAGCCATGCCTCGTATGCATCTTGTGCAATGAAATCGGCATGGGAGCATTCATTGCGATCTACGGTTCCATAGCCGGTCAACACGAGTGCTGTCGTGCATCCTGCTGCTTTGCCTGCCTCCATATCAATACATCGGTCACCGATGACAAACGATTGATTGAGCTTTATAGTATGCTCGTGCGCGGCTCTTGTCAGCATCCCCGATTTTGGTTTTCGGCAGTCACATGCTTTTTTGTATTCGTTAGTTCCATACTCAAGATGATGCGGGCAAAAATATATGCCGTCGAGATAAGCGTGTTCTTTCGCCAGCAATGCCTTTAACCGTTTATGGATAGCTTCCAGATCGTGTTCGGTGAATAACCCCCGGGCAATCCCCGATTGATTCGTAATGACAAACACTTTAACCCCGAATTCGTTCGCCTCTCGTATTGCCCGGGCTGCATGGGGAATGAGTTGAAGCTCCTCAGGACGGGAGAGAAAATCTATTTCGGTATTGAGGGTACCGTCACGGTCAAAAAAAATGCCGACTTCTTCAACCTTCACGCGCTTATTATCTCAAAAGTTCTTTATACAAGTTGACGTATTTCTTGGCGGAATGTTCCCACGAGAAATCTTTCAGCATCCCGTTCCGCATCAGCTTCTTCCATTCCTCGGGCTGTTGATAGACTTTGATAGCCCGCTGGATAGCTTTCAGCAATTCTTTCGCATCGTATTTCTCAAACTTGAAACCGGTCCCTTTTCCGCCGCCCGCGTAATCCTCCACGGTATCATCTAAACCTCCGGTAGCACGAACGACAGGAATTGTGCCGTACCGCATACTGTACATTTGGTTGAGACCGCACGGCTCGTACCGGGAGGGCATTAAAAAGAGATCGCTTCCAGCCTCAATCAAATGTGCTAACTCGTTATCAAATCCGAAAAGCACCCCCATCTGGTGAGGATATTTTTTCTGCATTGTTTCAAATTTCTTTTCGACCGTTTTTTCGCCCGATCCCAGCAAAATGAACTGCACGTTGAGCTTCATCATCTCGTCGAGAATTTCAAGAACAAGGTCAAATCCTTTTTGCTCAACAAGTCGTGAAATACCCCCAATGAGCGCGACCCCTTCTTTATACGGTATGTTGAAGCGTTTCAGGAGCGCCTTTTTGTTATCGAGTTTCGCATCCATGGATTTAACGTCAAATTTTCGATACGTATATTCGTCGGTTAGAGGATTCCAGATTTCATAATCTATGCCATTGAGTATGCCCTTCAAGTCTTTTTTACGTTTTGCAAGAAGTCCGTTTAACCCGGCGCCGTATTCATCGGAGTTGCAAATTTCTTCCGCATAGCGTTCGCTCACGGTCGTGATTGCATCGGCATAATGGAGTCCGGTCTTGAGGAAGTTAAATTTTCCGTACGCTTCTACTCCTTCCGGATGAAACATGCTCTTGGGCAACCCGGATTTTTCAAATGACTCCGACGTAAACGCCCCTTGATATGCCATGTTATGAACCGTAAAAACCGTTTTGATTGACTTGAAGAAGTCATCCGAAGCGTAGAGAGTTTTGATATACGCAGGGACGATCCCCGTTTGCCAATCGTTGCAGTGGATAATATCCGGTTGCCAGCCAAGCCGCTTCAATGTTTCCAGCACGCCGCGGCAGAAGAAAATATATCGTTCGTCATTATCCTTGTAATCTTTTTTCCCTACGGGGCTTTGGTAGATGCCGTCTCTGCCGAAATAATTAGCGTTGTCGAGAAAATAGACTTGGACCTTTTCCTTCAAATTGCTGATGAAGGAAGATTTGACGTTTCCTATTTCGGAGTTCTTTCCGATTGGAATGGGTATTTCTTTCAAGCGAATGATGTCATGAAGCTTAAATTTTCGTTCGCTGATGAAGCGGTACCGCGGCATCATAATGCGAATTTCATGACCAAGCTCTTTTATCGCTTGCGGAAGGGCGCTGGAAACATCGGCTAAGCCACCAGTTTTTGCAAATGGCTCTACTTCACTTGAAAGGAACAAAATATTAAGCGGTTTTGACATAGGCTCCAAACGTAAAATTCATAAAAAATCGAAGAAATATACCATTTTTTTAGCTCATAAGCAATTGAAATCGCATAAGCCGCCTTATGTGCTATTATACAAAGCTTACAGGGTTTGTATTCCAAAATATGATATGGCAGTATTTCTGGAGTTTATTTTGCCGCGATGAATTTGAAGTCTGCCCGCTCCTCAAAAGCGCCCCAGAAAATCCACGATGATTATTGATTCTCCGACACACATGATGAATAACGAAGGAGCGCGGAGGACACTACGCGGATACTGTGTGCTCTTCATCAAACAGTCGTTCGACAGGAGAGGGCAGAATTTGGTTTTTTCCGATGGCGGCTTCTGGGGTTGCGTTGGAGTTCTACAAAAGAAAAATTCCCTTGACAATTTTAGAGCGAATGCGTATCTTTATCCCAACATTTATTACCAAACGGAGTAAAAGAATAACGTATTTGTTAAAGGTTAGTACCTGAACTAATGTGTAAGGAGTTTCGTTCAGGATTAGTAGATGTTACAACACACGCCTTTTACAAATTCGGTTTTGCTCCGGTATAAAAAGTTTAGCCGAATGAGGGCGTTTGTTTCACCTCGTTCGGCTTTTTTATTTTTTATGAGGAAAATTAATTTTTTAGTGCTTCTTATAGGTTTCTGCGCGACTTCGTATGGTCAGTCGGGTACGGACATGCGCGTCCTCAGCGAAGACTCCCGCTCGTTGGTGGTGGAATTCGTGCCTGTGTTCACCAATGCAGCTGTTTCCGGCAACGATGGAGTAGAATACACGCGCTTTAATTTCCAAGGAGCAGTGACTGTTTATGGTGAACAAGGGTCGCCCATGTTGCCGTTCCGCGCCGGCTTGGTCAATCTCCCTTCCGATAAATATATAATCCAAGTTCTTGCAGTGGATTACCATGATGTTACTGGAGTCCGACCGGCAACCCGCCCTCAGTTCATAAAAGACAAAGAGTTTGGAGTGGTGCCTCGTTATACGGCTCCGGACGAAAAATTCAAGACTATGGATTTCTTGCCAAAAGATGTTGTCGAGCTTTCTGATGTGGGGGAATCGCGAGGGTTTACTCTTGGCACGTTGAAGTTTTATCCCGTCCAGGTTGCTCTTGGGCGCAACGCTGTGCGCGTGTATACTCGTATCGTCGTGAGGATAGAATTTTTGGGAGCGGCAAGCCCAGATTTTTCGGCTTCCATGTTTTTGAAGAATCAGTTACCGTCGTTCTCTTCGGAGCGAAGTTTGGCGAAGTCGAGCAAAGTAGTTTCAGATTCACCGCTTGCGCAGGGGGAGTGGTACAGAATGGAAGTCAAGGAGAACGGCATCTATAAGATTGACCAAGCGTTTTTTGCGGCGGCAAATATTCCTTTGAGCGCTATCGGGAATATTAATTCTATAAGAATATTTGGTAACGGGGGAGAGGAGCTTCCGGAAGACCTTACCGCGGCAAGACCTGATGGGATTGACGAAATTCCGCGCCTCGTTGTAGATAGGAATGGCAATGGCGTGTTCGATTCAGACGACTTTGTTCTTTTTTACGGCAAATCAACCCGCGGGTGGAAATACGATCCAAGCGCAAAAACGTATTTCCACTATATTAACCACTACACGGAGACGAATTATTATTTCCTGACTTACGGTGGAGCAGGGCGCGGGAAAAATATGGCTACAATCTCCTCGACGAATCTTCCGGGTGTCTATAATCCAACGGATTTTCAGGGCAAAGTATTTGTGGAAGAAGAGGCGGAAAATCTCGTGAACTCCGGTCGCCAGTGGATTGGTAGAAAATTTGACGACGTGACAACCTCAGCTGTGTATACGACGCTTCTTCCGGGTGTGGATGCGACGAAAACAATGACGTATCGTTTTACTTTTTTAAGCCAGTCAACATCAATTGATACGTTTCGTGTTCAGGAAAACAACCAACCGTTTGGATTTCTGGCTCTCACATATCCCATTGATGTAAACTCCATCGAAAATGAGAAAGCATATCAAACCGGTGTTATGACGTATGATCGTTTTGGTGCAATCCCAAACGACAGGAGTATATTGCGCGTGCTGTTTGGGAGAGGTAGCTCGTCCGCAAAAGGATGGGTAGATTGGTTTGAAATACTCTATCGCCAGCGATTTGAAGCTGTAAACGATTTTTTATTATTCTCCTCGCCCGATACGACGGCAACCATCGAATACAATTTGAAAAATCTTTCGTCGCGTACGGATGTGTATGCTTTCGATGTTGCACAGCACAATAATGTCAAGCAAATAACGAATTTGGTTTTTGATCCTGCGAACACTTCCATAGTCAAATTTCAAGTTCCGCAGGTAGCTGGTTCTGTGCGTGAGTTTGCAGTGGTAGGGCCCAATGGCTATAAAACGCCGACAAATGCCAAACGCCTTACAAATTCAAATTTGCATGGCATTGCCGATGGTGCGGATTTTATTATTATTGCCCCATCGGATTTTCTTTCCGAAGCCGAGCGGCTTAAAGCACATCGCGAGAAAAACGATCAGTTAAAAACTGTTGTCGTTAATACCGAGCAAATCTTCAACGAATTTTCCTGCGGCATGATTGATCCGATGGCGATAAGGGATTTTCTAAAATATGCCCAGACGAACTGGACAATCAGACCAAAATATGTTTTGTTGTTTGGCGCCGGCAATTTTGACTATAAAAATATTAAAAGCTCGATGAAGAACTGGGTCCTCCCGTATGAATCGCTCAATTCTATCCATCAAATTCTTACGCTTGCAAGCGACGATTTTTTTGTGTTCCTGACACCTAATGTGGATCGTATTTCTCTGCCTATCGGGCGATTGCCCGTTCATTCGACTAAAGAAGCAAAGGATGTTGTTGATAAGATTATCGCGTACGAGACTGCCATGCCGTTCGATCCTTGGCGCAACAGAATCACTTTTGTTGCCGATGATGGGTTAACCAACAGTGGGGATGATGGGATTATCCATACCGATCAGGCTGAGCAAATAGCACGAGATTATACGCCGGCAAGCTTTGAAAGAGATAAGATTTATATCGTCGAATATCCCACTGTTATTACATCAACCGGTCGCCGGAAGCCGACTGCAAATCAAGCAATCATTGATGCAATCAATCGCGGAACGTTGATTCTCAATTATACAGGACACGGTAATCCCGACCAGTGGGCGCACGAGAAAATATTTTCAAAGGATGAGAGTTTTTCCCAGATCAGAAACACAGGTAAGCCATTCCTCGTCGTTGCCGCTACGTGCGACTACGCGCGCTATGATTATCCATTTGAAGTAAGCGCCGGCGAGGTGTTGTTGGCAATGCCGCAAACCGGAGCCATTGGCGTTGTAACGGCGGCTCGGGTTGTGTATTCATACGACAATTTTCAATTGAACGCCGCTTTGTATAGCTATTTTTTCCCGAAGAATACTCAAGGGCAAGTAGTGCGCCTTGGAGATGCGATGTGGGCGACGAAGCAAATTTATAATCGTCTCAATGACCAAAAACACCATCTCCTCGCCGATCCAACGATGCGGCTTGCTATGCCGCGCGCAACGGCAACAGTGGATAGCATCAACGGGCAGAGCACGGCAAGACTGATTACCGTCCCATCATTGGGACGTGTTGCAGCGAACGGTGCGCTCAAAAAAAACAATGGAACCATCTGGGATACGTTTAACGGTCGCGCGTTGCTTGAAGTGTTCGATGCAAAACGAAAAGTGTTCGTGCCGGAGTGGGGCAATGATTATTATTTCGAAGTAGATGGCAGTCTCATTTATCGCGGTGAGGTTTCCGTAAAGAACGGCTTGTTCAAATCAACGTTCCCTGTGCCCAAAGATGTTTCCTATGGCGATAGCCGTTCGCGCATTGCGGTGTATGCGTATAGCGATTCTACCGATGCGAGCGGGTACACGGAAAGCATTACCATCTTCGGAAATGCTAACGCCGGCGTGGATACTGTGGGTCCAAAAATCTCAATCCATCTCGATGACCCGTCATTCCGGGCAGGGGATGTCGTTAAACCGAATGCGATGCTCGTAGTTGACTTGACGGATAGCAGCGGGATAAATACCTCCACTGCCGGCATAGGGCACCGGCTTGAGGCGTTGATGGATAATTCCCGCTCATTTGATCTGACGGATTTTTACCGGGGCAAATTGGATACCTATCAAAGCGGCCAGGTTCGCTATCCGCTTACGAGTTTGCCGGAAGGGCGGCATACGCTCTCCGTCAAGGCATGGGATACGTATAATAATCCAGCTTTCGCTGACACGTATTTTGAAGTTCGGGATTCGTCCGTGTTTTCGATTCATAATGTTTTCAATTTTCCGAATCCGTTTAACCGGACAACGACCTTCACATTCCAGCGAACCTCCATAGACCCTATAGATGTAGAGATAAAAGTATATACTATCGCAGGAAGGTTGATTCAGTCGTTGAGCACGCCATCTATAATAGATCGGTTTGTGCAAGTTCCGTGGGATGGTCGGGACCGGGATGGTAATGAAATCGCTAACGGCGTTTATTTTTATAAGGTGATAGCAAAGTCGCTCGACCGAAGCTCTACGAGCGAAGTGTTGGGAAAACTTACGGTGCTAAGGTAAATGGTTCAGTTGATACGACTCTAATTCACGATGTTGCATCATCGCTGCCACTTAACTAAGGGAGGATATCATGAACCCTCATCGTGGTTTTATCGTAGCATTGCTGTTTGTGTCGTCGGTTTTAAAAGCCCAGCAAGGCGAAAATGAATTATCAGTCAGCGTCTCGGGAGTAGGTTTTCGCATTGGGTATGCTAATACATATAATTCTTCAAAGATAAACGATCATATTGTTTTGTCAGCTTTCACGGATATTGCTCTGGGAAAAGAATTTTTGCTGAACATACGAGGCGAATATTTTCGAACTCAAAATCAATTTTGGACTGTTACTTTTCAAGATCCACAAGGGATTAATGTTGTTCAAGGTCCATTTTCCTGGAGCAATGTTACATTGGGTGTTGGTTTGTTAGAACGCTTGAGTTCTATAAGCGCGGTAGGGGCGGGAGTTGGGTTAGAATGGATAACCGTTCACGATGTGAGGATTGTTGGAACGAGTTTTACTCAAAATAATGCAAGTTCGAACGAAGGTATGCTAAATTTAGGTAGGCAGGTTAGCCGTGATGAAAGTATTATATGTCCCTCACTGTATTTTATGACTACAATGTCTTGGCCGATGCCAGGCGGGGTCGTTATTGGAACGGAGTTTCAGTATAAATTCAATTTTGTTGGTAAGTATTATGGCCACAGCGCAATAAACAGCATCAATACGTTTGGGGCTTCATTTGGTGTGAAGTACGTGCTTGATTAATAAATCTTCAATGGCGACTGTTGAATATCACTATAAAAACGACTATTTTACTCACTCTGGCAGGGGATGATGCCGGAAACTATTTCTTATTTGGAGGATGTGCGTTATGAAGAATCTTGTTGGGTTTGCGCTGATGGTTATGATCGTGGCGTCCAGTGAAATGCTGAATGCTCAAGTTACCACATCGGCAGTGCCATTTCTGTTAATTTCCCCGAACTCAAGGGCGAGCGGTATGGGAGAAGCGGGCGTTGCTCTGGCAGATGATGCTTCCGCGTTGTTTTGGAATCCCGCCGGTCTCGCGTATCAACACGGGCAGGAAATCAGCGTCTCTCATGCAAATTGGCTGCCGGCATTTCGCTTGGACGATCTCTTCATTGATTATTTGGTGTATAGAAGAGAAGTACCCGAGCTGGACGGCACCGTTGCCGCGAGTATTACCTATCTGAATCTCGGCTCATTCAACAGAACTGAAATTGACCCCACTGTCATTGAGACTTTTAAGGCGTACGAGTTTGCGGTTACCGCGGGATACGCTACGAAAATTTCCGAAAGTTTTGCTCTGGGCATTAACGCGCGTTTCATCTACAGTTATCTTGCGCCGTTTGGAACGGCTGAGGAAAAAGGGAAAGGTATTGCCTCCGGTTTTAGTTTCGATGTCGGATTGTTGTATAGGCCCCGTTCGTCATCAATACCCTTTACGGGAATTGATTTGGGAGATCGCTTCAGCGCCGGGATGAACATTTCGAATTTAGGTCCCGCATTGACGTACATTGATAAGGCTCAAGCCGATGCGCTCCCCACCTATCTGCGTTTAGGAATTGCATATAAAATTATCGAAAGCGACTTTAATAACCTTACCGGTATCCTCGACGTTAATAAATTGCTTGTGAAGAAGACTGGTGATGGTTCAACATACGATCCTTTCTATAAGGCGATCTTCACCACGTGGACGGGCAAGTCTTTCAATCAAATTATGCGTGAGTTTGTCACCGGAGCCGGTCTCGAATATTGGTATAAAAAATGGGTTGCCTTGCGTGTAGGGTACTTCTATGAAGACCCTCAGGCGGGTAATCGTAAGTTTGCGACGTTCGGCGCTGGCGTTCGGTATGACATTTACGGTTTTGATTTTAGTTACATTAGTGCATTTGAAGAACAGCATCCACTCGGAGAAACATTACGCTTTACTCTTTTAATCTCTTGGGGAGGAGCACCCGAATAAGAGGGTGTTCCGAAGGAACCTTTGTTGGGAAAATGCAGAAGGGTATTTCTTGTGAGCAACCCCGGGAGCTTTATGAAAGCTGGTCGCGTTCTCTTCTTTTTTTTTCTTCTCGGTTGTAGCCTTCAGGCTCAAGTCCGCCATGCCGTGTCGTTGAAACGAGAGGGTATGGGTGCGCCTGTTGCGCGTGCGCTTTCCCCGTCTTCTTCCTCGTCGGATACAATCCGTATTCTCGCTTTGATGGTAAATTTTCCGCAAGACACGGATACACTCACGACTGGTAACGGCAGATTTCAAATGGATGCCGCCTCTGCAGCGCGGCTCATTGATCCGCCTCCGCACGATTCCGCTTATTTCGCATATAAGCTGATGTTTCTTTCCAATTACTTCCGCAAAGTATCGAACGGTAAAGTAAATATTAAGGGGGAAGTATTTGGCAAGACGATTACGCTTTCGAAAAAAATGTCCGCGTATTCGCCTCCCAAAGATAAGAGCAACAATAAGCCCCTTGCCGATCTTGTTGTCGAGAGCTGGCATACGGCAGACTCTCTCTATCCTGCTCTTCAGTTCTCTCAGTATAATGCGTTTATATTGTTTCACGCTGGTGCTGGGAGAGATATTGATTTAGTAGAGATATTAGGCTTCGACCCAACGCCGAATGACATACCATCCATCACGTTTAACCTTAAGACATTTCAAGAATATCTCAAAGACCCATCGTATGCGGGAATTCCTGTGAGCAAAGGCGCATTTCGTATCACCAATACAATGGTGCTCCCCGAAACCGAATCCCGCGTTCTTGTTGTGGGTGGGGTACTTGATACAATACGATTAAGTTTCAATGGGTTGCTTGCTAATTCATTTGGAAGTTATCTCGGTTTGCCGGATCTCTTCAATACGAAAACAGGTGCCTCTGGTATTGGCAGATTTGGATTGATGGATAGAGGCGGCATCAGCGCATTTAACGGATTGTTTCCGCCTGAACCTTCGGCGTGGGAAAAGGTCTATCTTGGATGGGTTACGCCGATTACTGTTTCATCGGGCACAACGACTCTTTCGCTTCCGGCAGTGAGCCTCACCAATGTGGGGCAGGATACGATTTACAAGGTCCCGATTAACGAGCGGGAATATTTCCTTATCGAAAATCGCAGCCGCGACCCGCAACAGAATGGCCAGCGATTGACGATTCGTCAGGGAAATTCCATTATCACAAAATATTTTCCTGTTGATACAGTGGGTTTTTTGCATAGCGCATTTGCAGATGTCAGCGCAATTACGGGATCAGTTATTGACGTGGAAGATTTCGATTGGGCGCTTCCCGGTTTGTTGGCTGAATCGGAGGAATTCAAAGGCGGGGGAATTCTCATCTGGCATATTGATGAGGATGTGATCGCACGAGGGTTGCAGGATAACACGGTCAATGCAAACCAGAATCTGCGCGGCGTTGATCTCGAAGAAGCCGACGGCTCTCAAGATGTGGGAAGAACGTACACCTTCCAAGAAGCCGGCTCCGGCACCGAGTTTGGCTGGCCCCTCGATTGCTGGTTTGACGGCAATACGACCATTGTGTATAAAAATCTCTTCGATAAAAATTCCAGTCCCAATAGCAAGAGTAACAGCGGGGCGCAAAGTTTAATAACGATTAAAAATTTCAGCAAGCGGTTGCCGCGCATGACCGCAACGGTGCAAATCGGGGATGACCAATTTCAACGGCTGGATAATTTTTCCCGATCACTTTCAGTAAACAACTCGACGCTGCCGCCGACAATTTTTCCTACTGCATCCATTGTCCCCGCAGGAAGAAAAGTTTATGCGTTCCAACAAAAGGGGACGAGCAAAACAAATGATCCGACTGGGTTGTTTGCATCCGCAGGAGGACAATTTCCAATAGCCGGATTTGAGACGATCAACAACGGACACATGTTAGCTGGGGCACAAGATAGCTCGTTATATTTCTGGACGGCGTACGACCGAAATAACGATGGAGTGTATGACAGCCTGCAAACAGTGATTACTCCCCTTGGCGCACGCGTAACGACGCCGCCTGCTTTTGCTGACCTTTCCATTGCCCGCTCTGTTATTATTGGAGGAGAAAGCGGAACGATTTGGCAAGTGAACCTTAACGGTGCCGTAAGCAAAAAAACAAGCGTCTCCACAAGCCCTGTTTCTTCAATAGCACAATTGCCTACAGTGGCGCTTTCCAAGCCTAACGAGTATTTCTTCGCGTGCGGTGGCAAAATTTACAGTGAGCTGGCTTCCGTATCCTTGGGTGATTCGTCGTTTCCGTGGATTCTTGCCGGGGGTACATCGTCGTTGGGTAATTTTATAGTAGCGGCTCAACGCGGAGGGAGAAGGGTTGTTGTTTATAATAGAAACCTCACCGACAAGGTTTTTGATAACACTATTGCGGATGGAAGCATTTCTTCGGTCTCGGTTGCCGATGTAGATGGCGATGGCAAGAAGGACATAGTTTTACTGGCTGGGAAAAATCTCTATGCGATGAACCAAGCGGGTAGTTTCTTGGCAGGATTCCCTCTTCGTGCCTCCGGCGATGGCTCGTTTGTCGGTTTCCCTCTCATCGGAGATGTGAACGGAGATTCGTTCCCCGACATTATTGCGCTTCAATCAACGGGTGAGGTGACGGCGTGCGATAGGAATGGTCAAATAATTTCTGGCTTTCCGATCCAACTCAGCGGTGCGGGTGAAGCGTTCCCAAGTTTGTTTCAAACCTCCAACGGGAAAATTGGAGCTCTCAGAGTCACGGCATCAGGCTCCCTCCAAGCAGTTGAGTTGAATCGGTCATACAAAGCAGAGACGATGATGTGGTCGCAGTATCTTGGCGATGCTCTGCATCAGAACAGGGATGGGTCCGTGATAGCTATTACCAATCCAACTCCATCAGAATTTCTGCCGAAAGCTCGAACCTACAATTGGCCCAACCCCGTGTATGGCTCGACAACGCACATTCGGTACTACACGCCCGAAGATGCGGATATTTCAATCAAAATTTTTGACCTGGCGGGCACGAAAATAACAGAGTTAAAAGCTCGCTCCCTTGCAGGTATTGACGGCGAAGTCGCTTGGAATGTTTCAAACGTTCAAAGCGGCGTGTATCTTGCTCGAATCGAAGCAACGGATGGCAGTCGCAATGAAGTGGCGATCATCAAAATTGCAGTGGTGAAGTGAATGGATCGCCGGGTGCTGTCGAGGATATGAAAACGTTAGCAGGACAAGATAGTGCAAGGAAGAATCACCTCAGTGTTAGAGGTTTTTTTGTGTTCTATGCTTTCATGATTGTCGTTGTGTCCGGCTGTGAGAGAGAAATTCCGCTTGCCTTATCGAGTGAACCGGAGATCTCAGGGTACCGCATCGAGGGGACATTGACGGACCGGTTAGGGAATCCCTATCGTGATATTCCCGTGCAGCTTTTTTATGATTACGGGTCTGTTGATAGCAACGACCCTCCTTCCAAAGAGTTCCAGGTGAACGACCCTGTTAAGATTATTCTCGTTGGAGTCTATGACCGTAAAGAACATTTAAAGCGAATTTTGTTTAATGGTCGCGCTGAGAGGGGACCCTTTGTCATTGTATGGGATCAAAAAGAATCCAACGGTGTGCCTGCGCCAAGCGGCGTCTATACTGTCCGGTATATAGTTGATGAGCAAACGAAGAAATCATATCCTGTTACGGTAAGCGGCAATGTGACGGCACGGACGGATTCGCTCGGGAAATTTTTGATTCCCGACGATAATCTACCGATAGATTTTTACCCTGTTCCGTTATACAATTCTGATAGTTCAGTGTACTATGGTAATCACCGCATCATTCCTTATGTGGTTCTTCAGTTTGCATTGGCGGAAAACAACAGCAGATCAATTTATCTGCACATCGAGAAGAACCATATAACCCGTATAGACATTAAATTTTAAAAATTTACTTGAAAACACTCTCCCTACTTTTTCTTTATTTATTCTTTTTCGTTTGTCATGCGGTTGCTCAGGATGATGAATACACCCATCCCGAATTGAATTGGCAAACAATTGAGACCCCACGCTTCCTCGTGCATTTCCACAACGGCGCTGAACGGACGGCTCGTGAAGTAGCCGTCATCGCCGAAGAAATCTACGGTCCTATTACTGAAATGTATCAGCATCAGCCGGATCAAAAAGTCAGCTTCGTTATTCGCGACCACGATGATTATTCAAACGGGGCGGCATATTTTTATGATAACAAAATCGAGATTTGGGCTCCTGCGCTTGATTTTGAGCTTCGCGGAACCCACCCGTGGCTCAAAGATGTGGTAACGCACGAGTTTACTCATATTGTCCAGATTCAAACGGCGATGAAGCTGGGAAGAAAATTTCCCGCCGTGTATTTCCAATGGTTGGGGTATGAAGCCGAGCGTCGCCCCGATGTCCTGTATGGCTATCCGAATGTCATTGCCTCGTACCCATTTTCAGCGTTTGTCGTGCCGACGTGGCTTGCGGAAGGCGTTGCCCAGTATAATCATCCGGACATCAATTATGATTACTGGGATTCGCACCGTGATATGATTTTAAGGATGTATATGCTCGATGGTAACCCGCTGACGTGGGAAGAAATGTCGGTGTTCGGGAAGACAAGTCTCGGCAACGAATCATCGTACAATGCGGGCTTTTCTATCGTGCAGTATATTGCGGAAACGTACGGCGTGGATAAGCTTCGTGAAATTTCTAAGGCACTAAGCGTATTGCCGCGAGCAACGGTGGATGGCGCGATCGCCGCCGTTCTCGAAAAATCGGGTGAAGAATTATACCAAGAGTGGAAAAAAGCCAAGACGGAGCACTACCGACAACTGCTTAGCTCAATGTCATCTGCAAGAGTTGAAGGAGCAATAATCGAGCCGGAGGGTTTTGGCAATTTTTATCCGGCATTTTCTCCGGATGGAAAAAAACTTGCTTACATCTCCAACAAGGGCAAAGATTATTTCAGTCTAAGCTCTGTGTATCTCTATGATCTTGAATCAAAAAAATCTCAGGAGTTAGATATTACCACAAGGTCATCGTTGTCGTTTTCACCGGATGGGCGCTATGTGTATTATTCCAAACTGAGCAGGGATAATCCCCATTGGTCGAAGCTTTCCGATATTTACCGATACGATCTTATCGCCAAAAAAGAACAGCGTCTGACGTATGGATTGCGCGCATGGAACCCCGGCATTTCTCGCGATGGAACGAAACTCGTCTTTGCATACGGCCATGACGGCACAGTCAATATTGGTATTGCGGACGCGGAGGGAAAAAATGTCAAACAGGTGACAAAGTTTACGGAGGGCGAGCAATCGTACACACCTGCGTGGTCGCCGGACGGGAAACTCATTGCGTTCGGTTATTCGGTCGGACATAATCAATCTGTGGCGATAATTGCAGAAGATGGGTCTCGCTTTGAAATACTCGTGCGCGATGGCGATTCGCGGAACCCAGGTTTTTCACCCGATGGCAGATATATTTACTACGCTTCCGATGCGAGCGGGATATTTAACATTTATCGTTATGAAATCGGGACAAAAACAAAACAACAAATTACCAATGTTCTAGGCGGAGCGTTGTTGCCCGTCATCAACTCTGATGGAGCGCTTGCGTTCGCTTCCTATATATCCAGCGGTTATAAGATTGCCTATTTACAAAACCCGAAGGAAGTTGAAGCTACACCTTATTTTTCTGCCGGTCAAAACCTCAATGAGAACAATTCGGTCAAAGTGCCTGCATTGGACGGGACGAGAATGGTTACAATCGTCCGCTCGTTGCCAGATTCGGTCTCATCACACTCGAAACCCTACAAGAACGTATTCACCAGCCTTACTGTTATTCCCTTTTTGCGCGTAGATAATTATAATCCTCACAATACTGGCTTAGATATTATTCGTCCCGGCTTTTATTTTTCATCGAGCGATATGCTCGATAAGTTTTCGCTGTTCGGTGGCGCGGCGATCAATCGGCGCTTAGAGCGGGATTTATTTTTTGTGTTTGAATACAAGGACGCAGTTCCGTTGCTCTATCAACTTGGGTTAGAGCCGGTTGTCTCGTTGGAATTATACAACATTTCCCGCAAAACGGATGTCTCTCTCTCTGTGTATACGGATCGAAATTATAGCATCCCAACCGACGTAACCTATAACCTTCTTGAATTCGATGTCACGATGCGGCAAAAGATTTTTAGTGAACATAACCAACTAAGAATCGGGTACGCGCTCAGCCGTTACAGCGCCGCCATCGGGGGTTTTTTCATTCCCACCGTGGGAGTTTCTCCCGCGTTCGATAATTTATATCTCATAGGCAATGTTTTTTCCGCCCAATTTACTCACGAAGGTATTCAGCCATCCGTTGATAAGGATATTAACCCTATCGGTCGGACATTTTCATTGAAGTATTCATATGAAACAAATAAGTTCAACGCCGAAGGTGAGTTTGATATTCAAAGTGGTGTCCTTGTTCCTCGTTACAGCAAGCCCAGCTTTCATCGCCTCGAGCTTCAATGGAATGAGCACATAGGCTTGCCCATATCGAAACATACCCTTACGTTATCGGCGCAAGCGCATAGCACTCTGGGGAAAGAAGTGGATAGATTTTTCGATTTTTATGCCGGCGGATTTATCGGGATGCGGGGCTATCCATTCTATGCCTTGGGCGGCAATAATGCGGCGACGTTCAATGCCACGTATCGTTTTCCGATTTGGACTTCCATCAATGTTCGGCTGTTCCAATTTTATTTCACGAAACTATACGGCTCCGTCTTCGGCGATTACGGAGAAGCGTGGACGGGCGCAACGCCATCTTTCAGCACTTGGAAAAGCGATGCGGGGTTCGAGCTTCGCCTCGAAGCATTTTCGTTTTATCAATATCCTACGCGTATTTTTTTCAGCGGAGCGTACGGCTTCGACCGGTTCAACAAAACATTCAACAACGTGGATGTATCGTACGGAAAAGAATGGCGATTTTATTTAGGAGTGCTCTTTGGGTTTGAATTGAATCAGGTGAGTAATGTTTTTAGAAACGCGGTGCATACAGGAGAATAGAAAGAGAGCGATCATGCGCGCTTCACGTGTTGTAGTGATGATGGTTATGCTGTTGCCTGCCGCGGCAATCGGGCAGATGAGATTTGCTCAAAGCGAGGGGATAAAAGCTTTTCAGCTTACGGGTAACCTACGAGCTGATTTGATGGCGGGGTTTGAATGGGGATCTCTTGATTCTCTTAAGGGCACGCTTTCTCAGTATGACGAACAAAAAAAATCGCCGTTGCTGGCAGGGTTGTTTTCCGCCGCTATTCCCGGTACGGGCGAATTGTATACTCAAAACTATTGGAGGGCGGGAGGATTTTTGGCGGCTGAGGTCGCTTTGTGGATCGTGTACGCCGCCTACACGTCAAAAGGAAATAACCAGACGGATTTTTTCCAAAACTATGCCGACGAGCACTGGTCGGTTGTTCTCTATGCTCAATGGATTGAGAAGTACGGCGGGCAGTTGAACCCTGACGCTGGCGGCTTCTCGGGACTTGTAACAGGCAGTGGCAGCCAGCCGCCATGGGAGCGTGTTGACTGGGCAAAGTTAAATGCTGCCGAAGATCAAATTGCAAAAAAAAGCGGCAATGGTTTTACTCACCGCTTGCCGCGGCGACCGGAACAACAATATTACGAGCTGATTGGAAAATATCCGCAATTCGCGGGCGGATGGGATGATGGAAACATCACGCCTTCAGATATTATTACGAGCAATGTTTCTCCGCGCTTTCTTGAGTATTCGGCTATGCGCGGCAAAGCGAATGATTTCTTTAACATAGCGAGCACATCCGCTTCCGTGCTTGTGGCGAACCACATCTTAAGCGCGCTTGATGCCGCGTGGAGCGCCACGCAATTCAACCAGCAATTGAAACTTGAAGCGCATCTCAAACCTACACTGCGACCGTACGGCTTCGTTGAATTTGTCCCTACCGCAACCGCAACATTGACGTTTTAGATAAACGCTTACCGGAGTGAAAGAATTTACGTAGAAGCTATCTCAAAAATGATTTATGTTTTTTTTCAGGGTTGAAACCCTCGAATTGTTCTGGATTGTGTCTACGTCCTAAAGGACGTAGTTATAACTTTGGCTAGAGAGGTATCTTAATAACCCCGACCTTTGCGCTTTTCAGCATCTCCCGCTTTTTGGATTCCGTTCTTAGTGCGGGATTCCAAAGAACGGAACCGTAAAACCTGCCTGCCGCAGGCATGGCGGGATAGGTCGGGGGAAGCTCAAAAACAAACAGGGCTTTAGCCTTGACTATAGTTTTTGAGATGGCTTCTAATTAAAACAATTCAACAAGAGATAAAATTTCCTTGTGTTTGATGAATAAATATTCAATCGCCCGTCAACGCCGCTCTATTCGATTAAGAAAATATGATTATTCTCAAGAAGGTGGATATTACATAACGATTTGCACATTTAATAAACAATGTGTGTTTGGAGAAATTGTTGGTGGGAAAATGATATTGAGTGATGTCGGTAACATTGTAAAAGATGAATGGCTAAAAACACCGATCATTCGTCCCGATATAGAGCTAGGTGAGTTTGTTATTATGCCAAACCATTTTCACGGCGTAATAATCTTAATAAATAATAGTAGGGGCACGTTGCAACGTGCCCCTACAAACGAACAATTTGGAAAACCAACATCAAATTCCATTCCTACCATCGTTCGATTGTTTAAATCCGCAGTCACAAAACGTGTCAATCAGTTGCGCAACACGCCTCGCATACCTGTTTGGCAACGTAATTACTGGGAACATGTCATTCGCAATGAAGATGATTTGAGGCGTATCAATGAATACATCATCAACAATGTGGTACAATGGGAGTACGATGAAGAGAATCCTGATAAATAAATTTTCGCACGCGGAATATAATTTCGGTTATTCCCTTAAAACTTTATCACACCGAATATCCAACTGCCGAAGACAATAAGTATTCCTACCGTTAATAACCAGCCGACGATGTCAAGAACAAATCCCGCTTTTACCATATCCTTAAGCCGGATATAGCCGGTCGCATAGACAAGAGCGTTCGGAGGAGTTGCCACCGGCAACATAAATGCCATCGAAGCGGCAATGGCTGCTGCTATGGAAAGCGTTATTGGATTTTCGCCCGTTCGGACGGCTATAGAGATAACGACGGGAACGATCATTGATGTAACAGCGGTATTGGATGTTACTTCTGTCAAAAAATCAATCAGGAAAACCACCGCGAACATCATTGCGAGCGTGGAGGGCGTGCCGAGCAACGCCACGAACGAAGTTGCAATCCACGAGGCAAGCCCTGTTTTGAACATCGCGTCCGAAAGCGCGATCCCGCCCCCAAAGAGAATGAGCGTCCCCCAGTCCACGAATTTTGTGTCCCGCCAGTCAAGGACAAAAACTCCTTTTTTAATATCAACCGGAATGATAAACAACAGCGTTCCAACCAAAAGGCCTATGGCGTATTCATCAATCCATGATAATCGTATTGCAAGTGATGAGGGGAGCAAAAAATCCCAAAAGGGGTTGGATATCCACAGCACGACAGCAAATAGGAACATCACGATTGTCAATTGCTCACCAATATTCATCGGACCGAGAGCTGCACGCTCGGACAACAACTTCTCCTTGCCGCCGCTCACTGTGGTAATTTCCGGCGGGTGTAGTTTGAGCAAAATAAACCACGCTACCGGAATAAAGATTATAACATACGGTATACCGAACGCCATCCAATCGAGGAATGTAATGCGATGATACGAAGGATCGGTTGCGAATGTGGTGTTTAATATCCCGAGTGCAATGCCATTTGGCGGCGTTCCGATGATTGTTCCTACGCCACCGATTGAAGCCGCCCATGCAATGCCAAGCATCAGCGCGGTTCCGAAACGGGATTCTCCCGGCCTTAACCCCATCAAAGAAAGTATTCCAAGCCCAAGCGGCAGCATCATTGCCGCGGTTGCGGTGTTGGAAATCCACATCGAAAGGAACGCCGTTACCGCCATCATGCCCAATACTATCAAATGGGAATTATTTGCCAAAGAGCCACGTGTCAACATCCAGAGCGTCAAGCGTTGATCGAGTTTCCACTTTTGCATTGCCGCCGCAATGAGAAATCCTCCAAGGAAAAGGAAAATGACGGGATTGGAATAATTGAGGAGAACATTTTTAAACGTAAACTCGGTGATAGTCGTTCCTTGCACTCCTATAATATGAAACAGCGGCAGCAGAACAGCGGGAAGCAAGGCGGTGGCGGGTAAAGGAATGGCTTCCGTAATCCACCAGATGACCATTAACGCAAGCAACGCGAAAACAGCCTGCATAGAGCCTGCAAGTTGGGAAGCGGAAATGTTTAATTGGTGCTGAAGAATAAATTGTTCTGAGGAAGAAAGGAATGTCTCAAACGTCGGCAACACGAGTATGAGAATAAAACACAATGCGCCAAGAATCAGCCCGATTGTTTTTGATGTCATTCTTCTTTGGGAAAACGTTATTGAGTAAGTTCAAGTTCCATATACAACGCTCCGACAATGGGGTTGAGGCGATATGGCTCGATTTCCCGGAACCCAAGCGAACGGTACAACGAAATTGCTTCTCTCATCATCGGGAGCGTATCTAACCTGACGCTTTTGTAGCCGATAGCGCGCGCTTCGTTGATAAGGTGCATTGTCATCGCTCTCCCGAGTCCTTTGCCACGGAATGCGGGTTTCAAGTATAATCGTTTCATCTCGCCGATGCCCTCGTCCTGTTTCCTGAGAGCCCCGCATCCTGCCAATTGGCTATCGTAGGAGAAAAGAAAGAGTCTGCCGTGTGGGGGCGCATACTCGCCCGGTAGCTCTTTCAGTTCTTCATCGAAGCCTTGAAAGCACAAATCTATCTTGAGTGAAGCGGCATACTCGAGGAACAGTTCCCGTGCGAGGTTAATTTGTTCTTGCGAAGTCGCTTGAGCGAAGTTAAGCATAATGTGAAGAAAGATAGAGAATGTTCAATAAAATGCAAGAATAAAGAAATGGTGAACCGTCAAGACACTAAGGGGTTGAAAGAAACTCCCGATCTCCCGTGTTCTATTTTTTTAAAAATTTTTCTTGGTGTTCTCTGTGCCTTGGTGGTTAAATTTTTTTAGGTTTTCCAACTCCTCAATCGTTTTGGGCCAGTCGTCTTTCAAAAGCCGGGAAAGAGACCTGTCCGCCAAAAGCTTTCCCCCCGTTTGGCAGCGTGGACAGTAATTGCATTCGTTTTCCGCATAGACGATCCGCTGGATTTTAGAGCCGCACACCGGACATGGTTTCCCAAATTTTCCATGCACAGCCATTTCTTTGTGGAAGGCGGTAACTTTTTCAGGAAAACTGTTCCCATTTTCCTGCCGAAGTCTCTCGATCCATTCCCTGAGTGTCTCTTGAGTTGCTTGATGCAATCGCGAGATTTCCTCGTCTGTTAGCTGTTTGGTTTGCCGCAAAGGGGAGAGGCGGGCGCGATGGAGAATTTCATCCGAGTAGGCGTTACCGATTGCACTGAACAGGCGCGGGTCGGTGAGCGAGCGCTTGAGCGTATGGTTTTCTCTGAGAAGAGCGGAGCGGAAATCACCCAACGTTGCAGTGAACACTTCCAATCCGCCGCGGTTAAACACCGCTAATGCTGTTTTGCCTCGTACGAGATGGAGCGATGCCCGCTTTTTTGTGCTTGCCTCGGTGAGGAGTAACGTTCCGTTGGGAAAGTCAAATGCTGCAAGCCCGATTTTTCCAGCAGGCTTTGCCCCCGATTTTTTCCAGTGAAATCTTCCTGCAATCATCAAATGGAAGATCAAATACAAATCGCCTTCGAGTTTCCAAACAATCCGTTTGCCAATTCTATGAAATCCAATCACTTTCTTTCCCTTTGCCGATTCAATAGGCGGCTCAACACTCCGCACAAGAAACGGACTGGAGATGCGTATGTTTTGCAGCGGTTGGTTAAAAAGTCGCGCTTGCAGGCTTTCGATATAAATTGTTACGTCGGGGAGTTCGGGCATGAGCTAAAACGATAAAAGAAAAAAGTCATTCTAAAATCTTTTAAAGTTATTGATTATTCTTTTATTTTCATTTTGTGCCGTAGAATTTTTTCAAACTCGCTCAGTCGCTTTATCGAATGATATCCATCGTTAGAATCTATGAAGATGTCATAAATTTCAGGGGAGCCGAAAATGCCCTTCTTATAGGTACCGATAAGAATTGCCATGCTCACCTTACGCCCATCCATTAAATCCACATCGAGACCTACACAGGCTGGTATATCACGCTTCTCATCAACTTCCGGATTGCCTGTTTGCTCGCCGCAGTCGTTCAGTTCCCAATGTATGGTTGCGTTCTTTCCCACAATTCCTCGCAGCCAATCGGCAAGCGGCTTTCCGGTCAACGTTGAATCAAGTTTGGCTACGGAAATCTTCTGAGCATACTTTATAGCTGCATCTTCAGTTATTTGCGCTACAATAATGTTGTGAGAAAAAACCCATGCGGAAAAGAGCAGACTAATGAATTTCATTTATCCTCCTCGGACTACTTGATACATAAACTTGCCGCATATTTAACTGTAGAACGTAATAAGTAGAGACATCTGAAAAATAAAATTTTTGCGTCATTGCGAAGCGTTTTTTGCTGAAGCCTGTCCGCCGATCCCGTTTTTCGGGATCCCGTACAACCTGCCTGCCGCAGGCATGGCGGGACAGGCGGGCAATCCCTTTTTTAGTGATTTACCCCGCTACACGGGGCAGGTGGGATTGCTTCGTCGTCCCTCCCCGATAAAAAACATCGGGACAGGTCGGGACTCCTCGCAATGACATATCATTCTATTTTTTTTAAGTTCGTAACGATTTAAGCGCAACCAATCCCTGCGCAAGCGATACGATCAGCGTAGCGATAAGGATCACCAGCGAAATGGGCGGTGTGAACTCGGCATGTCCCGCGAGTATAAAATACGTGTGAATAACAAAGGCAAAGATACCCCCAAAAGCCAATGCAAGAGAAAATATATAACCACTTTTTGTCCCCAGCAGCAACTGTTTGTATCCGAAGAGAAACGCGAGCAGGAGCAAAAAATTCAGTATCAGAAAGAGTTGTATGCCGCCGGGGATCCCGAACAGCTCCCACTCCTTCCAGTATGCGGAGTCTATCTCGTGCGTGATAAGAAGGGTGGCGTTTAATAGATAAAGGTTTGAGGCGGTTTTGAGCATGGGAGTCGAGGTTTCATTGGCTCAGACTACGATGTTAGTCCGAGGTAAATTCTTTCCTGAAGAATATCATAGGCATCAGGAGCAACAGCGCCGGAAAAGTAAATACGAGAAGAAGCCTTGGGTCAGGCTCAATGAGGTACGCTATTAAAGAAATCAAAAGAAAGAACACTCCAATGAGTGCGGTAATGTCTCGTGCGAACTTTTTTCCCCTTCTTACTTGAGGTGCAAGCAAGAAAGCAATGAGACCCAACGCGCTGATCGCCGCTCCGGAGAAAACCCAATTAATCAAGATTTGGTTCTGACGGCTTTGAGTCAGCGTAGAATGTTGAGACAATGACTCCTTGATGCTGGAAATGCCCAATGCATGGGCAATCCCCATAAAAAAGATTAATGCACCCCCGATGAATATTATAATAGATGAAATTCTCTTTTTGTCCATGAAGTTTGATTCCTTTTTTATCTGCCCATCGAAAGGCAATTTCACACGATTCATCTGAGACTAATCTGTATTGTTCTTCGATTCCGTGAACGGAATCGAAGAAATTCTTCCGAAGGAATCCCCTTGGGACTGTCCGAGAGTTTAACTCTCGGACAACTGGAGATTCATTTGCGACTAATCTGTGGAAGGCTCTCTTAAAAGTCAAGGGGAGGCGGGGGAAAAAGTGGTAGCAAGATGTGAGATGTGTGTTTCATCTCCCGTCTTCCGCCTCACATTCTTTAGCTCACGTCTCACATCCCGTATCCTCAGCCAGAGGCTTGCACCGAAGGCGCATCCGCCTACGGCGGAGATCCCGCTTCGCGTGACATATCCCATATCCCTCTTGATTTTGCGGCTTTGATGAAGTAAGTTACTTATTCAATGAAAAATGAAAAAAGAAAAAGGAAAAAAACCGCAGTTCTTGCAGGCGAGAATCCTGCCGTAACCGCACCGTTCCCGACAAACGGGGGAGCAGGCAAAAAACTTACCAAAATCGTTGTCAAAGGGGCGAGGGTTCACAATCTCAAGAACATCAGCCTGGAGCTTCCGCGTAACAAGCTTATCGTTGTTACCGGTGTCAGCGGCTCAGGAAAATCGAGCCTCGCATTTGACACCATCTATGCCGAGGGTCAACGACGGTATGTAGAAAGCCTCTCCTCATACGCCCGCCAATTTCTCGAGCGAATGGATAAGCCCGATGTAGATTTGATTTCGGGCATCAGCCCCTCCATTGCTATCGAGCAAAAAACATCTACCCGCAATCCCCGCTCGACCGTTGGAACAACGACCGAAGTGTACGATTATCTCCGCTTGCTCTTCGGGCGCATCGGGCAAACGTATTGCCGCGTGTGCGGCAAGCTCGTTAAGCGCGATACGGTTTCGAATGTTGTTGATCGTCTGAAACAAGAATCGGACGGGACAAAGCTCTATATCCTTTTCCCTATGCACGACCATCCGGGTCGCTCGCTCAAAGAAGAATTTGATGTCCTCAAGCAACGCGGATTCTTTAGGATTGTCGTTACGGAACCCGCCGAAAAGATGGCGGGTGAACTTATTGACCTGAACGAAACCGATTACAAAGCGAAAAGCAAAAAGGGAATTTTCGTTCTCGTTGACCGTTTGATTATCCGCAAGGATGATAAGGATAACGACACGCGCTTAGCCGATTCCATCGAAGCGGCGTTTGTGGAAGGCGAAGGCTATGCTCTCGTGCAGTTGCTTGATTCCGCCAAAATGCTCCGCTTCTCCCAGCATTATGAGTGCCCTGATGATGGAATTCGTTATGAGGACCCCGACCCGCGCATGTTTTCATTCAACAATCCAGTCGGCGCGTGCCCAAAATGCCAGGGCTTCGGCCGCTCGATGGGGATTGATATGGATTTAGTCATACCCGATCCCACCAAAACGCTCAGGGAGGGAGCGGTGTTCCCGTGGACATTTCCTCGCTGGAAAGAAAATCTTCTGGACTTACAACGCATTGCGGGCGAAGCGGGTGTGCCGTTGGATGTTCCTTACAAACGCCTTACCGAACAACAACACGATGTAGTCATGAACGGTTACAAGGGATTTGACGGCATTAACAAGTTCTTCAAATTCATTGAGCGCAAGTCCTACAAAATCCACTACCGCGTTTTTTTAAGCCGCTTTCGGGGTTATACGACGTGCGATGAATGCGGTGGGGCGCGATTGCGGAACGAAGCAACATTCGTGTCGGCGGGAAAACAATTTATGATGTCGTTCGTATGACGATTGAGGAAGCGCATGCGTTCTTTCAAGAAATCAGGCTGACGAAAGCCGAGATAGACATTGCCAAACGGATTTTGGAAGAAATCCGCAAGCGGCTAAAATTTCTGAACGATGTCGGTATCGGCTACATAACG
This sequence comes from Ignavibacteriales bacterium, assembly GCA_016194505.1. Taxonomy (GTDB): domain Bacteria; phylum Bacteroidota; class Ignavibacteria; order UBA10030; family UBA10030; genus JACQBK01. Next base: position 13,307 of record JACQBK010000016.1, on the reverse strand, counting down.
CTCGACCGGCTGACGATGACGCTTTCGGGCGGAGAATCCCAGCGCATCAATCTTGCAACGTCGCTTGGCTCATCGCTTGTCGGCTCGTTATACGTTTTGGATGAACCAAGCATCGGTCTCCATCCGCGGGATAACAACAAGCTTATCAATATTTTAAAATCCCTTCGGGATGTCGGCAACACGGTCATGGTCGTTGAGCACGATGAAGAAATGATGCGCTCTGCGGATGTTGTTGTGGATATGGGACCAAAGGCGGGGGAACACGGCGGCGAAGTTGTTTTCAACGGAACGATTGATGAATTGCTGAAGCATCCGACATCTTTGACGGCGCGGTATCTTAACGGCAAAAACTCTATTCCCGTACCGAAAAAACGACGGAAAGATTCCGAGCAATCTATTTTTGTCAAGGGCGCTTCGGAACACAACCTGAAAGAAATTGACGTCCGCATCCCGCTTGGTTTGTTTGTATGCGTTACGGGGGTAAGCGGCTCAGGCAAGAGCACACTGGTACATGAAATTCTCTATGCCGGCATCCAAAAAATCAAAGGTGGGTTTGAAGGGAGCGTAGGGAAATTTTCTTCCATCAAAGGCGATCATCACATTAATCTTGTCGAGCTTGTTGACCAATCGCCGATTGGCCGTACGCCGAGGTCGAATCCAATTACCTATATTAAAGCCTTTGATCTCATTCGCGATTTGCTTGCAAACACGCAAGCGGCGAAGATTCGAGGGTTTAAGTCCGGGCATTTCTCGTTTAACGTTCCCGGAGGTCGTTGCGATGTGTGCGAGGGGGATGGGTTCCAAAAAATCGAGATGCAGTTCCTTGCCGATTTGTATCTGATCTGCGAGGGATGCAAGGGAAAACGTTTTAAGCAGGAAGTGTTGGAAATCCGTTATCATGGAAAAAATGTTGACGAGATTCTTGCAATGACGGTGATGGAAGCGATTGGGTTCTTTTCCCAATTTGCCGATGGCAAACGCGTTGCAAAACGCTTGCAGGTATTGGATGATGTCGGGTTAGGATACCTTCATCTGGGACAACCGGCGACATCGCTTTCAGGTGGAGAGGCGCAACGGATAAAACTTGCCCACCACCTTACGGCATCGCACACAGAAGGGAAAATTCTCTTTATCTTCGATGAGCCTACCACCGGCTTGCATTTTGATGATATCGCAAAACTGCTTACATGTTTCGATGCGCTTGTAGAAGCAGGGCATTCACTTGTTGTGATCGAGCACAATATGGATGTTGTAAAATGTGCCGATTTTGTGATTGACTTGGGTCCCGAAGGGGGAGACGCCGGAGGTCGCATCGTTGCCACCGGAACACCGGAGACCATAGCTCAATCTCCCAACTCATACACGGGAAAGTTTTTGAAGGAATATCTCTACAAGTCATTTTAAAGATGATTCTTTCTAAATGTTTTTTGAGAGTTAAAATCCTTACAGTAATTAACGGTAGAATAGCGTCCAAAACGGAGAAGGGCTTTAGCCCTTCCAGCAAACGAAAAGAGTTCTGGGAACAAGTTATAATTCAACCGGAGGATTTATGAAGAAACTAATGATGTTTGCTTTCTTGTTTGGTTTGGTATTAACCTCGGTGAGTTATGGAGCCAATTCAAGAAAAAAGATGGGAGTCGGAGTGGTCCTTGGTGCGCCGACAGGATTTTCCATCAAGTATTGGCAGAACTCGACCATTGCATACCAGGGTTCTATTGGCGCTTCGTTCGGCGGAGGTTTGACGGTTGGAGTAGATTACTTGGGTCATTATGATACGTTTCATAATGCCGAGCTCCCATTCTATTATGGAGCGGGTGCATATATTGGCGATGCGGGTCTTTCCGGGCGGTCATTCGCACGCAATTCGTTTGCATTTGGCGTTCGGGGAGTGTTCGGAGTAGATTATCTTCCTCGTGAATTTCCCTTTGACATTGCTTTTGAGCTTGGTCCATCGTTGCTATTGACTCCCACAGTAGCAATGGGTCTTGAAATAGGGATTGCGTTGAGGTTTTACCCGTAAAATGTTGTAGAGCGTCCCGATGTATCGGGACGCTCTGCAATCGTCCAACGTTATCGCTGAATCAACTTAATGTTTGCGGATTTAGTTTCGATGTTGATAGAGCCATTGCCAGTGCCTATTTTTCCCATTCCATAAGCGCCGCTGCCGAGATTTTTTGATTTGATAGGCAAGTTTGTGTCAATTTTTCCGTACTCTGACTCAAGATTTACTTCGCCGCTGAATCCCTGCGGCATTTCTACATCAACTCTGCCGTACTGGTTTTTAATGCTGATTTTGTTCGGGGCATTCTTAAGCTGAACTTCGATCGGATTGCTTTTATTTGTCATTGAAATTGTCTGCGCGGTTAAATTATCGAGCGTAACCGTTGCATATTCTGTATAGGATGTCCAATCTCCAATGATATCTTCTGCTCGCACGGTAGCGCTTGTTGTCCGAAGCTCAACATTGCCGCGAATTTTCTTTAAATCCATTTTCGAATACGGGTTATCAATTTTCAGATCGCCGACAGCGTCTTCAAGGATAAGACTCCCCGAACGTCCATTGATGATGATTTCCTTTTTTGATTTTCCACTGACAGAAATAACCTCCACCTTCGTATAGTCCGCGTCGATATTGATTCCTTCGACCTGTTTTACTTTGACGGTGCCGCTTTTTGTCCCCACATCGACAAAGCCGGAGACGTTATTGATGGTAATGTTCGAGTAGTCGGAGTTAACAGATAAGTCGCCCTGAATATCTTCAAGCTTCAACTTTGCGCTCCGGGACTTGATGGAAAGCTTCTCTTTAATCTTGCCTATGGTAATAGTCGAATATTCAGCATCCGCGCTGATGGGCCCGTTGAATGTATCTATAGTAATCGTGCCACTTCTTCCTTCAATTTGGAGGTTGCCGCCGGAATTCTCGATTGTCGTTTTGCCATAGTCGTTTTGGACTTCCTCAATTGTAGAGCAATTTTTTAGCGTTACGGTATTGCTGCGCCCCAGCAAACGGACGCTCCCCCTCATATTTTCAAGCGAAAGAGAACCATATTTCATATCCGTCGAAAGCGGGTTTGACTGCGGTACATAAATCTCGCCGGAAATTTTTTTTCGAATGTAGGAAACAAAAAGAGACTTTACGGTTCCCCAAAACGTCTTCCCGTTAAATTCCTTTGTTGGTTCCCGAAAAGTCAATATGACCGCGTTTGCCGTCTGAGAGTCTATAACATTGACCGATTCAATATAATCTCGTTCATAGCTTTCATCCGATGAAGAAATGCTGACGTTAAGTTTGAGATACACTTCATTTTTATCCCATGATTTGAATGTTATGTCGGACCCATTAAAGCCGTTAATTTCAATTCGTTGTGATGGCTGTGTTTGAATCCTTTTTTCAATATCGCGCGATTTATCGGATTCCGGCATTGTAAGCAACAATGAGATCGCTAATGTTGCAAGAAGGGTTTTCATAATTCAATTTCTCCATTCTCGATCATTTGTTGAAGTATTTGCAATTTTAAACTATACAACTGACGGAGCTTTGTCCGCTTCAGAGGAGAGAGGTCGGTATTTTGTGTTTCACTCTTAAACTCGTTGATTGCTGTATCGAGCAACTTAAGCTGGTCTTTTCTTGCCAAGAGGACATCGGAGTTTTGAGGCGACCCCGATATGGTTGTAACTCTTGGCATCACTTTTTCAAATTCATAAATGGCGGATTGATATGCCTTATCTACCTGCACCACGGAAGGTTGGCCATTTTCAATCAATTGTTTGATGAGCGTAAAAGCTCCTACCGTGGAAAGGTACAGCACAAGAGCCGCCGCGATACCGTACGCAAAACTTCGTTTATCGTTTATGGCAAAAAGTGAAAACCGATGCGGGGCAATTTCTTTTTCGATTGCATGCCACAGTATGCTCTTTGTAGTGTTGTCGGGCAAATCATTCGGTTGATAATATTCTTCGGGTTTCATTGCGTCATCTCCTGTTGCCATCGTGTTTTCAGGTACCGTTTTGTGCGGGAAAGAATCGTTCTCGATGTGCTCTCGCTTATTCCTAACATCGAAGCAATCTCCGCGTGCGAATATCCTTCTACTTCATAGAGTAAAAAAACCATTCGTTTTGTCTCATCAAGTTCTTGCATCCACGTTCTCATGGTTTCATTCCATTCCCAAGCATCGCTTTCTTTTTCATTGGAAGGAGAGGAAGAAATTTCATCATCTTCCGGGTGAGTAAAAGGGATGATGGCTGCTCTCCGCCGATCCATCCGCATTTCATTCATTGCTATTCTAAAAAGCCAGCTTGAGAACCGGGCTTTCCCATCGAACGAGCCGAGGTGGTTAAATGCTTTGATGAATGCCCGCTGAACCCATTCTTCCACTTCATGCGTATCAGGTGAAAATTGCCTCATAAACCGATATAACGACGCGATATGTATATCATAAAGGATTTTAAAGGCCTTATGATCACCTTGTCGCGCTTTATTGACCCACTGGGTTTCTTCTTGCATAGGTTCGGTTTGCCGGCTCATAGGTATGATGCTTGGGGAAGCCAAAACGCTACAATACTATTCGATGGTAAAAAAAGTTGAGAAGAGTTTCAATCTTATGGACTTGGTGAAAAAGGGAAAGGCTGCTTGGTGACTGCAATCACAGTGCGGCACCGGCGATTCCATTATATTGGCATTGTAGTTCTGAAGCGCTTTGTGTGACCCTAGAGCCAAGGGGAGGCTCTATGGTTCTCAGAGCGCTTCGGCATTTTAGGGCATTGTGAGACTGAAATAAAAACGGCGTCCCAATACATCGGGACGCCGTTGTGGTTCAATTGAAGTCTTGAATTTTTCTAATACAGCGAGCCGAAGTTCAGCGTAATGTAAAAACCGCCGAATGTTTTAATAAAGACGTTATTCATGCTTTCAATGCCGCTACTGAAAGGGACAAGATAGTAACGGATGCTTATTCCCGAAAGAGTGCCTTTATCCAATCCGAAGTATGCTCCTGCACCAATATATCCGCCCAAGGTGTAATGTGCTTTTCCGTATTTTAGGCTGTTGAAAAATTCCACTTGTTCCGGTTGAGATAGAATCGCTCCATCAGGTCCTTGGTATTGCTTTGTAGTCGAGTAGGGTGATACGAAGACCATTGAAGGTCCTAATCCAATGCTAAGGTACGGCCGGAAATTGTCAACGATGTCGTCTTTAAACAGGCGATATTGTGCGCCGATGGTTAGTGGAAACAGTATCATCCGGTTTACCTTACCAGGGACAAAATTTTGACCGGTAAATTGGTTGAAAAACTCAACTTCGTTATCGTCTTTCACATCCGAAATGGCAAACGAGATGAATCCGGAAAGCTCATCCGTATATTCGTGACGATAAAACGCCCCGCCGCCGAATCCGTTGTTTGAGATGAGAATGTCAACCCCCCACGCATTCCGTAACGGCTGGTAAGTGCTTTTTTGGATAATATCCGGGTTTGAAGGAGTAAAAATAATTGTCGAATCCCTTCCTTCGTGTTCTTGGCTGAACACCGAGAAAGGAATAAACAGGATCGCAATTGCAACGAGAGAAAGTAAACGCCGTTTCATGACCAAACCCTCCATATTGTATATTCATCCAACATCACCTCATGAAATATAATTCCCCTTGGAATGAGAAGCAAACTAAATTTTTATTGAACTGCAAAGATTGTAAATTTCAGATACTTCGTTTCCGGCATGGTAGGCAATGAGGGGTGATCCGGGCTGGCGCCGGAGAATTCCAATAATTGAATCGAGCGGTGGCTGGCGCGAGCGCCAGCTTCAATGGTTTCGATAAATGATTCTTCCGTGATGTGATGGGAGCAGGATGCTGAAACGAGAATTCCGCCCGCATGGAGTAAGTGAAGCGCCCGTGTGTTGATTTCTTTATAGCCCTTGAGTGCGGTTGCGACCGTTTTCTTGTTTCGGCTGAACGAAGGGGGGTCGAGTATGACGACATCAAACTTTTCGCCCGTAGTTTCCAACTCCTTCAAACGTTCGAATACATCTGCCGTTTCAAATCTTGCATTTGTTACATCGTTGATGGTAGTATTCACTTTGGCGTTTGCAATTGCTGATTGCGATATATCAATCGCGTGGACTGATTTCGCATGGGCTAATGCGGCGTTGAGTGAAAATCCGCCCTCGTTGCAAAAACAATCGAGCACTGTTGCATCCTTCACATACTGACGGATAGATTTCCTGTTTTCCCGCTGATCCAAAAAGAAGCCCGTTTTTTGCCCCTCCAGCAAATCCACCTTATACTTTATAGCGTTCTCCGTAATGATGGTCTGTCCGATAGTGCCGCGGAGAACGCCTTTTTCTATGGGAAGCTGTTCGAGGCTTCTCAATGAAGATTCATTCCTCTCAACGATTGCTTTGGGGTGAAATATGGATTCCAGAACATCACAAATCAGCGTAAGCCTTCGATCCATTCCCACAGAAAGGGTTTGCAGTGAGATGTACTCGTTATATTTGTCTATCACCAACCCGGGCAGGAAATCCCCTTCCCCATGAACGACGCGAAACGTTTCTGAATCGGAATACATGCGCTTGCGAAGCTGTAACGCTCTCGAGATTCGTTTCTCAAAGAACTCGAAACTCACTTCTTCCTGCTCCCTGCTCAGCAGACGAAAGGCGATAAGCGAATGGGGATTATAAAAGCCGATCCCCAGGAATTTTTCATCATGGCGCAGTAGTTCAATGACGTCTCCGCTTTCCGGGCTACCGTGAACCGTTTTTATCTCATTGCTGAACACCCACTGATGTCCCGCGAGAATGCGGTGCTCTTCGTTTTTCTTCAGTACAATTTGTTTTTTCATTAAAACAAAGTAGAGAGATTTGCAGTGAGAATCAAGGTAGGTGGTAAACGCCACGTAGGGCGAACTTTTCCAAAGGAATCCCTTCGGGACAGTCCGCCAAGCCTACCTACCCAAATAGGCGAATTAAAATTCGCCCTACTTTGCATGTGCGTCGCACGTAAATGACTAACTATTTCTACTTTTCCAATTTCCAATATGGGCGAGGTCACCTCACCCATAAAAAAGTGCTCTTAAAGTTGAGAATTGAAAGCCGATAATCTTCCTTGCAACAGAATCAAACGTTTGATATATTTTTGTATCAGTCTTGTTTGATGATATTTTTATTCAGCGAGTGAGTTTTTTTGTCCAAAGGAGAATAATATCCCATGATAAACATTGAACAGTTATTAGGCAGTGAAGCGAAAAATCTTTTAGAGCATCAATGCAAAACGATTCCCAAAGAATCGCTGCACCTTCCGGGTCCCGATTATGTTGATAGAGCGTATGCATTATCGGATCGTCCCACGCCGGTGCTAAAAAGCCTTCAACAGTTACTTGGCCATGGACGATTAGCGGGAACAGGGTACGTTTCCATTTTGCCGGTTGACCAGGGTATCGAGCATTCGGCGGGCGCTTCGTTTGCTCCCAACCCGATGTACTTTGCTCCCGAAAACATCGTCAAGCTCGCTCTTGAAGGCGGATGCAACGCTGTTGCTTCGACGCTCGGCGTGCTCGGCGCGGTCGCACGAAAGTATGCGCATAGGATTCCGTTTATTCTGAAAGTGAACCATAATGAGTTTTTATCCTACCCCAACACCTATGATCAAACGCTCTTCGCCGGTGTGAAGCAAGCGTATGATATGGGCGCAACGGCTGTAGGAGCAACGGTGTATTTCGGCTCTGCGGAATCACGGCGACAGATATGGGAGATCAGCCAAGTATTCCAACAGGCGCACGAACTTGGCATGGCAACGATTCTCTGGTGCTATACGAGAAATGCGGCATTTAAGACGAAGGAAAAAGATTACCACGTCTCCGCCGATCTTACGGGGCAGGCGAATCATCTTGGCGTAACAATTGAGGCAGATATTATTAAGCAGAAGTTGCCGGAAAATAATGGCGGCTATACCGCCCTCAATTTTGGAAAGACGCATAAATATGTCTATGAAAAATTATCTTCCGATCATCCAATTGATTTAGCGCGGTACCAAGTTGCTAATTGCTATATGGGGCGGGCTGGTTTGATTAACTCCGGTGGTCCCTCCGGCACGAACGATATTGCCGAAGCTGTGAAAACTGCCGTTATCAATAAGCGCGCTGGCGGCATGGGCTTGATCTCGGGACGTAAAGCATTTCAACGTCCGATGAACGAAGGCGTACAAATTCTGAACGCAATTCAAGACGTGTATCTTTCCAACGACGTTACCATTGCTTGAAACGCTTCAAGAGTATGAAGCTTTCATTCAAGCTGTAAGGTGACATCACACGAGACAATGAAACGAGGCGTCAAGATCACTGCTTGGCGCCTTTGTTGTTTATGAGGATTGCTATGAAAATGTATAAGGATAACGAACCCATATCAAAAATAATGAGGAACAGTCAGTCTGAGCGCAGTGAGTCCCGACTTGTCGGGATTCGTTGCGTTCAGGGTGACAAATACTTTAAAATTTCATTTTGGAAGTGGTTTTTAATTGTAGTAGTTCTTTTTTGGAGTAGCAGGGCTTCGGCGCAGTTTAAGATTGCATGGCTTTCGGATACGCATATCGGTTTTGCGCCCGCCCCGGGCGATCTACGCGCGGTAGTTGCCGATATTAACGAACGCAAGGATGAGTTTGCCTTCGTCGTCATCTCCGGCGATATAACCGAGAAGGGAAAAAACGACGAACTACAGCTCGCCAAGCAAATTCTTGATAGCTTGCAGCTTCATTATGTTATCGTTCCCGGTAACCACGATACGAAATGGTCGGAGTCCGGTTGCACGATGTTCAGCACATTGTTTGGTGATGATAAGGCGGTGTATGATTATAAGGGGTATCGCTTCATCGGAGTAAATGACGGGATCCCGATGCGCGGGGGTGGGGGACATATTGCTCCCCAAGATTTACGCTGGCTGGATTCGGTTTTCGTTGCCACTCCTGCATCGAGTAAAATTGTTTTTGTGTGCCACCATCTTCCCGATGGAAGCGATATTGATAACACCGATGAATTGCTGAACAGATTGAAGAAACACGACCTTCGCTTTATCGGCATTGGCCATGGCCACGCGAATCGCAAATATAACTGGGATGGAATTGAAGGCGTTATGTTCCGCTCAACGTTAGCACGGAATGCCAAAGCCGCCTACAATATAGTGGAGTTGAGAGAGGATTCTATTATTGTCTCAGAGAAAAACGTTGGCGAAGCGCCAAAATCGCCGTGGCATCGTTTTGCCAATCAAAAGAAAAACTACGAGCCATCGAAGGAAAAAGGTCAGCCATTTATCAATAGCCCTAGCGTCAATGTTGTTTGGGATTACAAAGCAGGAGTAACAATCGGTACGAAGCCCGAAGTGTCAAAAGAAAACGTCTTTGTGTCAGATGCCCAAGGAAATGCCGTCCGCCTTTCTTTATTGGCAGGGAAAATGGATTGGCGTGTGAACACGGGAAATTCTACCATATATTCTTCTCCAGCCGTGAGTGAAAATAAAATATTGCTCGGAACATCCGATGGAACGATACAAGCATTACGCACTGATAATGGTTCTGTTGTTTGGAGCTACAAGCTTAACGGCTCGGTTCTTTCATCTCCAACGGTCCAAAACGGCAAAGTCTTTATCGGGGCAAGCGATGGAACATTTCGGGCGTTTGACGTGGCGACCGGAAAGCTTTTGTGGGAGTTCAGCGGCATCGGTGAAAATGTCGAAACCAAGCCGCTCGTGTATGAAGGTAAGGTGCTATTCGGCTCATGGGATGCGTATCTCTATGCGCTGGATGTGAACACAGGATCGCTCCTGTGGAAATGGTCAGCCGATAAGCCGAATTTTTATTTTGCTCCGGCAGCCTGTTGGCCCGTAGCTGCAAACGGAAAAATTTTTGTCACCGCGCCGGATAAATTTACCACCGCCATTGATGCGATGACGGGAAAAACAATGTGGCGGACGAATGAGTTTGCAGTCTGGGAATCTCTCGGCATCTCAGCGGATGGCGAGCGGCTCTATCTTCGCGGCATGACCGATACGCTATATTGCGTTTCGACCGCCAGCGTTACGCCAAAACTTCTTTGGAAGACTGATTGCAAATACGGATTCGATTCAAATCCATCTATGCCGATGGAAAAGGACGGTGTGGTTTTTTTCGGTTCAAAAAGCGGGATCGTTACCGCGCTTGATGCAACGACGGGAGCAATTCGATGGCAATATGATACCGGGAAAGCGCGCACGAATACCGTAACTCCCCTTGATGCACAGGGTGTCGTTGTTACAACGATGGACGGTGATGTTCTGTATCTGCGGGAGGCGAAATAACGTGAGCGATCTCAAGTGTATTGTCTTTGATATGGACGGAACGTTGACCCAAACCAATCAGTTAATATTTGATTCGTTTAATCATATCGCTAAAAAATACCAAGGGAAGATTTACTCCGAGCCGGAAATTACGGCAATGTTCGGTCCGCCGGAAGAAGGAGCGTTGCTCGCTATCGTTGGGGAAAACCAAATTAATGAGGCGATGCAAGATTATTTGTCATTCTATCGCGATAACCACAATCGTCTGGCGCAATTGTATCCGGGTATCATAGAAGTATTGGATTTTATCCTCAAGCAGGGATGTCATCTTGCCCTTTTTACCGGTAAGGGAATTCACACAACGACGATTACGCTGGAACAATTTCATCTCACAGAATACTTCAATTTTATTGTGACGGGAAGTGATGTGGTGCAACATAAACCTTCGGCAGAAGGCATACGGAAAATTTTATCTCATTTTTCATTGAAGCCGAACAATGTCCTTATGGTGGGGGATTCCGTTGGCGATGTGAAGGCTGCCCATGAAGCGGGCGTAAAGATTGCTTCTGTGCTGTGGGATTCGTACGCGAAGGAGAAGGTGCTTCAAATGAAAAGCGATTATGTGTTCCACAATGTCCAAGAGCTTTATACTTGGTTGAGGCAGCATTTTGACTGAAGATCAATCCAAGAATACCGGGCAAGAGGAGTATTCCCCATTTTGGCGCTTCGTGCTGAAGTACGGCATTTCCATTGTCGTTGGCGTGTTTTATGGAACGTCCATTCTGCATTTTGACTACACCCCAGACGATACGTATATTTACCTTCAGTACGCAAAGAACATTGTCGGAGGAGATGGGTTTTCATTTAATGCAGGGATACCGAGCTATGGCGTTACGGGACCTTTTTGGACATTATTGATTGCTTCGGGGGCAAAGCTCGGTCTCGATCCCTACATGGTTGCAAAAACGCTCGACCTGCTGTTTGCAAACATCGCAATTGTGATTTTGTACCTTCTTGCGTTTGCAATTATACGCGATAAAATTTACGCGTTAATCGTTGCGTGGATGTTTTCCTTCGACGCATGGTTTTTGCGATGGACATGTTCGGGAATGGAATCATCCCTTGCAGTGTTGCTGGCATTGTTGACGGTTTGGAATGCCTACCGGAAAGAATATGCCACTGCAACATTTGTCGCGGGTATGTTTACTCTTGTAAGGCCGGAGGGCTTTTTATTGTTCTTGGTGGTTTTGGTGGATATTTTCCTCAACACAAGAGTTCGAGCCTCCGCGTGGAGAAAAATTATCAGCTCGCTTGCGCTTTTTAGTGTAATCATTCTGACGTGGCTCTTGTTTGCGTATATCCATTTTGGAGCAATTGTGCCGAACACCCTGCAGGCAAAATCAACGCAGGGATTTTCGCTGGCGGTCGTGTGGTTCACATTGTTCTCGATGCTCAAGATTATCGGCGCAACGCAGGTCGTTGCGGCGCTGGCCATCGTTGTCGGTTTTATTGTTGTGGTACGGAGAAGTAACTGGCTTCGAATAAAAGAAGACGCATTCCCGTTGTTATGGGTTATTGCATTGCCCTTGTTGTATATTGTGATGAACGTGCAAGTGGTCTCACGATACTTGTTGCCTATAAGTCCGTTTATTGTATTGTACGGCGTGTGGGGGATTAAGCAGCTTGAGCTTTCATTTGTATTGTCGCCCCACCGCGCGTTGATGGTGCTGGTTATTGTTATCGGGGTATCGTTGGCGGCAAATCAGTTTGTGTATCGTTCCAAGGTCGTTCCGCACACTCAAAACTTTACGCTGGGAATGAACGAATGCCTCAAGCCGATTGCCTACTGGCTTCGCTCCAACGCAAAAGAGAATGCGACGGTGTTGGCTCCCGATATCGGTGTGCTTGGGTATGTTTCCGGGCGAAATTTTTATGACACGGCTGGGCTAATTTCTCCGCAGGTTAAAAAAGCTTTTGGGGGAGTCAGTTACGATGAGGGGATGCTTCAGCGGCGCTATGAACAGACCATTCATCCTGATTATATTGTTGACCGCTCGCCTACGCCGGAACGGCTTGCAACCGATTCTCTGCAACCCGTTATGACGAGAACTTTTTCCGGGCTTGGGCTGGCGAAGTCTGACCTTGTCTATTATACACTTTACAAAGCGGTGAAATAATGAAGCGATTGTTTCTTTTATTGACTCTTGGTATTTGCGCTCTCCACTCGCAGGAGATTGTTTCGGATAGAATTTTAGGATTGCGAGTAACCGGTTCAGCGGAAGCACAATTACCCGTTGCGGGTCTGGACAATCGCCCGATCACGATTGAGTTTGATTTAAAGGAAGATAAGCCCGCTTCCATTATGGTAAAATTTTTTCATTGCGATAGGAATTGGAATGTGACGCAAAATTCCTTTATTAATGATGAAATGCAGAATAGAACGAAATCCCCGCTTTCATTTGAGCCTGCTCCCGCAGGTGTGCAGCACTATAGGTTTCACTATACCCTGAAGGTGCCCGGGTTTGCGGGGGTCGAGCGATTTCCTCAATCGGGAAATTACATTTTTGAAATTTGGGATGATGAGACGAAGATGATCTTGGGTCGAGGGAGGTTTTTTGTCGTTGAAAATACGATCAAGTTAGGGATGAATGTTGCGAATCGCTCGCTGCCTTCCGAATCGAATCCGTATAGTCAAGTAAACAAGGTCGAGGTAGGCTGTGTAATACCGGAGCCGGACGATGCGCACAAGGAAAATTTCTTCCCGATTTATTTTACAACGATGGATATTTATAAAAATCGGCAGCTTTATACTCCGTGGCGCATAGATGCCGATGACAAGAATCCCAACACGTTCATTGACGGGCTTGGTACGATGAAGATGAAATTCATTATTGATAATCTTTTGCCCGGCAATGAATATCGCCGCATTGATTTGAGGGACATCAATCTCTATCCCTTGGGTCAGCAATTGCGGGCGAGAGATGGAGCGGACGTGAGCAGATTTTTATTTAAGT
>JACQBK010000069.1 GCA_016194505.1 Ignavibacteriales bacterium | reverse complement strand
TTGAGCAATTCATTGCGCTGTGTCTTTGATAACGTAACCGGGTATTTTTGCTTTCGCATACATCCTCCATTGAATGTGAGGAATGAACAGATGTATGCAAGATACTAAATTATCAACTAATTATCGTAACAGTCCACTAGTCAAAATGTGTTTCAATTTTGGGTTTCCCATGATGGGCGTTTTGATGATTCCGGTACAGTCGGCTGGACTGTAGCGATGTTCTCCTTCAAGTGATTTTCCATAAAGCTTCAAAAGTTGCGCAAAGTCAAATTCAACTCCAAAAGCCACATCAACGGCATCCAAATACGCCTTTAAACCGTTTGTCGTAAGCCGGACACGGGTGATTTTTACCCATCCTTGACTATCCTTTCATTTGTGGGTATATTAAGCAAAATATGGTGTCCCAAAGCATTGGGACTCTTTTTATTTTAAAGCAATGCCCCACTTTGATGTTTATTAACGCTTCATCCAAACAAGAACATGAGTGATACAACCGTAAAACCAAGCAAAACAGCCGTCGAAACGATTGATAACATTCCCACCGTGCTGCCGATATTGCCGTTGCGCGACGTGGTGGTGTTTCCCTACATGATTTTTCCCGTTCTTGTCGGAAGAGAAAGCTCTCTGCGCGCCGCAAACGAGTCGCTTGAGCGAGGAAAGAATATCCTTCTCGTTGCCCAAAAAAGCGCGGTCGTTGATGAGCCAACCACCGACGACATTTATCAGCATGGAACCGTCGCAAAGATCATTCAAATGCTCAAGTTGCCCAACGGGCTGATGAAAATTTTAGTTGACGGCGTTATGCAGGCGAGCATTAAAAAATTCGTTCCGAACACGAACTTCCTCGAAGCAGAAATCATCATCAACAAAGAAGAAACTCCTTCCAGCCATGAGATTGATGCGCTTCTGAGGCACACCTCGACGCTTTTCGGCGAGTATGTGAAGATGAGCCGCAACGTTCCGCCCGAAGTCATGATTGCATTCGACGGAATTAAAGAACCGCAACGCAAGCTCTATTATATGGCATCGAACCTCATCCAGAGCGTAGATATCAAACAGCGCATTTTGCAAATCCAACACCTGCGCGAGCAATTGTACGAGCTTTCGAAAATCTTCACAACGGAAATTGATATTCTCAAGATCGAGCGGGAAATAGACACCAAGGTTCAGGACAACATCCAAAAGTCACAGCGGAAATTTTTTATTCAGGAGCAAATCCGCATCCTTCAAGATGAGCTTGGGGATGATGAAGCCTCGCCCGAATTGGCTAAATTAAAAGACGAGATTCTCAAAGCCAAAATGCCGAAGGAAGCCCAAGCAAAAGCGATGGAGGAGTTCAACAAGCTGAAGAAGACTCCGCCCATGTCCCCGGAGTTTACCGTTACACGCAATTATCTCGACTGGCTTACCTCCGTTCCATGGCAAAAGCGAACAAAAGACGACCTTGCGGTCGCGCACGTTAAGCAGATTTTGGATGAAGACCACTTTGGGTTGGAAAAACCGAAAGAGAGAATCTTAGAGCACATCGCCGTCCTTAATCTTGTCAAAGAGATGAAGGGGCAGATTCTCTGCTTTGTGGGTCCGCCGGGAGTTGGCAAAACATCGCTCGCAAAATCCATTGCGAGGGCGCTCGGCAGAAAATTCGTCCGCATTTCGCTCGGCGGCGTTCGGGATGAAGCGGAGATTCGGGGCCACAGGCGCACCTATATCGGCTCTATGCCCGGGAAAATTGTTCAATCCATGAAGCGCGCAGGCGTTGTCAACCCCGTGCTGTTAATGGATGAAGTGGATAAGATGAGCATGGATTTCCGCGGAGATCCGTCGGCGGCATTGCTCGAAGTGCTCGACCCCGAACAGAACAACACCTTCAGCGACCATTATCTCGATGTGGATTATGATCTTTCCAAAGTCATGTTCATTACTACCGCCAACGTGCGCTACGGAATTCCCCTGCCGTTGCAAGATAGAATGGAGATCATCGAGCTTCCCGGTTATCTCGACCACGACAAGCGCGAAATCGCCAAGCGACACATTCTGCCCAAACAACTCAAAGAGCATGGCTTAAGCGATAAGCAAATCCAATTTGAAGATGCCGCCATTGATAAAATTATCAACGAGTACACCCGCGAGGCAGGCGTTCGCAACGTAGAGCGGGAGATAGCATCCGTTTGCCGTAAGGCGGCGAAGGAAATAGTGCTCGGCAAGCAGAAGAATGGTTCCGTAAAAAAGAAAACAAGAAAGCTCATTGTCGTTACACTCGACAAGATTGAAAGCTATCTCGGCGTGCCGAAATTTCGCAAGAAAGAAGCGGAGCGCAAAAGGCGCATCGGCTCGGTAACGGGATTGGCATGGACGAGCGTTGGCGGCGATATTCTCAACGTTGATGTTACCATCATGCGCGGCGCAGAAAAACTTACACTGACCGGACAACTTGGCGATGTGATGAAAGAATCCGCGCAAGCGGCACTGAGCTATATTCGCTCGAACACAAAAAAACTTCATGTTGCGCCGGATTTCTACAAGGGAAAAGAAATTCACATTCACTTGCCGGAAGGCGCTATTCCCAAAGACGGACCCTCTGCGGGCATTACCATGGCAATGGCGATGATCTCTGCGGCAAGCGGTCGCCCGGCGCGCAACGACATCGCGATGACGGGCGAGATTACTCTGCGGGGCAACGTGCTGCCTATCGGCGGATTGAACGAGAAACTCCTTGCCGCCCAGCGCAGCGGAATTAAGACCGTTTTGATTCCCAAAGAAAACGTGAAAGACCTGACAGAAATTCAAGAGAAAGTGAAAAAAGGATTGAAAATTATCCCGGTAGAAACCATTGAAGAAGCAATGAAATATGTTTTTGAGGGGAAGAAGTAGATGTAACGTATAAGAACTCGAGTCAACATTCTTTGAAATTTGCTGTCCTGCGCGACAGGAAAAATTCCTGTCACGCAGGATTTTTTCCTGTCAGACAGGACAAATTGGGGTCAAAAACACAGAACCCAGTGGAAAAACAGGGTCAAAATTTAAGTTGATCTTTATCACAGGCAAAGAAGCCTTTTTTGCTTTTATTCTGGCTTCTGTGCGCCAAAGGCGCATCCGCCTCTGGCGGAACTACCGGCTTCTGTATTCTGCTTTTAGGATTTGCTTTTTCCCTTTTAATTTTTCATTTTCCACTTACCTATGTCGTATCAAGTAACCGCACGCAAGTGGCGGCCGATGGTGTTTGAAGATGTCGTCGGTCAATCCCACGTTACCAATACGTTACGCAACGCCATTTCCTCCAACAGGCTGGCGCATGCGTATATTTTTAGCGGCGCACGCGGATGCGGCAAAACAACCACCGCGCGCATACTTGCCAAAGCGATCAATTGCCTCTCCCCAAAAGACGTGAACCCGGATAACACCTGCGAGATTTGCCAGGAAATTACCGCCGGGCGCAGTCTTGACGTTATAGAGATTGACGGCGCATCAAATCGGGGCGTGGAGGAAATTCGTAATCTTCGCGAGTCCGTTCGGTACACGCCCACCCACGGCAAGTACAAAGTCTATATTATTGATGAAGTTCACATGCTGACGAAAGAAGCGTTTAACGCGCTTCTGAAAACACTCGAAGAGCCGCCTCAGCATGTCATTTTTATTTTTGCGACGACGGAAGTCCATAAAATTCCAATGACGATTCTCTCCCGCTGCCAGCGGTTTGATTTCCGGCGCATTGGGATTGAAGAGATCATCGCACGCCTCCGCTTTATTGCTCAAGAAGAAAAAATAACGATAGACGATAGTGCGTTATTGATTATCGCCAAGAAGGGCGACGGCTCACTGCGCGACGCGCAAAGCATCTTCGACCAGATTCGCTCGTTCTGCGGCAACGAAATCGCCGCAGCCGACGTGCTCAAAGTGCTGAATGTCGTTGACCAGGAAATGTTCTTCCGCGTGACGGACCTAATCAAGGCGCATGACCTTAAAGGTGGCATGGAATTAGTTGATGAAATCGTCCGCAACGGGTACGACCTGCGGGAATTTCTCGGCGGGCTTGCAGAACATTTACGCAATTTGTTAGTGGTGCTGACGACGGATTCTCCGCAGCTTATTGAAACCTCCGAGCCGTACAAAAAACGCTACCAGGAAGAATCCAAGAATTTTAAGCAGAACGATATCTTGCGGCTCATCAAGCTCGTGAACGATCTGGAACAATCCATCCGATGGGCGCCGCAGCCCCGCTTTAAGCTTGAAGCCGGTCTATTACAAATGATCAACATGGAAAGCGCGGTTCATATAGACTCGCTTCTGCGGCAAATTGACGACCTCAAAAAAAAACTTGAGTCCGGGGCATTACCCTCCAATGGAAACAGCGCAGCGCATCAAGCAAACGCGCCCTCTGAACTTAAGGTCGTTGGCTCCGTGAGCGCCGGAAGATTAAAAGCGGCTTCCGCATACTCCATGATGTCGTTTACAACCCCGGTTCAGCCATCAAGCGGTGGATTTACACCGCAACCATTGTATCCTCAGCAAACCAGCTCACCCCGCGCTGTCGCATCAACAATTCCGATTATGCAAGCGGCGGGCGAGTTGACAACCCTTAAAGAATCCCCTATACAATATCAAACAGCAACTCCGTTACCCCAGGAGACCGATCGTCCATTGCAAAGCGGAAAAGCTGTTTCCGCTGAAGATGCGTATGCCCTTTGGCAACAAGTAGTGGGAGAAGTGCGCAAATCGAAAATTTCTCTCGGCACCATTTTGAGTGAGATCCAAATTCTCGATGTAGCGAACGGCACGCTGCGTATCGGCTGCCCCGATGACTTCCACTTTTCGACCATTAAGCGCAACAAAGATTTCCTCGTTGAGTCGTTTCAAAAAATTTCAGGGATGAAAGTATTCATCGAACCAATCCTTCAAGCCGAAAAATCGTTTCGGCCGGCTTCTCATACCGCACCAACAGCGCGTCTTCATGCAGAGCCATCGGAATTACCGGGCAAGAGTAAAACAAAGGAACATCCTATTCTCCTTGTATTAAAGCGTGAATTGGGCGCCGAGCTGGTTCGGTAATGTGTTGCGAGTATCGAGATTGATCAAGCAAAAAACCATCATCTTTGAAAAAACGTGAACCAGCCACCATTTACTAATCATGGGGGAGCTATGAAAACAAAAAACATTTTTGCGGTTGCGCAAGCACTGTTGGTTTTCATCTTGTTTGCGCTTGTTGCCGGTTGCGATAAAAAAGATAATCTCACCGGTGCTGAGATTACCGAAACTAATCTCTTTCCACCCGTTGTGGGCCATCTCTATGTATATTCGGGCTACGACCTTGATACAACCTCAAGCCAAAAAATCCCAAACACAGTGCATCGCCAGGCTACCGTGGTTCAAGGAACGACAACGCTTGGAGGAAAAACGGCGTATCGGTTAATTGATTCCATCTACACGCCAAGCGGAAGCTTATCCATGCTTGATACGACCTATGTTAACAATGAAAACGGCGACCTTCTTGTCTATCAGAGCGGAACGTGGCAAACGTTTTTTAAAAAATCGGCAGGAGTAAACGTTGAGTACGAAATAGGTCAGCAAATGGAGATGTCGCCTATCGGTCCAATCTCCGTCCCGCTTAAAGGGAAAATTTACCCGAAAGCATCAATAGCACTCCCGTATGGAACCGTTGATGCTTACAAACTTGAAATCAAAGCATCTATTAACTTTAGCGGGATTAGTTTCGAGGTTGTCCAGTACATTTATTTTTCGGATGGTATTGGTCCTGTGCAGTTTACGAACGCGGTCATGAAAGACCCGTTCAGCGGAAGAAAAAGTAACGGTAATGAACAAGTCCTTGTAAGCAAAAATTTTTAAAATAGCGGCGAGTGGTTATAAAAAAGGAGGAGGAAGCCCCGTCCCGAGGTATCGGAACGGGACTTCTTCGTTTTTACTCTTCCAGCGTAAATCCGATTTTTAACGTCACCTGCCAGTGGGAAACCTTATCGTTTTCAATGTGGCCCCGCGTTTCGGTTACCTGAACCCACCGTAGATTATGCAGCGTTTTTGCTGCACGTGCAACGGCTTTTTGGATTGCGTCTTCGATGCTGGTTGTAGATGACCCCGTAAGTTCGATATGCTTGTACACATGGTCACTCATAAAACACCTTTTTAATTTTAATAAAGAGAGTTTGAGAACGTTAGGAGTTTTTGGGGAGAATCCAATCCCCAGGATTGAATTTTTTTATTTCTATTTCGGGGACAACCGACTGCACCGTGGAGCCGACTTCAGCAATGATGCGCAAGTGTGTAGGCGTAACATCTTCCGCGCATTTGTAGCAATGAATCGGTAGGGTATCTGGTTGCATCCCAGGCAACATCCCTTGCGACCACCTGAGAAGGTCTTCTTTGGTTGTTATGCGAGAATCGGCTCGTTCGAGAAATTCTCCACATCGTTCATGGTGAGCAGAGTAGAGAACAAAAAATAGCGGTTTTTCCTCCGCATCCATAACGTAACCGAAAAAAAATTACCTTGAGAAACCCCCCAAGTTTATTAAATGTGATTATGATATATATTGTAAATCACAACCACCACCAACATCAATAAAGACTAACGGTTTTTATTGTTAAAATCAAGCGCGCATCAATCTCTTGACAATCGCATGGATTTGTTTTACCTTTGTCTGCAGAAAGGAGTTTCACTAAACGAACAATTGTTAGAGATTGTTGATTCTTGTCGTTAATAAAGCGCAATTCTCTCTAACTATTGCTTGGGAACCGAATTCGGACGTTAGAGCGAATTCGGTTTTTTCATTTTTAGGCGTTTAGTGAAAAGGAGTTCGTACATTTATGCGAAACATTGGTCGCGGTGTGCTGGTTATGATGTTGCTGACCTCGCTTGCTCAGGGACAGACCGTTGCAAAGTACGCGGGTGAGTTTATGTCCATCGGCGTTGGGGGGCGGGCGTTGGGGCTTGGCGGCGCTCATGTTGCCCTTGCCAACGATGCGACAGCGGGGTATTGGAATCCCGGTGCGTTAGCCCGGATCAACTACCCGGAAGCCATTGTCATGCACGATGAACGGTTCGGAAATTTAGTCAATTATGATTTTGTTTCCGTTGCCATTCCGTATGGCACAGACGTAAGTCTGGGTTTAAGCGTGCTTCGGCTTGGGGTGGATGGCATTCCCGATACCCGCAACGCATGGATTGACAGCAATGGCAACGGCATCTTCGATAATGTTGACCGCCTCGATTATGATAAGATTACGTATTTTAATGCGGCAGATTGGGCGATTTATTTTACGTATGCCAAACAAGTCTCCGCTCATTTCATGTATGGCGCAAACGTAAAACTTATTCGCCGTGACCTCGCGGAAGCATCAGCGACGGGCATTGGCTTCGATATTGGCGCGCTGTATTCACCATTGCCTAATTTGTATCTTGGCGTGAATGCTCAGGATATTACAACAACGCTTGTCGCATGGAGCACCGGTCGGAATGAGCTTATTACCCCCACCGTAAAGTTCGGCACGACGTATTTTCTCGATCTCTTCGGCGGAAGATTTGCGCCAGTGTTCGATGTTGACTTGCGGTTTGAAAATAGAAGATTCGCCTCTATCGCTCATATTGGTCCCATAAGCATTGACCCGCATACAGGATTAGAGTTTGATTACAAAAACACGGTTGCTCTACGCGTTGGCTATAGCGATGTGAAACAGATAACCGTCGGGGCGGGCGTTCACTTGCGTAAGATAGACATTGATTATTCGTTCGCGAAGTTCGGGGGCGATGAAACGCTCGGCAACACACACCGCATTTCGCTCCGGTTTGTACTGCACGATGAAAAGTTTGCGCGTTCACCGGTAAATTAACGAAAGAATACAATCTTGTAGAGCGAAATGACATTTCGCTCTACTTAGAATTAGAGGCCATCTTAAAAATGATGCACTAATGACGTTTTGAAGGCGGATGCGCCTTTGGCGCAAGCCCTGACATCACAACGGAAATGGTTTGAGATGGCTTCTAAATAAAAAATCCCGCCCCGAGATATCGGGACGGGATTTCTGCTTTTTAAAAAGTCTAATCAGCTTATTTCGTCGTCATTACAAAGACGCCGTTCCAATCGTCGGGGGGAGGATTAAGCCGATAGAGGCTTGCCCGTTGAGCGTAAATTTCCGCAACGGCGCATGTTGGGTCAAGCTGTTTCGCTTGATTGAAGTACGCAACCGCCTCTTCCCAATTCCGTTTGCGGTAAAGGGTTATTCCCTCTTGATAAATCTCCAGCGATTGTTTTTCATTCTCCTCAAGCTTCATGTCCGATGTGCCCAACAGTTGCCAAACTTTGACAGGCTCTGTTTTTCCTTTTACTTGAATTAAATCAAGCTCCCGCACAATAACCCTTCCTTTCACGTGCTGGTAGGTCATGTCGCTGATCATGATATTGGAGCCGTATTGTTTGTTCGCTCCTTCCAAACGGGAGGCAAGATTGACGCTGTCACCGATGACCGTGTAGTCGAACCGGTCTTTTCCGCCCATATTTCCCACGATCATAGTGCCTGTATTGATACCACAGCGGACTTCAAGTTGTGGCTTACCGTCTCGTTTCCATTTTGGGCGAAGCTGGGCAAGGCGCATTTGCATATCAAGAGCGGCAAGACAGGTGCGCATCGCATGGTCTTTCTGCGGGATCGGCGCGCCCCAAAACGCCATAATGGCATCGCCCTCGTACTTATCCAGCGTTCCTTCGTGCTTGAGGATAATGGCGGTCATCTCATCAAGATACTCATTGAGGAGAAGCACCAAGCCTTCCGGTTTGTTACTGTACATTTCCGAGATGCTTGTGAACCCGGCAATATCGGAGAAGAACACCGTCAGCTCGCGTTTATCGCCGCCTAATTTTGCTTTATCGGGATTTGCCACCAGCTCGTTTACAACCGCCGCGCTGATATAATGGCTGAACACGTTCTTAATCAATGCCTTCTGCTGCCGTTCGGTAAGATACTGGTACACGATCGTGCTGACGTACGCCAACACAACCGCAAGGCTTGGGTTGACAATATTGATAAGCGTGTTGCCGTTTGTGAACGAGAGTAACGCAAACTCAAAAATACCAAGAACCAGCAAAGCAACAACAAGAGCCGCACCCCCCTCAAGAACAATAACGTAGCGAAACCTTATCTGCTTGATTTTGAGAATAACGAGGAACGAAATGAGCGAGAGCAAAAGAATCAACGTAATTTCAACCGAGCGGTCTGCTCGAGTAATGTAATTGTTATCGAGTATATTTTGAATGGCGGTAGCGTGGATCTCCACCCCATGCATTTGGTTTGTTCCATCGCTATTTTCGATGGGAACAGGATGATCGTCGCGTTCTTCCGGCATCGTAGAACCGATGAGGACAATCTTATCTTTGAAGAGCGACATCGTTCCCTCATCAAACATATTTATATCAGTTTCATTTTCAATCTCGTCTTTGGTTTTGAAGCTCGAATCATCAATGGCTTGCTGGAAGTCAACGTATCGAAACGTTCGATTTGGTCCGTAGTAATTCAGCAAAAACGAAACATTGTTAAATCTCGGTATGGAGCGGTCGGCAAGAGTAAAGTATCCCGGTTTCAAACCTGGGATCGTGTACGGGTCGAGGTTAAACAACCTATTGAGAGACGCGAAAGCGAATGTTGGTGTTGCAAAATCACCAACGTGCAAGATCGGTACATAACGCCGTGTAATGCCATCTCCGTCTTTGCCGGGGATATCGACATACCCAACACGCTTGTTCACATCGTAAAATATCATACTATAACGCCGATCGGTTGAACGAAGGTAATACGCCCCGCCGACCTGTTCTTCTTCCTTTTTTACGGCGAGGATAATATTATCATACTTTTGAAGCGTAGCGCGGAAGATGGCATCACCCGCCGAGTCGCGCTCCGCGCCGAAAAGCACGTCGAACGCTATTACCTTCGCCCCAGAACGCTCCAGATTTTCGATAAGGTGGGCATAATAGGAACGGGGGAAAGGGAACGATTTCGGCATTGCCTTGCTATCTTCTTCGGAAATACCAATGATCACAACGTCGCCGGTGGTTTTTAAATCTTTTGCTTCACCCCGCACAAGCAGGCGCTCATACCGCTTTTGGTAGCGGTAATCCATTGTCAGATAATCTACTTTTTTGATGAATCCGATTTCAAAAAAAAGATCTTGGGTAAGCAATACAACGAGCACACCAATTCCTAACCCAATTCCGATCTTTATCAAAAGAGGAAGGATATTCTTTTTGAAGTTGTACGATGCCATTCTGGTTCTTTCGAAAAAAGGGAGAATAAAGAGCGAAGAAGCTTAGAAGCTAAAGATGCTTTAGAACCTTCCGAAGGTGAAACTTGTCCGCCTCAGGCGGAAACCTTCGGAAGGGTTACAATTATTGCATTATTTTTAAGAAGGTCGTTAGTAATTAAACCTGTAAACAAGGCTGATGATATTGTCGTTGACAGCCGGCGCCGGATTTTGGATGTAATCGTATTGGAACACGATAGAATGGTTCTCCGTAAGAGCATAATCGGACGCGAGCTGAACCAATGTGCGCTTGAGGTCTCCGAACGTCGGAGCAACCGTGCATGCGAGGCGCAGTTTCTCGTTCATCATGCGGTACTGTGCGTTGACCGAAAGCGATGTCAGTTTGAATTCTTGCGGCGTCAACAAACGAACCGGTGAAAGGATTAACAACTGGGATTTCGTGTTGTTGATGTTTAGGCTTACCGTTGTTTGGAGCGGGATCGAATAAATTGTCGTTAGCGAGCCGAAAAAACTGTTGTTCGATTGATCCTGCTTGTTGAAGGTGTTATCTTTCTTATCTGCAAGGCTCATGCCCAACGAAAGATTATGCCGCGCGCCCCATGTAAAATCGTGTCCAACTTGGAGCGAGATGCGGTTCGTTGCGTCATCCGCGACGAAAAGGCTGTCGGTCTTCGCGGCGTCGCTTGAACGGGTTCCGTTGCCATAACCGAAGGTGAACGACGGTAAATTATTGCCCGGATAGACCGTAATAGATGAATTCAAATTCGCGTATGTTGTCGTTGCTCGTTTTGTTTGAGCGGTGTTGTCTTTCCGGTTTTCGTATGAGACACTAAGGAGCACTCTGTTTTGAAGCATGCGAATGCGGTCTGATATACCGATGCCTTTAATATCGGACTGCAGGAATTCGTTGCCGAATGAAGTATATGCCGCACCGCGTTGATAGTATTGCGCGCGGATAAAATTGTTCAAATAATTAAGGCTCAAAATTCCTTCGTAGGAAAGACCCGGCAAACCGGTTCCGACGGGGTTCAACGGGAAAAGGTTTTCGTTGATGGTGATGAATTTTGAAGCGAGGTCTCCTAATTTTTTGAGGTCATCCGCGTCTTTTTGGCGATCTTGGCGCTGTTGAGGAGTAAGGGAGGGGTCATCTTTTCCTGCCATTTTATCATAATCTGCTTGTGTAAAACTCCCCTTGCTGATGTTTTTGTTAAGAAGGCCCAAGGAGGCTTGACCTTCGAGCCTGAATTTCTGGTCGTCAAACGCGATAAGGAAATCCGTGCCCGCAACGAGGTTTTCCTGCGGCGAAGACCCGTAGGCGATGGAGCCAAGATCATCCTTGGCTTTCATATACGTAAAACCCCACTGAAAATTTTCACCTGAGCCAAAACTTGGGCGAATCGCTATGAAATCCCGCGTAAATATTCCCGGTGTGAAGAGCGTATATGTGAATAAGCCAGACTTCAGGACGGAATTTTCCGGGCGAGCGTTCAAACCGGAAGAATCCGCAAATGTCGTATCGCGTATTGCAACACCTTCAATGTTGCGGAGCGTTTTACCAAACGACACGTCAACGTTGAAAAAACCTAATGCTAAATTTGCCGATACGCCTCGCACGCGTTTGCCGCTGACAATATAACTTGGGAATTTAGGGTATGCATCACCATACTGTACCTTGAGAAAATCAAGATCGGCGTACAGAAGCAACCGGTTTTGCGGCTGGCGGTCGGATTGTTCCTCGTTTGTCAATAAAATGCTTGAGCCGAAATTCAGGGATTTATACGTTCCGTTGAAGCGAACGTTCCCGCGTGTAAATGTATTGGCTACTGAGCCGATATTTTCCCGACGATACTCCGCCTGTCCTTCAATGCCGGCGCGCAATCGGGATTCCTGCTCGGCAATTGCCGTTGCGGTGGAGAGATTGAAATCCGACTCAACGGTGTGGTACAGCGCCCCAGAGGTGTCGTATAACTCTATCTTTAAGAGCTGTAAGCCGAGGGTTAAGGTGCGCGGGAAATTTTTAGGTGAATACAGGAACACGTCATCCGAAAAAATTGCCGATGATGTGACATCAACGCCATTCAAGAACAGTTTTGTTGCTTTCCGGTTCACCGCATCGGAAGCGTAAAAGAGTGAAACGGCAATCACCAAATCTTCACTGGAAACCATTTCACCTGCTTCGGGACTAAGGATGCGGACCTCGAGGTTTTTCGGGTCAATCGGTTTTATAGTTGCCTTCAAAGGATTCATTTCGGGGTTTTCAAGAGGGTAGGTTTCTTTTTTGTCTCCATCCATTTGAACCTCGATATAATATTCAATATAAGGGGGAACGACATATTGCGCGCCAAGGGTTACCGAGGCGGAGTTTCCCGCAACCAACATTTCCTGTTGCTTGAACTCGGTTTCTCCAAAGCTTCTATATTTGAAGAGCACACGCTGAACATTCGCAGTCGGCGTGTATTCAATGCTGACGGGCAGCGGCTGGTTTTGGCTGACCGTCGGTGCGTTAACACGGATGATCACGGAACTTACCTGCGCTTGAAGGATTGAAAAACCGCCAACGATAAAACTAAGAATGACAGCATAAAGAAGTTGAGAGTGTTTCATAGGGGATCCCTTTGAAGATTTATTGAAATGGGAATGGTCGGCGCAATGTGCCAAAAGTTATCGCTAAAGTCAATCAGTATCTCGTCTTGCAAGAGAGCGCCGCTTTGAATTTAGCAAGCGCACGGCAAACGGCGGTTTTTTGAGGCGATATAAAAGGCATCCCCCGAAGCATACGGTTTTTTCAAGAAAAAGCATACTTCGAGGGTTGCTATAAATTCGACGGCTATTCTTCGTACGTGATTTCTAAGAACTTCAGCGCTCCGCTTGGATCATTCACAGGAACCCGAATGCTCACCTTGCGGGGTGTTACCGGCAAGACATAGGGATTTGAATCAGGACTGGTTTCCGGGAACGTGTACGTGGTCCCATTCGATCCCTTCATGGAAAGATAACACTCAAAGTTATAGGCGCGAATATCATCGGCTGAAACATCAACAGAAGCATTTGCTCCGCTGAGCGACATCGGCACCGATTTATAGGAAGCTTGGCCCTGTATTCTATAGTAAAAGGTCACATTGGCTATTGTGGTCGGCGGGCTGGTAAGAGAAATTTTAAATCGTGCGGCGCGGCCCGAATTAAGCGTGCCATCGAGTCCACTGATGGAGAACGTTGCTGTTCCACCGGATGGTGGCGGAGTTTGTGTAGTATCTTTTTTGCCTGGCACGTTGCCGCCTGTACCGGGGTCATTTCCTTGATTGACGGAAGAGTTGGGGTTGTTGTTATTCAAAGAGCTTTGTGTAGCCGGAGCATTACTGCAATTGCCGGTGCTGTCAATTTTTCCCGTTTGACCCGCGCCAACGGTCGTTTGGCAATTTGTGCGGGTGCTTCTAAATTCTGCTACGCCGGTAACAATTGTAATATCGGATTCGCCAACGCCCGGGTCAAAGCTCGTGCCGCCTTCGGTTCCACGAATAGAAGCAACCGAAATAGGCGAAGTAAACCGGAACTGCTCCGTTTCCTGCTTCTTTACCTGAAAGACAGCGCGTCCGCGCTCGATATACACGTCGCGGTTCAAAATTTGTTTGCCGTCTGTTTCGCCGGAAATGGTAATGACGGATTTTTCACGCACGGCAACCTTGGATTCATCAGCGAACCGTATAAGGGCGAATGATTTTTCCTTCGTGCGAACCTCGTAGCCGGACTTTAATTGGTCGAGCGTGACCGCGTTCACCCAGCCTGTCGTAGGAGATTTTTTCTCGACGTCACGAACAACCTTCATGATGTACGCTTGAATGGCTTTTTTATCCTGCTTAAAATTCCATGCAGGAGCGGCTAACATGGCGGCAACTGCAACAATCGCCACGAGAGCAAAAGATCGTTTATTCATTGTAAAGTTCCTCCGTCTTAAGATTATTCGGATTGAATGCTGGCGGTGACTTTGAGATTGCGCCGCGTAATTTCAGCAAGCAGGCTTTGTAATTTCACAAGGTCAATGCTTTGCCACGTCCCGTCGCCGATCTTTACTCGTATAGCATTAACGCTTGAAAACGCAAGCGAATATCCCTGATTCGTA
This sequence comes from Ignavibacteriales bacterium, assembly GCA_016194505.1. GTDB lineage: Bacteria > Bacteroidota > Ignavibacteria > UBA10030 > UBA10030 > JACQBK01. Next base: position 5,582 of record JACQBK010000069.1, on the reverse strand, counting down.
ACGTTTGCAAAGCTTGAGCCGATAGGGTCGGGTGCGCTGCTCAGGGCGCTCATAAGAGCGGCATACGCGGGATCGTTGGAGCCAACGGTGAACGAGTAAATGGCGCTTCGCTTTGTTTCCGTTTTGCCGCCACCTACATTGATAACCGATTGAATGAACCACGAATATTTTTTTCCCGCTTGAAGCATTCTTGTAGCATTGCCGGGGTACTGATAAGTAACCTGTCCCGTTCCCCTCGTATTAAATGCGTACTCCATGCATTTCAAAGAACCATTCAAATCACGGGTTGCCTCATCAGCGGATTGGCTTCGGGTGGAATGCTCGAACACATACAGCTTGCCCTCTTTTTGCGCATCAAAACTGAAGGTCGGATTGGTTTGGTTGATTTGCTCGCCATTGTTCGGAGCGATTAAGTTAAGAACAACCTCTGCCGAAGAGGCGGCGGTAATGCTGATGGTTTTGCCTGCCGTTGCGAGCACGCGTACGAATGACCCCTTGGCATCCACTTCGTTGAGTGTAAGGCTCAACGAGTAATTTCCCGGAGGAGCCGTGCCGACGCCCTGCTGCACCTTATCCGAAAGCGCGTCAATACATTTTTGATTGTCCTGGGAGGTTTGTATTCCTATGCCGCCGCCTCCCGTAAAATCCGAGGCAGTAAGATTACGGGAGCCACTGACGGTAAACTTTTGGGTCGTTGCCGTGGAAACGGTCGTGTTGCATTCACTAAGGCCAAGAATATTGCTGCCCACAACAACAGCCGAAAGCGTAACAGTAGTAGCTTTTGTTGAAGGACCCGTAATAGCCACGCTTTGCCCGGCGACAGGTTTAAGCTTTCTATCAATGCCGATATAATTTGCAATCACCAATACGTCAATATCGGGTATATTGATGGTCATGTTCCACGCAGGGTCTTGCGCGTACGCGTGACTCGGTGCAACGAATGTCATCGTGAGCGTCAAAACGAGCGCGATGAAAAAAAACGAGAAAACCGACCTGCCGACTAACGAAACTTTTTTCATAAAAAGTTCCTCCTTAAGATTTAGAGATTTCTCAGAAAACTACGATGTAAGATGCTCACCGGAAGTGATGATGGTCACACAGGGAACTGCGGTTAGAATTTAATGATGTCATTATACAGAACGAACGCCATAAAAACAAGTAAAAGCACAAACCCCGCTTGTTGCAGTGCTATTTTGACTTTATTGGGGATTTCCCGCCGGAATATCGCCTCGTACAGCAAAAAAACAAAATGTCCGCCATCCAACGCGGGAAACGGAAGCAAATTGATAATGGCGAGATTCATGCTCAAGAGCGCCATAAATCCAAGAAAACTCACGATGCCCACTTCTGCCGAACGAGTTGCCATCTGGGCGATCATAATTGGTCCGGCAACGGATTTCGAAAACGAAACCCTGCCCGTAAAAATCTGGAAAATACTTTTCAAATTCAGCCAGCTCATCTCCCACACGTCTCGGATGCCCTGCGGAAAGGCTTCGAAAATCGAGTAGCGCATGTTCTGCACCGGTCCCGTATACAGTGCGCCCAATGTAACGCCGATGCGTCCTTCCGCAGTCGGTGTTACGCGCGCCTCTTTTTGTTCTTCGCCCCGCTTCCATTTCAAAAGAACTTCCGTTCCCGCATAGTGTCTGACAACTTCCGGAAGAGAATGATACGTTACCGGCACGTCGTTGACCGAAAGAAGAACATCACGGGGCTGTAACCCGATTTTTTCTGCAGGCTTTCCTGTTTCAACTGCGCTTACAACCGGAACCAAACCTTTGGGATAAATACCTAAACGGTCTTCGAGAATTTCCATTGTAGCGCTTCGAGGTATCCGTATGATATGCTGTTGCGTGTTACGCCGGACGGTGATGGTAAGGTCGCTTGAAAGCGCTTCTGTATAAATAAGGTTTTCAATTTCTTCCCAGTAGGGAGTGGGCTTTCCGTTCACGCTCAGAACCTCATCGCTGACTTGAAATCCCGCTTTGGCAGCGGGGCTTTCCGCCGCAATGTAACCTATTTCCGTTACGGGACGGATCGTTCTTCCCTGATAAAAAATAATTCCCCAGAAGATCACGATAGCGAGCAAGACGTTCATGATAACACCGGCGCAAATCACGATCATCCGTCTTGGTTGATAAACTCCGTGTCGAAGCTTTCGTCCACCATGCCGGCGATCTTCACGTAGCCGCCGATGGGGATCCACGAGATGCAGTAATCCGTCTCGCCGATTTTCTTGCCGAACGCCCGCGGTGGGAACCCGATACTGAACCGATCCACGCGCATGCCGAAAAATTTTGCTGCAAAAAAATGTCCCAGCTCATGCACAAGCACAAGAATGCCGATGGTAATGAGGAAATAAAATACAGTCGTCAAAAAACTCATAAAGATTATTACGCCTTTCTTTTAAGAAGTATCAACATGTCTACCGACAGCATGTTGCTTTAAGCCATGGACAATAGCAACAACCGACCCCATCCCTGCCTGGAGGCAGGCCGTCCTTCCCCTAAAGGGGAAGGAACTTTCTCTCCCCCTTCAGGGGGAGACTAAGAGGGGGTCATATACCACAAAGTTATTTTTTAGAAACGACACCCAATACAATCCTTATAGTGATTATATATATTCTACAGCAACGCTCCAACAAAGTTTCGCGTAAGCTTATCCGTCTCTATAATGTGAGCAAGCTCGGGAGCGTGCCTTACCGTGTGTTGCGAAAGAGCCTTTTCGATAAAGAGAGGGATTTTTTCAAATGAAATCTTCTTCTCAAGAAAAGCTCCAACTGCCACTTCGTTTGCGGCGTTAAGAACCGCCGGAGCAGTTCCACCAAGCGCCAGCGCATCGAACGCAAGCTGGAGACATCGGAATTTTTCCTTATCCGGCTCAAAGAATGTCATAGATTGTAACTTTGGGAAATTCACGCGCCGTCCGTTCATCGGCAAACGATCAGGATACGTCAGTGCATACTGGATTGGAATTTTCATATCCGGCAATCCCAACTGTGCCTTTACCGATCCGTCAATAAACTCAACCATCGAATGTATAATAGACTGCGGGTGAATCACAACATCAATTTTCTCGGGCGGCAAGCCGAAAAGCCAGTGCGCCTCGATGACTTCCAAGCCTTTATTCATCAGCGTTGCCGAATCTATCGTAATTTTGTTTCCCATTTTCCAATTCGGATGAGCAAGCGCATGCTCAACGCTTAAAGAAGCAAAACTTTCTTTCGGCGTTGTAAGAAACGGTCCCCCCGAAGCGGTCAAAATCAATTTGGCGACGTGGGAGCGGTCTTCCCCGGCGAGACATTGTAAAATTGCGCTGTGCTCGCTATCTATCGGGATAAGTGAAACATCGTATTCCTTCAACAGCGCGGTGATAAGCTCTCCCGCCACGACGAGCGTTTCCTTATTGGCAAGCGCGATAGTTTTTCGGTGTTTGATAGCCTCGATGGTCGGCTTCAATCCAGCAAACCCCACCAGCGAGCTAATGACGATATCCACGTCATCTCGCCGGACGATTTCCTCTAAGCCTTCCTCTCCGGCAAGGACCTCCACCGTGCCGTTGAGCAATTTTTTCAGCACCGATGCGTTGCAGGAATCCAAAACCACAACGCCCTTCGGCTTGAACTCCGCAATTTGCTTCTGGAGCAGGTCAATATTCTTGTTTGCCGTCAGATACGTAACGCGGAATCGCTGGGGGAGGCTTTTGATAACCGCAAGGCTATTTTGACCGATAGACCCCGTTGCGCCAAGTATGGCTATATTTTTCATCGAAGAACCTATTACCATCTATCTAAAAAAGGTAAGGAAATAAGGAAGGGATGTCAAGGTAGGGCGAAAAGGGCAGCAAATCATTCGAACCTTATGCCTGCTTTGTAAAGTGTTTAGTTGACAAATCGCAGGGTCTTTTGTAATATTGTTAAGCAGTTATAAAGGTAGATATACACAATGCGGGTTCGCACAAAGACTTGGAATACCGACCATGATACTGTCAAAAATAGTTGAAGTTATTATCAGCGCAGGAGCGGTGCAGGGTTTTTTTCTTGCATTGATTCTTGCAACAAACAAAAATGAGAAAAGGAATTCCAACAAGATTTTATCCGCCTTGTTGATCGTCCTCTCGGTGAGTATTGCACACTCTTTGTTTCTTGCCGGGGACTTCGATAGTCCTTACAGGATAAAAGAACCATTCATCTTGCTCATTGGGCCATTGTTGCTGTTTTATTTTCGGGAATCTACAGGATTGCGACCGTTACATCGTTCTGATGTTCTTCATTTAATTCCGTTTATTCTTTTTTTTCTCATTATATGGCCAATATGGATTTTAGGTCGGTCGTCCGCATATAGTGAATTCCTTTTCAGAAACTCGATCTTTCTGACCATTGCGATGTGGACGCTTGGCGTTGTTCAGTATGGCTTCTACTGGTTGACCGCGGTACGGCTCTATCGTGATCACATAACCGCCATTGAATCTGAATTTTCTAACACCGAAGGGAAAACTTTGTCGTGGATGAAATCTTTCTTCCACATTTTCGGTGTGTGTTTTGGTTTGCTGGCGATTACAATTCCGGTTGCCATCCACTTGGGCGACTACTCTCTCGTTGCCACAATCACCAACTGTGCTCTGTCCATCACGATTTTCACTTTAGGATACGAGGGTCTTTTCCAGGGAGAAGTGTTTTCGAACAGGACAGCACTACAAACGATTGCCGCCGGAGAATCCTCGACGCAAAACGCTGCCGATACCCAGAAGGTAGCCGAAGAAGCCAAAAAGTTTGTGCCGGACCTGTTAACGTATATGGAAGAAAAAAAACCGTACCTGAAGGAAGGACTTACGCTAACGGAGCTTGCCAAGCAAGTGGGAATGAGCCGAAATCAACTTTCCTTCGTCATCAATAACGGCATCGGGGATTCATTCTACACGTTCATCAACAAGTATCGTGTTGAAGAAGCTAAACGCATTATTGCCGATCCAAAGAATGCGAATTTTACGATCCTTTCATTGGCATTTGAAGCCGGATTTCCCTCGAAATCCTCTTTTCATAGTATCTTCAAAAAGTTTACAGGTCTCACTCCTACCGAGTACCGAAACACCATCGTGCAATCTTAAATTCGTAGTCCTTGATTGGCAGTCCAGACGGATACGTTGGGACTTGCTCATAAAGACCCGATTCACCTCAAAATCTTTCTTTCTCAATGTCTGCAAAAAGGCGAGAGGTCTAACTCCTCCCGATTACCCTAAGAGACTTCAGTAATTCCTCAAGTTTTTCAGACAATCCAAAAAGTTGTAGTCCCAAAAGATACGATTAGACAAAAATCGCATTTTGCGAACGTATATTTGCATTAACAAACTTGGAGTCAAGTTTGAGCAATGACGGGTACATCCCGCAAAAAAAACAATCAATTCAAATACAAGGGAAAATCATGATACAGTATAAGAAATGTATTACACTCGCGACAATGGCGTTCATTTTTTTATCCGTCACATTCACAACGTACGCCGGAGATGATTTGCGGGGCTTGGTCACCGGAAAAGTTATTGACGCCAATACGAAACAACCCATTCCAAGCGTCAATGTTATTATT
>JACQBK010000068.1 GCA_016194505.1 Ignavibacteriales bacterium | reverse complement strand
GGGAGCGGCTCGTCCTGCGCTTGCGAAAGCGATGCAGCACTCGGCTAAGCCGGATAAATTAGTAACGGTGTTTGCGGGTCAGGATAAAGAAGCGACGGCGCAAGCTCGAAGCTATTTTGAAAACCAACCGCCGTCATCCCCATCGTTTGCTTTGGTGCGCGACGGAAAATTCGTTCACATGATCCATCGTTATCAAATTGAAGGGCGCACGAGCGACCAAGTCGCTGCTGCGCTCATGCAGGCGTTCGACAAATTTTGTGTCTCCGAAGCAAAACAAGCCGTCTGAATACCTATTTTCAATTTGTATAATGCCCATGCTGATGTTATAGGTGTGGGCATTGTTATACAACTGATGCCTGAGTACAGTGGCACTCTGTTTGATGAAGATTCTTAAATCTCACTTTAGGCTGTTATGGCTCTGTCAATTCTTTATTTAACCATTTTCAATCACTTACCTAAAGAGGTTCTCATGAAAAAATTTCTATCGCTTCTTTTGTTGCTGGGCTTCATCTTTCTCACAACGGCAGCGTATGGGCAGATTGCCTTCACTGCGAAGATAGACGGTGCTCAGGAAGTTCCTTCGGTAACGACAACGGCAACGGGCACGGGGACATTTGTGCTCAATGCCGGCGGCACACAGTTGACCTATCACATTACCATCAATGGATTGACGCCAACGTTAGCCCATTTCCACAATGGGCCGGTAGGAACAGCAGCAGGAGTGGTGAAGAATCTCTCGTTCACCAACGGTGTTGCCTCAGGGACTTGGAGTAGCACCGATGCGAGCCAGCCGTTGACAGACTCATTACTAACAGAGTTGTTGAGAGGGCGCTTATATGTGAATGTTCACACGGCAGCTAATGGGGGTGGAGAGATACGAGGACAGGTGTTGATGACAACGGGAGCGGGGTTCACGGCGAAGTTAGATGGAACGCAAGAGGTTCCGGCGGTAACAACAACAGCATTAGGGACAGCCTCAGTGCGGTTGAACACAGATGGGACAGTGGCGTATGATGTATCGGTAACGGGGTTGACACCGACGGTGTCGCACTTTCACAATGCGGCGGCGGGAATATCTGCAGGAGTAGTGAAGAACATATCGTTGGTCAACAACACGGCAGCGGGAACATGGGCAAGCGGAGATGCAAGTCAGCCGTTGACGGATTTGTTGTTGCGGGAGTTGATTAAAGGGAGGCTGTATGTGAATGTTCACACGGCCGCCAATGGTGGCGGTGAAATTCGCGGGCAAGTGCTTTTTAATACAGGCACTACCTTCACCGCGAAGATAGACGGTGCTCAGGAAGTTCCTTCGGTAACGACAACAGCCAGCGGGACAGGGACGTTCGTGTTAAATGCCAGTGGGACACAATTGACCTATCACATTACTATTAACGGCTTAACGCCAACGTTAGCCCATTTCCACAATGGGCCGGTAGGAACAGCAGCAGGAGTGGTGAAGAATCTCTCATTCACCAATGGTGTAGCCTCAGGGACTTGGAGCAGCACCGATGTGAGCCAACCGTTGACGGATGTGTTGCTGACAGAGCTATTAAAAGGACGCTTATATGTGAATGTTCACACGACAGCAAATCCGGGTGGAGAGATACGAGGACAGGTGTTGATGACAACGGGAGCAGGATTTACGGCGAGGATGGACGGAAACCAGGAGACGCCCAATCCTTTGACAACCAATGCAGTGGGAACGGCATCAGTGCGATTCAATACAGACGGAACAGTGGCGTATGATGTGACGGTAACAGGATTAACGCCAACGGCGGCACATTTCCATAATGCAGCAACCGGTGTAACAGGAGGGGTCGTAAAGACTATTTCTTTATCGAACAATACGGCCGCAGGCACCTGGGCGAGTGGGGACGCGAGCCAGCCGTTGACGGATGCGTTGTTGTTAGAACTGATCAAAGGACGTTTGTATGCCAATGCTCACACAACCGTGAACGCCGGTGGTGAAATTCGCGGGCAGGTGCTTGGCGTAACGGGCATTGCTACCAGCGTTGAGCGCATTGAAAATACACTAGTGCCAACAAGTTTTACTCTTGAACAAAATTATCCTAACCCTTTTAATCCATCCACTGTGATTAACTTCCAGATTGCAAAAGCCAGTCAGGTTTCATTGAAGGTTTATAATCTTATGGGGCAGGTTGTCGCAACATTGCTTGATGGAGTGAAGGAAGCAGGGGCATATAAGGTAACGTTTGATGCAAAGTCTCTTGCAAGCGGTATTTATTTTTATCAGCTTGCCGCTGATGGGGCGTTGCTCCAGACAAAAAAGATGTTGCTCTTGAAGTAAAGGGTAAAAGGGGAGCATCCACCAAAGGCCCAATCGGCTGTCTCCGGTTGGGCTTTTTCTTAGCACAAAGTTTTTTAAATTAAATGAAGAGCATCCTTTTCATCGTTTAAGGAGAATCTATGAATAAGTCTTTCGTTGGAGTGATCCTCGGTTTCGCCACTGTGCTGGTATTGGATGGTTGCACCGATATGGGGGTTGAGTCTGATTTGAAGGTCCATTTGTCTCCGCCAACGGCGGAAATTTCTTTTCAAACCAACATTAAGCCGATTTTTCAGACGTACGGCTGTAATGGATGCCACGGCGGCAGTGGAGGATTATTTGTCCAGACGGTAGCACAATTGCTGAAAGGTGGGGATCACGGTCCGGTGATTGTTGCAGGCAAAGCGGATTCAAGCATTATCATCAAAAAACTCTCTTCGCCGCCGCCGTTTGGCGAACGGATGCCGCAGGGCGGTCCCTATTTGCCTGATAGCACAAGAACTATGATTCGGGATTGGATTAACCAAGGAGCAAAGAATAATTGAACAGTAATATCCTATGAGCATTCTTGGTATTCACCATATTACCATGGTGTGTTCGAACGGTCAGAGGACGGTTGATTTTTACTCCAAACTTCTCGGCTTAAAGCTTGTCAAAAAGACAGTAAACTTTGACGCGGTTGACTCCTACCATCTTTATTTTGGCGATGATATCGGGCGGCCGGGGACCTTGCTGACGTTTTTCGAGTGGCCCGAAGTTCCCCCCGGTCAATGGGGGATAGGAACAACGCATCACCTTGCGCTGGTTGTGGAAACGCCCGAAGCCCAGCTTAAGTGGAAGCGATGGTTAACCGACCATGGTGTTCCTGTAACAGGCGTTTATGATAGACGTTACTTTCGCTCGATTTATTTCACCGATCCCGACGGCTTAATTGTCGAGATCGCAACGCGCCAGCCGGGCTGGCTTGCCGATGAAAGTCCGGAGCAACTTGGCTCAACCGTCATAACGCCACCTCAGGAACTTACCAATAAGGGACGAGATGAAGCCTTGATTGCAGCGACAACGTGGCGCGAGCCGGTGCCATCAATCGCCGCCGATATGAAACTTAACGGGCTTCATCATATTACAGCGGTCTCTTCAGATATTTTCCGAACCACGGATTTCTATACTGAGGCGCTGGGTTTTGATGTTATCAAACGCACGGTCAATTTTGATGATGCCCCCTGGCCTCATTTTTATTACGGCGTTGGCGATTATTCGCCCGGCACGGTGATGACCTATTTTGGTTATTCACGTTCTGCAATGCGTATGGGAAGGTTGGGTAACGGTTTGACGCATCACGTCGCCTTTGCCGTCAAGGGTGACGAGTCCCAGCGTGAATGGCGCGACAAGCTGCTTTCAAAAGGCATACGTGTTACCGAGGTGGTAGATCGAAAATATTTTAAATCTATTTACTTTAACGACCCCGATGGGCATATTTTAGAAATTGCCACTGCTGGTCCGGGATTTCTTGTTGATGAAACCCCCGAGACGCTTGGAACGACCCTTTCATTGCCGGAGTGGCTGGAGGTGCAGCGGGAAGATATTGAAAAAATTCTTACCCCTATTTTATAAATATTGCCCGAAGCCATATCGTATGCCTATCCAACCGATTAAATCTACGCTTCTTCACAAAGTGGTGCCGATGAGCACAACAAAGAGCGGCGTGTATCCTGCGCTTGTTCTTGTCCATGGTCGCGGGGCGAACGAAGATGACCTGCTCGGTCTTGCGCGCTATCTTGATCCCCGATTGCTCATCATAAGCGTCAGGGCTCCATTTGATTTTTCCTTCGGTGGTTATACGTGGTATGATCTTCAAGAAGTGGGCGCGCCGGAGCTGCATCAATTTGATGAAAGCTACCAGCGGTTATCGCAATTCATCGAAGATGTGAAGCAACACTATCCCGTTGACCCTGAGCGATTATTTCTTCTCGGCTTTAGCATGGGAAGCGTTATGTCGCTTGCTCTTTCATTGACGAAGCCGAAGGCAGTAACAGGAATCATTGCGCACAGCGGCTATGTTCCCGAAAACACGCCGCTAACATTTCAGTGGAATAAGCTCGCGGGTCTCTCGTTCTTCGTTGCCCATGGAATCCACGACCCCGTCATCGGCGTTAGTTTTGGGAGGCGGGCACAACAGCTTCTCAGCACAACCGAGGCAGACCTCACCTATAAGGAGTATCCTATTGGTCATCAAGTGAGCGAAGAGAGTTTGAGCGATTTTTCCGCTTGGTTGCAGAAAAAATTGTGAAATTGTGGGATTTGAGATTGTGAAATAGCAATTCCATTGACTCTTTATCGGTTATGAGAAAAATCCGACCTATGTAAAGCTTGCCGCAGAAAGAATAGAATCCGCAATAAAAATAAGTTGAAAAGCTGATTGAATGGCCGCTGGAATTGATGTATATTCTCAAAAAAGATTCCTGAATATTCTCACCATCTTACATACGTCTATGAAACTCAACTATGTGTTTACAGTGTATGGTCTCTTTCTCTCTCTTCTTTTTGTTTCATGCTCAACGGTTCAACAAGAAGACGCAACAATTAAAGAGGCAGTTCAGAAAGTCAAACAGCAATACGCGCCAGACCGGCGGGTGGCGGTGTTCGATATTGAATGGAAACGTGATGGTCACTCATTGATTGCAAAAGGCGAAGTTGATAACGCAGATGCAAAGAAGGACGTGCTTTCCGCGCTCGCCGGTGCTACGGGGAAAGAAATTATGGACAGCATCCTTGTTCTGCCGGACCCGAAGCTGAAGAACGAACAATTCGGCATTGTCACGGTAAGCGTTGGAAATATTCGCTCACAACCTTCCCAATCAGCAGAACTTGCTACGCAGGCGATGATGGGCATGGTTGTAAAATTATTGAAGAAGCGTGGTGGGTGGTATTATGTGCAATCACACGACCATTACTTGGGGTGGTTGGAAGACGATGCAATGAACGTTACCACCGCCGAAGGACTTGAAGCATGGGAAGTGGTCCCTAAAGTTGTGACCACGGCGTACTTTGGCGTTGTGCGGGAACAGCCGCAAGCAAATGCCCTTGCTGTCAGCGACGCAGTGGTGGGTATGATGATGAAGAAAACGGGTAACAAAGGCTCTTGGGTTGCTGTGGCACTGCCCGATGGGAGGGCAGGTTACATCGAGCAATCTCTCGTCGAGGATTATAAGGCATGGAGAGCATCGAGAAAGCTCACATCGGAAAACGTCGAAAAAGTTGCGAAGATGTTTATCGGTGTGCCGTATTTATGGGGAGGCACATCTCCCAAAGGCGTTGATTGTTCCGGCTTCACAAAAATTGTGTATAGGCTGAATGGGATGGAGCTCAATCGTGATGCGGACCAGCAAGCGACACTAGGAGAAGACGTTCCTGTTACGGATGATTTCCGTAACTTCAAAAAAGGAGACCTTCTGTTTTTTGGCCGCAAAGCCACGCCGGAAAAGCCCGAAAGGATTGTTCACGTCGCTATTTATCTTGAAAACAAGCAGTACATTCATTCATCCGGCCGCGTGCAAATCAGCAGCTTCGATCCCGCCGCGCCAAATTACAATGAGTTTAACCACAAACGGTTTGTCCGCACCCGAAGATTTATTGCTCCAACACAAATTCCCGAAGTGGCAAAGAAATAAATAAGGACATTGAGACATCTGAAAAATAGATATAGTATATCTTTGCGAGGAGCTTGCCCGCCGTAGGCGGGCGGGCGACGAAGCAATCCCCTAAATCAAAGGAAAAATGGGATTGCTTCTCCCGACTAAAGTCGGGATCGCAATGACGCACCGTGCCTGCGGCAGGCAGGAAAATTTAATTTTTCAGAAGCCTCTACATGAGTGGTTGATAGTCAGCACAAATCATCGGCGCTGGGGTTTTTAAGCTTGCTTTCTAAAGACAGCGTTTGTATCTTGGCAGAACAGAGAGATGGAAAGCAATGGCTTCAAAGAAAAAACATATTCTCCTTGTTGATGATGAGCCGGTATGGCTCAAATTGATGGGGCGGACACTGCGTGAAGCCGGCTATCTCGTTAAAGAAGTGGGAAGCGGCGATGCGGCTCTGACCGCATTGGAAAAATATAGGCCCGACCTTATCGTCAGCGATCTGCGTATGCCGGATATGAATGGGTTCGATCTCCTCGATCACATCAAAAAATTGCCTAAGGTATCTTCAACGCCTGTCATCTTCTTTTCTGCTCTTGATGATTTTCATGCAAAAAAAGTCGCCCACGACTTAGGCGCAGTTGCTTGCATTCCTAAGCCAACAGACCAAGAAGAAGTTATAGCACTATTAAAAAAATACCTTCCTCGTTAAGTCCTTCTATTTATTGCTTATCTTTAATAAAGAGCCGCTTGCTATTCTCGCCACATGATGGTACTTTTTTCATGAGGAAAGAGATTTGTAATATTCTGAAGGTTTTGCGCCATTTTATGTTACGAGAGTGTCCCGATATATCAGGGCGCTCTCTCTATATAGATGTACAAGGTTCCTATGCCATTTAGTTTTCGCAAAATAAAGAAATTCCGGTCCCAACTAGGACCTGTCGAGCAGGCGCAGGTGGTTGCATCAACGGCGGTTGTCGTTGCGATGGTTACCATTGCCATGGTGGGCATCTTTAGCGATTATAAGCTTGGCTGGTGGTATGATTTTGTCAGTGTTATGACCGTCGGTATTTTCGGCTTTTTGATTGTCTATTTTACGTTAAAGTACGGCAGGCTGCTGGAAGAACAAAAGCAAGAATTGCTCGCCCTGAATACCATTGCGGAAGCAGTCAATCGTGCGGTGGAAATTAACTACCTGCTCGAAAACGCCCTCCACGAAGTAAAACGTCTTCTTGATGTTGAATGCGGTTGGATCTATCACGTCGAAAACGGAAAACTTGTGCTGAAAGTTACTCATGGCATTGACAATCTTACCGATAGTATTATCAAACCGGATGCAAGCATCGAAGATGAGGACTTGCGATGGATTCGTGCGCCGCGCATTGAAAAGAAACCGCGCTCGAGGAGAAGAAAAAACTCGGCACAATGGAAATACGGCGACATAGAGGCATGGGCATCGGTTCCCATGATGATGAAAGATAAATTTGCCGGAGTGATTATCGTGGCAAGCAGGGACAGCAAAGACAGCGATGAGTTCACCAAGAAACAACTTGATCTTATGAATGCCTTTGCCAACCAAATTGGCGTCGCGTTGGAAAACTCTGCATTGTTCGAGCGGCTCCGCAATTCCGAAGAGCGCTATATGGATTTGTTCGAGCACTCGCCGGATATGTACCACATCGTCAACAAAAAAAGTGTGATCGTCAGCTGCAATCAAACGGAAGCCGACCGTCTTGGTTACAAAAAAGAGGAACTTGTCGGTCAAAGCATTCTTACATTGTATCCCGATTCTTACCACAACGAGGCGCGGCGCTTGCTGACGGAAATCTTCGAGCATAACCACGAAATCACGGGTCTCGAAGAACAAATGCTTACAAAGGTCGGCGAACTGATTGACGTGAGCGTCAACACCTCCATCATCTATGATGAAGCCAAGAGGCCTATTTTCATGCGCGCAGCGGCAAGGGATATTACGGAAAAGAAGAAGCTCGAATCGAAAATCATCCACGCCCAGCGCATTGATAGCATCGGGAACCTTGCCGGCGGGGTTGCGCACGATTTCAATAATATTCTCACATCCATTCTTGGCTCCACTGCGATTATGAAGCGCAAGATGAAACGTGGTGACACGTGGTTCAGGTTTGTTGATATTATCGAAACAGCGGCGAAACGAGGCGCCGGATTGACGCGCCAGTTGCTGACGTTTGCTCGTAAAAGCACCGTGCAATTTCGACCCGTGATAGTGAATGACATCATTGAAGAGACGCTCCATCTTTTTGAGCGCAGCGTGGATAAAACAATTTTGGTGAAGAAAGTACTGAGTAGTGACATGAGCATCGTCAATGGCGATGACGGTCAAATCCAGCAGGCGATCTTGAATCTCCTCATCAACGCGCGGGATGCCATGCCCAACGGAGGGACAATCACTGTTCAAAGCGAAAACCTCAATTTCAGTAGGCAACGCCCCACGGGCTTTGGGGAAGCACGATCGGGAGAATATACATCCATCTCTATTGCCGATACAGGAATTGGCATGGATCACCTGATTCAGCAACGCATCTTCGAGCCGTTTTTTACGACGAAAGATCAAGGAAAAGGCACCGGCCTTGGGCTTTCGGTCGTGTATGGCGTCGTGAACGCACATAATGGATTTATTACCGTGCAGAGCGAGCCGGGCGTTGGGTCGAAATTTAATTTGTTTTTGCCGCTGTTAACCGATCCTGAAAAAATTAAACGCTCCACCAAACCGACAAAGCTTGTCCGGGGCCGCGAGCAGGTGATGGTGGTTGATGATGAAGAGCATGTCGGGGAGGTCATCGGCGGCATGCTGAAAGATCTCGGCTACAAAGTAACAATTGTTAAAAGCGGCAAAGAAGCATTAAGCCTGTACAAGAAGAAAAAACGCTTCGATGTGATCGTGTTGGATATGAACATGCCGACCATGGGGGGTAAAGAAACGTTTTATAAGCTGAAAGAGATTGATCCCCATCTTCGCGTTATTGTTTCGACGGGCTATAGCAATACGAGCCTGGATTCCTCGCCCCTGCGCAATGCCATTGATGGGATTTTACAGAAGCCCTATCAAATGGAAGACCTTTCCAAAACCATGCGTAAAGCAATAGAAGGAAAGAAAAACGGCGAGACGTGATACGCGATACAAAAAACACTATGGGGGCTGGTTCAATATTGCAAATCGTCTGAATAATCGCTACCATTCTATACGTTAATGCCGCACGTATCCCCCTTGTAAAATAACAATAGAACAATACAACAGCAACGAACCACGTTTTGAGTCTGACATGAATCTGGAGTTATTCGGAGAACAATTACGAAAACAGCGCGAGCAAAAGCAAATCTCGCTTGCGAACGTTTCAAGTGCTACGCGCATCAATATAAGATTTTTGAAAGCCATCGAGGCTGGGCAATTTTCCGCGTTGCCGCAAACATACATTCGGGCGTTCATACGGGAGTATGCGCGCGCGGTAGAGCTTAACCCCGACGAAGTCATTCGACAGTATGATGCCGCGAATCAGCCTGCCATAACACCGGATTCACAAGGGAAGCCCTTGCCAGTTCCATCCCCGGTTACACCACCTCTCAAGAATGAAGAAGTTGCTGCGGAAACAAATTCTCTCCCCTTGCTTTCTCAACGAAATATAGCCGTTGCGGCTATCGTTGTTATTGCGGTGTTGGTTGTGTTGTATGTAGCGAATATCAATAAGAATGATACAGCGCAAAGGGAAGTTCCTGAAGTATCATTTGATAAAGTTGTGAAAGAATCTGAGGCGGCGGTAAGAAATGACTCCGCTTCTGCAACCCCGGCTTCCGCCCAGCGTCCTCTTACGGCTCTTGCTTTGAAAGATAGCCTTCGCCTTGAAATTGCAACGCTCGATTCTGTGTGGATGACGATTGTGATTGACAATGTTCGGAAGGGAGAATATCTGTTCCCGCCGAACCGCAAGCGTACATGGGCAGGCAAGGAGCGATTCGTCGTAACCTTAGGCAACGCGATGAGTGCGACATTTCGCTTGAATGGCGTGGACCTTGGAACATTAGGGAAACGCGGCTCGCTTGCCCGCAACGTTGTTATTACAGAATCGGGAATACAAAAAACCGAATAGCGTTCCAACATTATGCCAGCAAAATCCCCGAATCCGGTGATTCTCAAACGGCTTGAAGCTCTTCGTACGCAATTAAGGGATCACGATTATCGGTATTATGTTCTAGCACAGCCCCGTATCTCTGATCAGCAGTATGATACGCTGATGCGTGAGCTTATCGAGTTGGAAAAAACGTATCCGGAGTTCATCGCTCCCGATTCTCCCTCGCAGCGCGTTGGCGGTGAACCAACCAAAGAATTTCCGACGGTTACCCATGCCGTTCCGATGTTGAGCCTTTCCAACACATACAACGAGGAGGAAGTAAGAAGCTTTGATGAGCGAGTGCATTCGTTGCTCGGGAAAGAACCGGTGCGTTACGTTTGCGAACTGAAATTCGACGGCGTTGCGATAAGTTTACTCTACTACAATGGGGTATTTGTACGAGGCGCAACCCGCGGCGATGGTACGCAGGGTGATGAGATAACGCAAAATTTGAAAACGATACGCTCGATTCCTTTGCGCTTGAGGGGAGAGAAAAAAGGATTTGACGAAATAGAAGTCCGCGGCGAGGTACTGATGGATCGGGAAGATTTTCGCAAGATGAATGAGGAGCGGGAATTGGCGGGAGAGAAAACGTTCGTTAACCCGCGAAATTCATCTGCAGGCACGCTGAAACTGCAAGACCCGAAAATCGTTGCCACAAGACCGCTGAAATTTTTTTCCTATTACTTACGGACGGAAGACGCGCCGCTGAGCAGCCACTATGAGAACTTAAAAATTCTTCGAGAATTTGGCTTCCCTATAAGCGAGCACGCTCGGCTCTGCAAAACTCTTGGAGAGGTCATTGACTACTGGAAGGAATGGGAAGAACGGCGCGAGGATTTGCCCTACGATATTGACGGCATTGTTGTTAAAGTGGATTCGTTACGGCAGCAGGAGCGATTGGGTGCAATTTCCAAAAGCCCGCGCTGGGCGATTGCATTTAAGTTCGCGGCGCGTCAAGCAACGACCGTCCTAAAAGATATTACGCTGCAAGTCGGACGAGTAGGAACCATGACACCGGTTGCGGAGCTTGAGCCTGTGTTTGTCGGCGGCTCCACCGTTTCGCGCGCAACGTTACACAACGAAGATTATATCAAAGAATTAGATATCCGCATCGGCGATACGGTTACCGTCGAAAAAGGCGGCGATGTCATACCAAAAGTAAGCGGCGTCATCAAAGAGAAGCGCAAACCCGGGGCGAAGCCCTTTTCCATGCCGGGCACCTGTCCCGAGTGTGGCTCAAAAATTTTTCGCTCCGCCGATGAGGCTCATTATTATTGCGAGAACAGCGAGTGCCCCGCTCAAATTCGTGCGCGCATCGGACACTTTGCCCATCGTGGCGCAATGGATATTGAAGGATTAGGCGAAGCGATTGTTGACCAGCTTGTTGAATTAGGGTTCATTCAGAATTACGCCGACCTGTATGAATTGCACAAACAGAAAAAGAAATTGGTTGATTTAGATCGGTGGGGTGAAAAAAGCGCAACGAATTTACTTGAGGCGATAGAAGAGAGCAAGAAGAAACCGTTCTCACGCGTTCTGTTTGCAGTAGGCATCAGGCATGTAGGCTCCGGCGTGGCGCAGTTGATTGTCAACAATATAGGTTCGATGGAGAAGTTTATCGCAACGCCGCAAGCGGAACTTGAGCGTATTCAAGGTGTCGGACCGAGAATTGCTGAAAGTGTCCATCGTTTTTTCAACGATAAGCATAACCTGAAGCTCGTGAAGCGGTTGCAAGATGCAGGGCTTCAAATGGAAGAAAAGAAAAAGCGAGTCATCATTCAATCGCCGTTCACTGGAAAAACCGTTGTGCTCACGGGGACGCTTTCTTCGATGTCTCGCGACGAGGCGAAAGAAAAGATTGAAAGGTTAGGCGGTAAAGTTACATCCACTGTCAGCAGCAATACGGATTATGTGATCGTGGGCGTTGATGCCGGCTCAAAGCTCGATAAAGCAAAAAAGCTTGGTGTGAAGACGTTAGATGAAACCGCTTTTTCGAAAATGCTGAAGTAGGGGTTATTCAAAAAACGTATTCAATATGCCGCCCCTACGGGGCTCTAATTTTCTTTAGATATTTTTATCTACAGAGATATCGCTCCTACGGAGCTTTGTTGCTTCCAAGTCCCGTAGAGACGAAATGTTAATAGGTAGGCGAAACAATGAAACAAAGCTCCGTCAGGAGCGGAATGTTTTGTTCAACAGCGTGGATTCTATAGCGTTATGTTTGAAACTACTCGAATAAGAATAGGCAAGTGGTATGCGAGGATTCATTTTCGCGGCAATGCGGAACCCCTCGTGCATTTTAACGACGCGATTTCACGGGCAAAACGTGTGCTGGTATTGCTTCCGGAATCCGAGCAGGGCGCTTCTTCTATTGAATCCGTGCTGAGGTTTTTTCGGCAACGGTTCCACACGAATAGAGTACTGCTGGTTGCGCGCAAGGAAATAACTTCTTCGCTTCCTCAGTATCAAGGGTTCGAATTGCTGACATACACCGCCGAAGACCTTAACACATGGTTCGTTCCCCGTCCCGAGTTGCTTCGTAGGATGAAAAAGAGTACATTCGACATAGCGTTTGACTTGAACATCGGCTTCGAGCTGCCCAGCGCATTTCTGTGCCGGGAATCCAAGGCGCCCTTGCGTGTGAGTTTTGCGAAAGCGCATGCAGATTATTTTTATAATTTCCAAGTGAGAACTACCCCGACTCAGAGTCTTATGCAGTCGTATTTGAAGTTGCTCAAGTGTGTTGAAATGTTCTAACGTGTTTCGTAGCAAGCTCCCCAAGATCATGAGGGGTATTTAAGGAGGATGATATGCAATTTGAAGTGAAGAAAAATGCCGATGCGACCGTTCTCAAAATTAAAGAACGGAAACTTGATGCTAGCGTCTCTCCTGAACTCAAAGGGGAGTTTCTTGTTCTGTGCAATCCGCGCACGAAGAACCTCATCATTGACCTCAGCGACGTGGAATTTTGCGACAGCAGCGGCTTAAGTGCCCTTCTCATTGCGGAACGCAAAATGAGAGAAAACGGCGGT
>JACQBK010000070.1 GCA_016194505.1 Ignavibacteriales bacterium | reverse complement strand
GACATTTCGCTCTACCATGAAAGGAGGAAATACTATGAGCGAGACATATAAGAACTGCCAAAGCTGCGGTATGCCGCTTTCCAAAAACCCTGGCGGCACGGAAGCCAACGGCTCCAAAAGCACAATGTATTGTAGCCATTGTTACCAAAACGGAAAATTCACGCTTCCAGATATTACTCTGCCGCAGATGCAAGAAAGAGTAAAGAAAATGATGAAAGAAGAAATGCACATTCCAGGATTTCTTTCATTTTTCTTTACTCGCAATATTCCAAAGCTAAAGCGGTGGGTGGGATAATTTGTTGAGTTAAGTGTGACGCATCCCTATCCATCGGGGGATGCGTCGCACACTTTAACTAAACTACCTTATTTCTTTTCTCGTCTTAAATTTCGCTTTAAAGAAATCGAATTCTCCCACGGCATCATAAATTATTCCATGGTAGCCTGAGAATGTACCTTTAACCTGAATCTTTGAATCTTTTAGTTCTAAGGGCCAGAGCAAATTAAATACCTCAGCACGCTCTTCGATAGAGGGATGGTCCCATCCGCCGAATACTTTTGCTTGTTTCCTCTCTATTGATTGAGGCACGTCAAAAATAACTCGCAAGAGGAGGTAGACCTTTGATAGGTTGTCAATTGCTTTTTTATCGGATTTGTGCGTTTTAAAGAATGATGCTACCCCTCTCCGAATATCATCAAGAGAATATTTTGCGATTGCTTTTGAACTGCTAATAAGCTGTTTTGTTTCCGTGTCGCTATATCCTTTTGTCCACAAAGGAATCGCTTCAATGAGCTGTGCTAAAGAATCATTATTTGCCATTGTCCCACTCTCTTCTTCCGGTATGTTTAGACCGCTGGTTTCAGGAGTAGTTCTACAAGTGTGACTATGGGGAGAGTCACAACAATTCCAATCAACCCTTAAGTTATGATCCGTTGCATTGTCTGAATTCCAAAACGGAGGTTGGAGTGTATCAGAATGAAGTATGCCGGCAAAGGTATCTGGATTATTTTGGACCATCGTGGCGGGGAGAGTTGCGTTTGCAAAAAATTTCACCTTTCCTCTAACATCCCTGTATCCCTTAGAACTTGCAATATCAGGGGCAGCGAATTGGTCATCATAGTTAATGCTGTATGTATCGCGCGTATTCGGGTAATCTTTTCCAGTTTGTACATGCCATGCTTCCCAAAATCTTTTGGTTCCTGCTTCTTTCACCGTGTTATCACAGTTCTTAACATCCTTAACTCTAAAAATTTCTTGAACAATCCAACCCCCTCCGGTTGTAGTGCTAGCTAATCTGTAAGTAACTTTCCAATCATAGCCTCCGCATTCCGTGGGGCTAGGACCTGAGACGGTTGTGACTGTAATGGTGTTTGTCCCTCCGCCATTGCAACTTATTACCTGCAGGAGGAAACTAAAGCACAGAATTAATCCTGCGACGCGGGAACTCAATCGTATATTCATTTTCTCGACTCCTATAAAGTTAAAGAAAATGCTTGTGAAGAAGTAGCTTCGGTATTTGGTTCGTTTTTAGCTACTGTTGGATTGTTTGTAAAAACCTACCAAAAAAAAGTGAGAGTTGCAAATTGGCTGTTAATGTCCTTTGAAGAGGGCACAGTCAAGCGGTTTAATATTTTTAAGGTTGTAAATACGAGCTTTCCCAATGTATTTGCCGAAGGCGGACAAGGTTTACTTTAGGAAGGTTTTCACTGGGTACATCTCCGTGCGACGCACTTCGGAAGTGCGTCGTACATCTGTTGAAAGATTTATTTTCATTTTACCCCAGTTTTTCAAATCTTGCCTGGAAGAACCGCAGGTACTTAGGCTCGTACACCATTTTTAATCCCTTTATCTTACTGCGATATTCGTACACTGCCTCGACCGCTTCGGCGGTTACGTCGCAGTGGGCTTGTGTGTACACGCGGCGGGGGAATGTGAGCCGCACAAGCTCAAGCTTCGGATAGTAATGATCGCCAGTTTCTTTACTGCGTCCAGCGGAAACGATGCCTCGCTCCATTGAACGAATGCCCGATTCGAGATACAACTCCGCCGCAAGTGTCTGTGCGGGGAACTCGAGATGCTTCAAGTGTGGCAGAAATTGCTTCGCATTCAGAAAAATCGCATGACCGCCTACGGGCTTGACGATAGGGATTCCGATGCTGAGAAGTTTTTCACCAACATACTCCACTTGTCCAATCCTTGCCCGAATGTGATCCTCTTGAACCGCTTCCTCAATACCGATTGCCATTGCTTCCATATCGCGCCCGGCGAGTCCGCCGTACGTGTGGAGCCCCTCGTACACAACCACCATATTGCGGGCTTCTTCGAAAACTTCGTAATCGTTCAGCGCAAGGAAGCCTCCAATGTTCACGAGCAAATCTTTTTTCGCGCTCATTGTGGCGGCATCAGTGTAGGAACAAATTTCCTTTAAGATTTCTGCGATGGATTTTTTCGCATAGCCCTTTTCTCGTACTTTAATAAAATATGCATTTTCAACAGCCCTCGTTGCATCAAGAACGACCTTTATGCCATGCCTCGTGCACAGCGCGCGCACCTGCCGTAAGTTCTCAATGGAGATGGGCTGTCCGCCCGCCATATTGACCGTAGCGGCGACAGAGATATAGGGGATTTTATCCGCCCCGACCTTCTTAATCAAATCTTCGAGTTTCTGTAAATCAACATTGCCCTTGAATGGATGGAGATTCTCCGGATCATGGGCTTCATCAATGATAACATCAACGAATGTGCCGCCCGCTAACTCTTGGTGAAGGCGGGTCGTAGTAAAATACATGTTGCCGGGAATGTAATTCCCCGGCTTAATGAGAATTTTAGAAATAATATGCTCTGCGCCGCGCCCTTGGTGCGTTGGGACGAGATATTGATAGCCGTAATATTTCTGTACGTTCTCTTCGAGGTGATAAAAATTCTTGCTTCCAGCGTACGCTTCGTCGCCGAGCATCAGCCCTGCCCATTGCCTGTCGCTCATAGCGTTGGTGCCGCTATCCGTCAGCAGGTCAATGTACACGTCTTCAGATTTCAGTAAAAACGTATTATAGCCGGCTTCTGTGAGAGCTTTTTGGCGCTCTTCCCGGCTCGTCATTTTCAATAATTCAACGGATTTGATTTTGAACGGCTCAGCCCAAGATCGCTTTTTAAGTTTTTCCATTTGTACTCCGATAAATTTTAAATGAAAGATTGTAAAAAAATAACCGAAAATTTGTCGAGAAACAAGGTAAGTTTATTTGCCGCTTACGGCATTCTTTGGCGGTCACGGACCACTCCGTGACCGTTTGAAACTTCTTTGATGCTGTCACGGTATGGACCGTGACAGCAAGAAAACCGTTAAACCTACCGAACGTTCCCGCCGAAGGCTTGCAAGTTTCACCTCCAGAAGACTCGGCTTCTACCTTGCTTTTCTTCACTTGTTCTTCTATCTTGCGTGCAAATGATTCCGCAAGCGACTCTCTCCAAACTACGAAGCATTGTCGGGAAAGAAAATTTTCTCGATTCGCCTGAAGATAAAATCTCGTATTCCTACGATGGTACGCCGCTTCTTAAGCAATTACCTGACGGTATTGCCATTCCACGCTCGGTAGAGCACATCGCACAAATTCTCAAACTCGCTAATGAGGATGGGTTTGCAGTAGTTCCGCGCGGCTCAGGATCAGGGCTCAGTGGGGGATCTGTTCCCGTTGAAAATTCGATTGTGTTGTTAATGAATCAGTGGAACCGCATCCTCGAAATAGATCGGCAAAATCTTGCCGTGTGGGTTGAGCCTGGTGTCATCACGGCAACATTGCATGAAGCAACTGAAGCGTTGGGATTTTTGTATCCTCCTGATCCCGGAAGTTCCACAATTTGCACTATCGGCGGCAACGTTGCCGAAAACGCCGGCGGATTGCGCGGACTAAAATATGGCGTCACAAAAAATTATGTTCTCGGATTGGAAGTAGTGTTGCCGAACGGCGATATCGTCATGACCGGTGGAAAATCTGTCAAGGATGTTGCAGGTTACAACCTGAAGGATTGGCTCGTCGGCTCGGAGGGAACGCTTGGAGTTATCACACGCGTTTTATTAAAGCTGATACCGAAGCCTGAGGCAAGCAAGACCATGCTTGTGTTTTACGACAAGCTAAGCGATTCCGCCGAAACGGTATCTGACATTATCGCATCAAAAATTACTCCCGCCGCTCTGGAGTTTCTTGATAATACAACGATCAAATGCGTCGAGGATTATGCACATTTAGGATTGCCTACAACGATACAGTCACTGCTCTTGATTGAAGTTGACGGCAGACCTTCCGTCGTTGAAGAAGATGCGGCGAAAATCATCGAGCTTTGCAAGAAACATAATGCACGGGAAGTGAGAGTGGCGGCAAATGCCCAAGAGGCGCTAAAGCTTCGCACGGCGCGTAAGGCGGCTTTTTCTGCACTGGCAAGAGTGAGGCCAACAACGATATTAGAAGATGCAACCGTTCCCCGTAGCGAAGTCGCTCCCATGCTCGAACGGATCGAAAGCATAGCAAGCAAGTATAACTTGACGTTCGGTAACTTTGGTCATGCAGGGGATGGAAACTTGCACCCTACATGTTTAACGGATGAAAGAGATACTGCCGAAATCCATCGTGCTGAAAAGGCATTTGACGAAATCTTTACGGAAGCAGTCAAAATGGGAGGAACTATCACGGGGGAACATGGTGTTGGTTTGGCAAAGATGAGGTTTTTGGAAAAATCGGCGGGCGATGTGGCGATAGACATGATGAGACGCATCAAGCAATCGCTCGACCCGAATGGAATTCTCAATCCCGGCAAAATTTTCTCATTGAAGCCTCGTTGTGAAGGACCGATGCCAAAGAATCAAGAGCAAGTAAAAAAGTTTTTAGAAATGGGCGCTTTTACATAAATCAGTTCAAAGGGAAAACCTTCCGAAGGTGAAACTTGCCCGCGTTCATGCCTGCCGCAGGCATGGTGGCGGGAACCTTTGGAAGGTTAACTAAGAGGAGAGATGTGTATGAGGAAGTTATTGGTTGTGATGTTGTTCTTGCCGGTTGTTGCTTTTGCGCAGGCGGCAAAATCGTGTTGCGATATACCCGCAACAGCGCAGTTTGCGATGCTTGCAAAGAACGAAGGCTTCAGGGCTTTGCACTTGGAGCCTGAACCGTTTACGTTTGTCGCTGAAAGAGGAAAGTCTATCACCTTCAAAACCAGCGATGGAACTGACGGTCGTGCCTTTGAAGTCAAGGCGGCAAAAGCGACGGATAAATATATTCTTATGGTGCACGAGTGGTGGGGATTGAATGATTACATTCAACAAGAGGCGGAAAAGCTCCAGGAAGAATTAGGGAATGTCAATGTCCTTGCGTTGGATTTGTATGATGGTAATGTAGCGACAACCCGCGAAGATGCTGCAAAATATATGAGCGGGATGAAAGAAGAACGAGGTCGTGCGATCATCAAAGGCGCACTGGAGTATGTCGGTCCGAAGTCGAAAATAGGGACGATTGGATGGTGTTTTGGAGGCGGTTGGTCGCTCCAAAGCTCTTTACTGGCAGGTAAACAGGGTGTTGCTTGTGTGATGTATTACGGCATGCCAGAGAAAGATCCGGGAAAATTGAAAACGCTGAATGCACCCGTACTTGGCCTCTTTGCCAAAAAAGACCGAGGCATCACACCAGAGATCGTGCAAACGTTTGAAACGGCAATGAAAAACGCAAAAAAGAAAATTACGGTGAAAATGTACGACGCCGAGCATGCGTTTGCTAACCCCAGCAATCCGCGTTATGATAAAGAAACAACTGCAGACGCGCATACATTGGCAATAGCATTCTTCAAGAAACATCTTTTGAAGTAAATAGCTTGTAATGATACCACTCAAGGATAGGAACCCGACCCGAAGAGTACCGTTTGTCAACATTGCAATTATTATTCTAAACGTTGCCGTGTTTTTATATCAGGTCTCTCTGGGTCGGGGTCTTGAGGGGTTTCTGTATAAGTTTGGCGTTGTGCCTGATGCTGTCGTTACTTCTTTTAATGCTTTCCACATAAGCCCCACGATAATCTTTTCAGTGTTCAGCTCGATGTTTCTCCATGGTGGCTGGCTTCATCTCGGTGGCAATATGCTCTATCTTTGGGTTTTTGGAGATAATGTTGAAGATAAATTGGGTCCCGCTCGCTATTTTATTTTTTATTTGCTGTGTGGTGTCGCCGCCTGGACGGCGCATATAATCATTGACCCGCACTCCACAATTCCGGCGATTGGCGCAAGCGGCGCGATTTCAGGCGTGTTGGGAGCGTATTTGCTGATGTTTCCTAGAGCTCGCGTGCTTACGTTAATTCCGATTTTTATTTTTCTTCAGTTTACCGAATTGCCTGCATTAGTTGTCTTGGGATTTTGGTTTGTGATGCAATTCTTCAACGGACTTATTTCTCTCGGCTATGAAACGGCAGGAATGGGCGGAGTTGCCTGGTGGGCGCATATAGGCGGCTTTATAGCCGGATTGGTGTTCGTCTTTCCATTTAAAAAATTTCGTTGAATGACAACCACGCCAACACATAGTAATTCAGCATTTAAGGGAATTGATATCCCGAATTATGAGTTTATTATCAATTGCATGCATTGCGGCTTATGCCTTCCGACGTGCCCGACATACTCACTGACCGGTTTAGAAAAATCATCCCCTCGCGGCCGCATTAAGCTTATCAAAGCCGTCGCTGACGGCGACCTGCCAATAACAAATGGATTTATCCATGAAATGGAATTTTGCCTCGACTGCCAGGCGTGCGAGACAGCCTGTCCGGCTGGAGTTAAATACGGTGCGCTTGTGGAAGCGGCAAGAGTGCAAATCCATCAACAAGGATATGAACGTTGGTTTATCAAAATAATAAAAAAAGTTTTTTTGAGTTGGACGTTTCTTCAACCATGGAGACTCCGTGTACTAGCGCGTGGATTGAGATTATACGAAACAGCCGGATTGAAATGGCTTGTCGAGAAGGTTGGGTTCTTTAGGATTTTTTCGAAGAGGCTTCATAACATCCAACCTCTTACTCCGACTATCTCTAAGCAATTCTCAACAGGGCTTTTGCCGGAAGTGATACGACCAAAAGGAGTTCCCCAATATCGTGTGGGATTTCTCACCGGCTGTATTATGGATGTTGCGTTTGCGGATGTGAATCTCGATACCATTCAGTTGCTTCTTCATCATGACTGTGAAATTATCATTCCAAAACAACAACGATGTTGTGGATCGCTCCAAGCGCACAATGGCGATCTTGAAACAGCCCGCGCTTTGGCGCGCCATAATATCGAAGTGTTTGGAAATGAAAAACTTGATGCTATCATCATGAACTCCGCTGGTTGCGGGGCATTTATGAAGGAATACGCTCACGTTCTTGAGCACGAAGAACACTATGCGGCAAAAGCGAAAGCGCTTTCTGCAAAGGTGAAAGACATTACGGAGTTTCTCGTTGAAATAGGATTTAAGCCCTCGCACAGTAGAAATGTTGATACGCATATCCCATATCCCATATCTCGTGGACGCGAATCTCTATTAGGAAAGATCGTGACCTATCATGATGCCTGCCATCTTGCTCACACGCAGAAAATCACTCAACAGCCGCGCCAGTTGATTAAATCAATTCCGGGAATCGTTTATACAGAGTTGGAAGAATCAACATGGTGTTGTGGAAGCGCCGGCATCTACAATATCACGCATTATGACGATGCGTTAAAATTGCTGGAACGCAAGGTCAATAATGTTAAGAAGATCTCACCTGATATCATTGTCACTGGTAATCCTGGTTGCATCGTGCAAATAAACCATGGGATGCAACGGGAAGGCTTGAACATCGAATTAATGCATACAGCGACCTTTTTAAGGAGGGCTTGTGAAGCGTAGAAGACTTCGAACATATCTGTCCGGTGGAATGGAGTTTGCCAAAAAAGAAGGCGTCGATTGGCGCTCCGAAATGGAGCTTTGGGTCAAAGAAGACCTCAACCACTCAGTTTTTAATCCGAATACCGAGAGTCGAAAATTCCTTGCTAAGAAATTCCCAAAGGGAGACTTTCGAAAATTAAAATTCGACGACACCACGAAGTTCACCGCCATCGTACGATCCATCGTTGACCTCGATAGTAAAGAAATCGCCCGTCGGTCCGATTACGTTATCTGCTATTGGGATGCCAGCGCTCAGAAGGGCGCCGGGACCAAAGGGGAATTGACCATTGCAAAGTTTTTTCATAAACCCGTCTATATGGTAACGCGAATGCGGCACCATACTATTCCAGGCTGGATATTAGGATGTACAACAAAGATTTTTTCTTCATTTCAAGAGCTTCAGGCTTTTCTGCTGAATGAATATTCCCATTGATATTGGAGGAACTATGACTAAATATCGTCTTACAATTTTCTTTTGTGTAAGCCTTTCATTTGGGCAAACCGTCAAATATATTCCCAAGCCGGAAGAGCTTAAGTTCACGTTTGGCGGTCATCCTCCCGTGATGAAGTTGAAACCGGGAACAATTTTGGAAACTTGGACGGAGGATTGTTTCTATGGAGCCGTCAAGAAACCAACTGACATGCCTTCACAGGTTTCGCCGATTGGAAAAGATAATCCCCAGACCGGTCCCTTCTATATTGAAGGCGCACAGCCGGGAGATATTCTTGCGGTACATATTATTGACCTTCAGCCGGCAACTGATCATGGCATTAGCAGCAATTATCCCGGATTTGGGGCGTTGACCGGCACGGAATATACTGCGTTGCTGAATCCTATGCTTCCTGAAAAAGTCTGGTGGTACTCGGTTGATAAACAACGATGGACAGTGAGCACAATGTTGGGTAAGCATAAACTTGAAATACCGATGAATCCCTTTCTGGGTTGCATTGCCACTGCGCCGCAGCGAGGGGAAGTGCGATGGACTGTAACACCCGAAGCCTACGGCGGCAATATGGATGTATACCAAGTCAAAAAAGGGGCAACGGTATATCTGCCGGTAAATGTTGAAGGAGGACTATTAGAATTTGGCGACGGACACCTTGCACAAGGAGAGGGCGAAATCATTGGCACGGCGGTCGAAGCGGCTTTAAACGTAAAAATTAAAGTGGACGTTATTAAAGGCAAATCCATCAGTTGGCCCAGAATTGAACAAGATAATTATTTGATGACGGTCGGATGTTACCGTCCGCTGGAAGACGCGTTTCGCATCGCAAATAAAGAATTAGTACTTTGGATAGCCGATGAATATAAAATGGATGTGCTTGATGCTTACGAGTTAGTATCGCAAGTTGGAGAAGTTGATGTTGCACAAGTCGTTGATCCTAATTATACGGTTGTAGCAAAAATTCAAAAAAAATATTTACCTTCTGAAAAAGTATTTGGCGGCATTCATGATAAATTGAAAACAACCCACTAACCTTCAAATTCTTAAGAGGAATCATTATGGACATTTCGATTAAACGCAGAGATTTTCTCAAAACAGCGACAGCCGCAGGCGTTACGGCATTAGTTGGCGATAAGCTTGGCGCATTGGGTCAACTACAGGCGCAAACAAAAACTGCAGTGAAGCCGGTGGTCATTTCTAGTGCCAATGGTTTAATGGCAACCGCTAAAGCAATGGAAATGATCCAACAAGGAGCTGATGCCTTGGACGCGGTGATCGCTGGAGTCAACATTGTAGAAGACGATCCTAATGATAATAGCGTTGGATACGCAGGCCTTCCGAATGAAGAAGGCGTTGTCGAGTTGGATTCTTCTGTGATGCATGGTCCATCGTGCAGAGGTGGGGCGGTTGCGTCTATTCGTAGTATAAAGAACCCATCGAAAGTTGCTAAAATGGTCATGGACCGAAGCGATCACATATTGATCGTAGGGGAAGGCGCACTTAAATTCGCCAAAGCGCATGGATTTCAAGAAGAAAATTTATTGACCGAATCATCGCGCGAAATTTGGCTCAAATGGAAAGAAAATCTTAGCACGGAAGACGATTGGTTGCCGCCTCATGATATCGAGTCCAAAGATATTGGTGAAGGGCTGAAATCGTATCTGCGTAACCATGGAACAATTAACTGCGATGCGATTGATTTGAAGGGAAATATCTCGGGAGTGACGACGACGAGCGGCTTGGCGTTTAAGATCCCGGGCAGGGTGGGGGACTCACCTATTCTTGGCGCTGGTTTGTATGTTGATAACGAGGTCGGTGCGGCAGGCTCCACCGGACGCGGCGAGGCGAACCTTCTTTCGTGCAGCAGCGTTATGATTGTAGAATATATGCGACAGGGAAAATCGCCGGAACAAGCTTGCCTCATGGCATGCGAGCGCATTGCAAGCCATACAAAAGAGCGTCGTTTATTGAATGACCAAGGGTGGCCGAAGTTCAACGTGAACTTTTATGCCATCAGTAAAAAGGGAGAATACGGCGGCGCAGCTATTTGGTCAGGAAGCCGCTACGCGATCAACACAGGCGAAAAGCAAAGCCGCTTAATAGACTGCGCGTATCTATTTAAGAGTGAGCCGAAGCCAAAGAAATAAGCTGAATGCCCTGGATACTCTCGTTCACGCTGATTATTTTCACTCCCCTTATCGCGGTTTATTTTTACGTGGGGAAGAAAATACTCCATGCTCTTGTTGAGCTAAAAAAATGGGATCGAAAGTTTGTTCGCTCGGTTATTACGACAATTTGCATTGTATGCAATCTTCTCCCCGTCGTATTTTTATTTGGATATCTGATATTGGGGCGATCGGTCGGTGTTGCGTTTTCAGGCGATAATGTTCTGATAGACGTTTTTTTCGTTTATCCATTTTGGATCGCGCTTGTTATTGCAGTACAGTTGTTTTTAATTTTTGTAGTACTTGATGCAATAAGATTTGCGTTTCGTTTTTTTGTAAAGAAATCGGAAGAAAATAAAAGGAGAGGAGCGATTGTCACCATCGCTTCGCTCCTTTTTATTTGTGTGTATTCCGGCGTCGTTATTTTCAAAGACACGTGGACTGTCCGTGTTGTTGAACGCGAGATAAAGCTTCCTTCCGATTTCTCATCGCTTGATGGTATCCGGATTGCTCAAATATCCGATGTGCAGGGTGACGGGAGAACAACCGAACGCGTGTTGGAGAATTATGTGAATCGCGTCAATGCGCTACAGCCGGATTTTATTTTCTTCGCAGGCGATGTTGTCACAGGTGGGGAGCG
>JACQBK010000015.1 GCA_016194505.1 Ignavibacteriales bacterium | reverse complement strand
GGTGAGGGTGTGGGAGAGGTGGGGTGAAAAATTGTAATTATTGATTAAGCTTTTCAAACCTTTTATCAATCTCTGGACGCAATTCAATACCAACTTTTTCAAAAATATCTAACAGTTGCAAATAGGTTCCCTCCCCACCTAGAAAATCCCATAGTTGTTCACCAACCAATAACTCTGAATCCAAATCCATCATCCCTTTTGCAGTCCAACGAGCATAAGGTTGAGGATCGTAGGGATTGTACGGAATCCCTATAATTGTATGTATTGGCGTCGTTGGATGCACTGCCAAGTAAGTCGCCGCCCATTCAAGTATGGTGCGTTTAAATTCCTTAAATCCGCCAGCATTAGGTTTAGCCGTTTTCAAGTCAATCAAAAAAACCTCACCATTTTTCTTTTCAAGAAACAGGTCCACTTTGGTCAACTTAACCTTTGCCATTTTACCTTTTCGACAAACCTTTTTGATGGCTTCCAATTCTTTTTTCTTATCTGGTGAAGTTTCGGCTGTTAACAATTGATTCATTATATTTTGAATTACCTTTTGCGCTGCTATACTAATTTCATCACCAGCACTTACCTGCTTCTCGGCACGCTTAAAACGAGTCGAACCAATCTCAACCGCAACAGGCTCAAATATCGTTGTGCCAAAATTTGTATAGAGGGAATGAATAAAACCGTGTAAAGCAACGCGGCTTGTCCCTAGAAGCCTCGTGTGAAAAGGCATGCTGTGAGGTTCAGGATTATACTTTGCAAGAGCATTGCGTAAGCTTTTCTTTAATACTTCAGCAACTTGTGCCTTTTGTTGTGGGGTGAGTGACATCTTAGTCTTTCTTCTTCATCCAAAAAATAGTTTCTTGATAAGGATTGTCCCCTTTTTCGGTGCGCTTAGTGACCGCGCGATGAAACTCTTCGACAATTTTAAGTCCGCTTCGTTGCGCTATTTCAGGATAAAGCTTTAAACGGTCGTTTGCTACGATAAAAATATTGGCGTCTTTTTTCAGAAAAGGAAGCACATTTTGAAAGACTTTTGAAATGCCATCCACATAGTCTTGCCGGGCTTTGAGAGATTTTCCCATTGATTTGGGACCTATCTCAAGTTTATCGTTCTTTTTGATCCCAAAAAGCTCATACGCATAAATATGTTGGTCATGATAATCAATTTGTCCAACATACGGGGGAGAGGTAAAAATGCCATCGAGTTTTACACTGGACAGCTCTTTCCCAAGATTGATTCTCCGGGAATCTCCTTGAAGGATGGTGATTTTTTTATCCGACTTCAATTTATCAAATTCTTCAATTCGTCGCACTGTATCTTCGCTATAGGCATGAATTTTTGACACACAATTATCTATCGGCTTGCACATGCGATTGTGTTTTTGACACCAATATTCTTTTCCTACTGGTAGAGGGACTTTGGGGGTTGCGAGATCGTTATGGGGAATAAGACGGGAAGAACGTACTGCCCGGCTCAATAAAACTCGCAGTAAGTCTTTATATTGGTACTTGCCTTTATTGATCAACTCACGATAATAGAGCATTTCCAGTAATGCTCTAGGCGCAAACCAAGTTTTGAGATATTCACTTTTACAGCCGCTTAAAAGCCTCTCTTCTAATTTTTTGAACTCACGGTCAGGAAAAAGCGGTGCGTCATCAGTTTTAAGCAATCGTTTGCTGAATAATGTAATTCTTTTATCAGCATCGAGAATTTCAAATCGGACTTTTTCAACATCGTATTGTTGAGTTTTGACTTGAGCGATTCTACAGTTAAACTCTGAAACATCTATCCCAACTGTATTCATTTTTAGCTCATTACCGACAACCAACGTTGTCCCGCTGCCCATAAACGGGTCGAGGACCCAATCTCCCTGTTTAAAATATTGTTTCAGAAACCATTCGACAAGTTGTGGAATGAATTTTCCAAGGTATGGATGGAGACGATGAACATGCTTGGTGCGCTCCCGTTCTGCTAAATGATAAAAACCAAGCTCAGAATGCAATCCTGCATGGTGATGTTTTTCAATCCCTTTTTTAATAAGCGCAAGGAATGCTTTGATTTCGGAGAGTGAAACTCTTAATTCGCCGTTTAAGGCTTTAACAATCCGCTTACCTTCGGGATTATATTTCCCTATCCTGTTGTATTGAAGGTAATATCGAATGTTTGCAGGTGTTTTACCGACTGCATTTGCGGCTTCTTCAATCGTCAATAAATCTGCGGAGACATAAGAAGTCTCGGATTCTTTAACTCGAAATTTGGAACGGGCTTTTGGGGGAGATTTCACTTTCATCGTATGTAATCTACAAAACAAAGTAACAAAATTCACGTACTCATTTCACCTGTGCCGTTGCAATGCGGACAGGGTCTCACCTGAACTTCTTTAACGTATTTAAACGCCGCCTGCCAAACGCCTTCTTCCCATTTCCAGTTGGCGAGGTTCGTAAATTTCCTTCTTCTTAATTCTCTATGTTGGGCAAATGTGCGTAACGCTTCAAGACGATTTTTCGCCTGAATGTGTTCCGTTGCTACATCGCTTGTTTCGCCGTAATAGAGTTTATAGCTGATCTCATAGGTTTTCATTCGCCTCTCCTTAAATAGTTTTGATCGAATCTACAAAACAAATCTGTAACATTCATCTCTGTTGTTTCCTAAACGCAGCCGCCATCCCCGCGAGATAAAAGCCTAATCCGATTGCCAACAGCTCATAGTGATATGGGTTTGGAAGCTGGAGCTTCAGTGTTGCGCGAAAATCAGACGTAAACGAATAAAGAATGATAGCTGTGCCAAGTATGGTGAGAAACCATACTAATTTGGTCGGATGAAACTTCCCTTCTTCCGCTTCCTTTTTAATAATGAACACTCCCCCAATAATCATCAATACGGAAATCAGCACCGGCGCAAGAACCGGACCAATCCACGGCACGGGCAGGAGAAACAAAATATCCCAATCCAATAGCGAGGCGGGCCAGTTGATACATACTTTTAGCCAGACGTAAAAAAAAATATCCCACACACCGAAGGCAATCATAAAATAACTGAACTTCTGCCAGCGCGTTGCTCCTGCAAGCGCTCCAACGGCAACCAACATCATAATTGTAGAAAATTCGCGGGCAAGCTCAATATAAATATGATGACGGCTTATAATCTTGAGGGGAAGCGAAAATCCCTGTGGATAATAGAGCGCACGCAAATACACTACAACGGAAGACTCCACAAAAGCGAAGGCAATTGCAAAGATGGCGACCCAAAATAACGGGCTTTTCCGTAAGTTCATATTAGTTTTTCCACGAAGGACACGAAGATTGTAAAAGATAATACGAAAAAATTTCTTGTTGTCCTTATCCCAAAGGGACTCCTTCGGAGGCAATCAATATTCTTTAGAAGCTGTCTCAAAAACTACAATCAGGGCTGAAACCCTCGATTACTTTTGATGTTCCCCGACCTATCCCGTTTTACGGGATGCTGAAAAGCGCAAAGGTCGGGGTTATGAGGGGACTCCCAAGTCCAGAATCATAACCACGTCCTTTGCGCTTTTCAGCATCTCCCGCTTTTTGGATTCCGTTCATTGAGCATGCCTGTCTCGCTGTACGGGATCCCGAAAAACGGAACCGCATCGCGGGACAGGACGTGGGCACAAGCTAGAACAATTGGTGGGTTTCTCCGCCAAAGGCGCCTGCCTGCCGCAGGCAGGGATGCACCAAACAGCGTGGCGCACGAGTGCGCCTCTGGCGCAAACCATCTTCAAAACGTCGTTAGTAAATCATTCTTGAGATGGCTTCTAACAAAAAAGCCGTCCCGACAAGTAGGAACGGCTTTTCCATACACCTTATGTTCTGTTCTGTAAATTAATTGCCGCCCGGAGCGCTTGGCGGTCGGGGAGCCGGCATTGGCTTGCGGGGGAACATCGCATCGCGCATTGCCGCATTGTAAGCGAACGCCGCCATAATAACGGAGGCTTGCTTCATATCGTCTTCTTGCACACGGTCGTACACATCCATATTGGAGTGATGGGTGCGCGTGTCGTATTCAACCGGGTCTTGGATAAACTGAAATCCCGGCAACCCAACCGCATCGTACGCAAGGTGATCCGTTCCGCCTGTGTTGGAAAGCGTCAAGGTTGAAGCGCCCATCGAAGCGAACGGCGCAAGCCATGCTTGGAAGATCGAGCGAACGGCTTCGTTGCCTTGCATGTAAACGCCACGGAATTTGCCTGTTCCGTTGTCATGATTAAAATATACGGAAAGTTTTGCATGTTCGGCTTTTGTAACAAGATTTCCACCGCCACCCATGAATGTCATAATACCGCCTTCCCTCTCGCCAAAATGTTTTTTCACGTAGGCACGCGAGCCAAGCAAGCCTTGTTCTTCGCCAGCCCAAAGGCCTATGCGAATTGTTCTGCGCGGCTGAAGTCCTAAGGTTTTGATAATGCGTACGGCTTCCATACAAGCGGCGGAACCCGTCGCATCATCCGTTGCGCCGGTGCCCGCATGCCACGAATCGAAATGGCCGCCGATCATTACCACTTCATCTTTGAGATCGGTGCCGGGAATTTCCGCGATGATATTGAAGGCGGAATCCGGCTTGGTGAATTCCACTTCAAGGTTCATTTCCATTTTTAGTTTCTGACCTTTTTGAATTGCGCGCACCATGCGGTTATAATGCTCTCCAGCAACTGTCACCTGTGGAACGATAGCCGGGGCTTTCTCATCGTACGCGCCGACACGTTGCCCGAACGGCACATTGGCAGGCTGTGGAACCGTCGCGCCCTGAACAAAAATCATCCCTCCGTCTCCTCGTCCGCCATCAATCGCAACTGCGGCTCCTTCCTTCAAACAAAATTCTAATTTTTTACCAACGAGTTGATTGCCGCGCAAAAAATTGGCAATCGCAGCGGAATCAGGATTCGGACCGCCTCGCCGTTGCGGCTGAACCGGCAAGCCTGCGTTGGCAAGCTTCAAGAGCTCGGCATCCGTAAGACGTTTCCCTTCGGGATCGAGATGAGCTTTGATTTCGCGCGGATCGTTAACGAGCACGAACGCACCCTTTATTTTGCCTTTATATTTTTCTAAATCCGCTTCGTTTTTCGCGTCAAGATACACAACATTTCCGCGCACGGTGCCTTTGAGTCCCGGTGTCCACGCTTTTGGATATGCAATGACCGGAAACGCCATCGGCTCAAGAACGCTGGCGGAGAACCGTTTCAGAGACCACCCTTTTCCGAACGGACCCCATTTGTCAAAATAGGCGTTTTGTAATCCCCACGATGCAAGCTTTTGCTTTGCCCACTCGGCGGCTTGCTTGTACTCGGGCGAACCCGTTAACCGCGGTCCATAGACATCGGTAAGATAACTGAGAATCTCCATCACTTGTGAGCGATCCATTCCCTCATCTTTAATTTTATTGATGGCAACCGTATCAATTTTTTCCGTTGCGATTTGGGCAAAGGAACATTGGATAACCAGTACGCCAATGATGATGAAACCAAAAAGACGCTTCATTGGTGATTCCTCCTACTTAGTATAGTGAAATAACAGTGATTTGAATTTGAAGAAAGCAGACTTAGTATAAACGAATGATAATGGAAAAAGTAGCGCGGCAATCCCGAGCAGGAGATACAAAAGTCGAGGGTTCTCCTTGTTTAGCCGATTGGCTACCTCCGTACGTGTGGGGGCAATTAAGAGAGAATTCTTCTTAAAATCAATTTTCTTAAAATTAAGAACTGTATAAAACTAGAACCTATCTCAAAAATATCATACAATCTCCCAACGGTTCAAAACCTTGTGCGTAGAGCGAACTTTAGTTCGCTGACCCATTTTGGCGAGCTGTCCCGAAGGGATTCCTTTGGAAAAGCTCGCCCTACAATACTGGTAAAGGCATTCATTTAAATGAGCGTAGGAGCGTTCAATTTCCCGAAGGGATCCCTTCGGGAGAACGCCCCTACAAATACGCTCTTACGATGAAAATTACATCATAGATAGACGTATATCAGGTTGACAATCGGGTCAACTTGGTGGTGGGCAATAATCCGGTCAACGATAGAGGACGAAATTTTTGTGTCTTTAGAAAGGAGCTTCACGCCATTGCCGGTGCACAAATCCGTGGCAATGACCATTCCATCCATCAGTTCGTAGATGGTAATTTGCCGTTTGTTTTCCAGCCAGGAGGGGTTATCCACGACGCGCACATATTCTTCAACCAGTTGAGCAATGCGCGGGTCAAGCTGGGTGCCTCTTGCCTTGTGAAGTTCTTCGATAAGCTCGCTGTTCATTGTTACGCCTCGCGCAATGGACTGCTCCAAGATATTGATTGCCCGAATGATGCGGGAAAAAACAGGAATCTCGTCTTTCATCAATTTATCAGGCGATCCCGTACCGTCATAGTTTTCCATTTGATGGCGGATAATTTTCGCCTCTTCTTTGAAATTCGGCACGGTTTTGATAATCAATTCACCGTACACGGGAAATCGACTCAAGGCGTCGTGCTCCGCCGCCGTAAGCTCTTGTTCTTTTTTTCGAAGAGACCCATCGGAAAGACGGATTTTCCCTATCTCATGGAGTCTTGCCGTAATCTCAAGCTGTTTTATTTCTTTTTCGTTGCATTCCAGCCGCTTGCCAATCCATTGAGCGATCTCCGCCGCCCGTTTACCTCGCATTGAGGCGTTCGGAACTTTCAGTTCCATCAAATCCGTCAAAACACTGACCACTCCTATGAAGGATTCTTCCAATTGCTCATTCAAGCGGGCAAGTTGGAACTTATCTTCCTTCAGCTCATCGTGCAGATTTTTTAAGCGCATGAGCGCTTGAATTCTAGAAATCAGCTCCTCAGCAAGAAACGGTTTTGTCAGGTAATCATCAGTTCCGGAAGAAAATCCTTTAACCTTAATTTCAATCTCGGATGCGGAAGTCAAGAGCATGAACATTGTATCGTGAAGCACAGGATGCTTCTTGATAGCCTCGCACAACTCAAATCCATCCATAACAGGCATGTAATAATCACTGACAATAACGGCAGGAAGATGCTCCTCTGCTATCGCAAGAGCTTCGGCTCCATCAGAAGCGGTTAACACTTCGTAGAGTCCTGTTTCTTCTATCGTCTTTGCCAACACTGATAGTAACGCTGTATCGTCATCTACCAACAGAAGCGTTGCTCGCTGTTCCATCTTCGGATTGACCTTCAAATTGAATAATAATACTGGTGCGGCGATTAGCAGCATCAAGTGGGTTTTCTTTGTTTTTTAATTTCGAATCTGCGTAACCGCGGACCTCGGTAATTTGGTTTCCACGGACACCGTTGGTTATGAGCACCCTGCGAGCACTGTTTGCCCGATCCGCGCTTAGCTCAAAGTTAGTGTAGCCGTTGGAATTTGAATACTGCCGGCTATCCGTATGCCCTTCGACAATTACCTTATTAGGAAGCTTGCCGACTTCCTGCGCAATGGTTGAGAGCACTTTAATAGCTTCCCGTTTCAGCACGGCAGTTCCAATATCGAAAAAATACGATTCCGAGGATTCGAGCAATTCGATCCGCAAGCCTTCGTTGACAATTTCTATTTTAATTTGGTTAATGAGCTTTGTAACATCGGGATTTTTTTTCAATTCGTTTTTAATCGCTTCGCCCATCTCAGAGAGTTTTTTTTCCTCTAATTTTTTCGCTGCCTCGCTCTCTGCGGGTCGCGGCGCCTGCAAAGTGCCTCCCAATAAAAGCCCGCTTCCCTTTGTCATCTCAGAAAAAGCTTTCGGATCGCGGAAATACGATGCAACACTGTCTTTTATATTTTTGTTTTGTCCTACAATCCAGAGCACGATGAACAGCGCCATCATGGCAGTAACAAAATCCGCATACGCCACTTTCCATGCGCCCCCATGACCCCCACTGTGGGACCTTTTCTTCTTTACAATGCGTATAATCGGCTCTGCCGTTAATTGTTTCATAGAATTATTCTGCAAGCTGTATCAAAATATAGAATGTCGTTTCTCAATGCTTTTATCAAAAGTCCGGATTCCGGATGCCCGCTTAAATCAAGCTTGCCCAATGCAGGCGGCATAACACGGGTATAAGATAGTTTCAGTATTCCTTATGATGATCGTGCACTTTTCACGGCTTTTTCAACTTCCTCAAACGATGGTCTTATGTCGCTGAAAATAACGCGGCGCGAAAACTCTACAGCCATAATAGGTGCATTGCCCTTTGCATACGCCACGATGCCTGCTTTAATACACTCGAGATAGCGCGCTTGAGATTGGTGAAGCAACTCCAAATGAGTGGCAATCGGCTGGACAAACCCGTAGGAGAGCAACACACCGAGAAATGTTCCTACCAATGCGGCGGCGACTTTTTGACCAATTTCCTCCGGCGGACCGTTAATAGCCTGCATGGTAATGACAATGCCAAGTACTGCCGCCACAATCCCTAACCCCGGCAACGCGTCGCCGAGTTTTTGAATAAGCGATGGAACTGCAGCTCCTTCAACGTGATGCGTTTCGAGGTCGGCATCCAGCAACGCTTCGACATCGTGCGGAGGAACGCCGCCGGTAATCATCACCTTCATCGTGTCGCACAAATATTCAATGCTTTCATGGTCACTCAAAAAAAACTCATTCTTTTTAAAAATGGAACTTTGCTCGGGCTTCTCAATATGCTGCTCAACATTGATGAGACCTTCACGCGTGGCAAGATGAAATAACTCAAATAAGGTCTTGAGCAAATTGACATATTCCTCCTTCGTGTACTTTTCTCCTTTTATCAGAGATTGAAAGCCTCCGATCATTTGTTTCAGCACGCGAGGCGGCGTTCCCACCAACAATGAGCCGATCCCAGCGCCTCCAATAATCATAAACTCACTCCATTGGAGCAAAACGCCCAGAGACCCGCCATGGAGCATATACCCCCCCAAAACACCTACTATGACAACTCCAACTCCTATGAGAACAAACATGCCTGCTTCACCTACGGAATTTTAGTGCCCTACGACGTTGAACAGTAATTATTTGAGACATCTGAAAAAATTACAAATCTCGTCTTCGCTCTGATTGAAGGAATTGCTTCATCGCTACAATCCTCGCAACGACAACTGTTTCTATTTTTCAAGTGACTTTAGTTATCTTTACCCTTGAGATGCGTTTTCTTCAGCACCCCTGCGGCTTTCTGAGCGGCGCTTTTGCTCGTCTTCATCGCTTGTGCGTTCTGACGTTGAATTTGTTCATACACTTCCGCTCGAAAAATTTTCACATCTTTTGGAGCATCAATGCCTAGCTTCACCTGACCATCATGCACAGCCAGCACTTTGATGCGAACGGCATCGCCAATGATAATCACCTCATCAATCTTTCGACTTAGGATGAGCATGCTTACCTCTCCTGCTCTACTGTAGCGGTAGGGATAAGGGGAAACTGCAATTGCAGCGAGTCGTCCTCCAACACTACTTGCCTTCCCGTGCCTGTTTTATCAATGAGAATGGGGCTCCGGAGATTCAAAGTTGATTTTTCGACTTTCTCATTTAATGTCGCAATGACGAATATAGTTGATTCCCCTTTTGCTGCAATTTTTTTGCCATAGTCGGGGATTAACAGCGCCGGGTCAAGAAGCGGGAAGCTCAATTCGGCATCTTCAAGCGAAACCAGCCACCGGAACGGCTCCGAGTCCTCATCGTGCACAATGAGGAATTTCCTGCTGCCCCCGAACCCGATGATCCCCTCCGGAAAGTAAAGGACATACTGTTCTTCCACTTCCAATTCTCCAAATTGCCAGTTAGTAAATTTCATGACGCTCTCTCTCCTTACATAGTTGACTGGACTCGGGCGTTCTGTCCATTCTTGGATACCTTCTTGTCGTGCGTGCTTCCGGTTATAATAACGATATCAACCCTGCGGTTTCGAGCCCGGTTTTCGGCCGACGTGTTGGGAACAAGCGGCTTGTACTCCGAATACCCGACCACCGACACACGTTCGGGGTCAATGCGATGTTTCTCAATTAAATAGTACACGGCGTTCATAGATCTGGTAACGGACAAATGCCAGTTTGATGGAAACAGCGGCGTATGGATCGGCATATCATCCGTATGACCCTCGACGCGAAGATCGTTGTCCAGCTTTTTTAAAACTCCCGCCAGCGAATCGAGCACGGCAAAGGAGCTTAACTTAAACTCTGCACTGCCGGAAGCGAACAACATCTCCTCAAGAATATGAACAGTGACGCCGCGCTCGTCATTGGTTATGGTAACGAGACCCTTTGGTAGATTGAGCTGAAGCGCTCGCTTCAGTTCCTCCTCGATATGCTCGCGTTCTGATCGCAGCATTGCTGCAGGAGTGTTGACAACGCCCGCATTGCCTGTAACGACACTTGGCTTTGGTCCTCCGAACACTCCGCTCAACGCGGAAATCATCTCCGCATATTTCCCTGCATCAACCTTCGACATAGCGTAAAGAATCACAAATAGCCCCAACAGCAACGTGATCAAATCTGCATAGGTCAATAACCATCGTTCATGGTTGTCGTACTCTTCGTGGCGAGATCTCTTCTTCATGACAGTAGTCTTTTCTGCTGTTCTTCTGATAACATACTCTTGAGTTTCGCCCGTATCACCGAGGGAACTTCTCCTGCCTGAAGAGCCATAATGCCCTCCACAATCATTTCATGGTATAGTTGCTCTTGCGCATTCACTGTTTTAAGCTTATCGGCAAGCGGAAGCCACACGATGTTTGCCATAAAGACTCCCCACAGTGTTGCAATAAACGCACTTGCTATATGCCGGATGAGCACGTTGGGGTCTTCGCCGGCAGAGGCGAGCGTCGCAATCAATCCCATCACCGTTCCAATGATGCCCATCGTGGGAGAGTATCCTCCCATTTTGACAAAGATAGAAGCATCGCGTAAATTTCGCTCGCTCAAATATGTAACCTCAGTTTCCGCGAGTGAGTGCAGAACATGAGTATCGGTTCCGTCAATTACTAACTGCAGCATTTTTTTTAGGAACGGGTCGCCCGTTCGGCTGATTTCCTTTTCTAAGGAGAGCAAGCCGTCTTTTCGCGCCTGTATGGAACACTTCACCAGTGTATCTATAACGCCAACCGAATTATACCTCGGCGGAAACATACAAGTGCCAAAGACTTTACCGATGTCTTTGATGCTTTCCATCGAATTTCCAATAAACGCCGTGGCAAACGTGCCGCCAAAAACAATCACCATTGCCGGGGCTAGCATCAACGCACCAACCTCGCCGCCTTCCAGCATAAACGAGCCGAAAATTGACATGATACCGAACATAAGTCCGCCGATAGTTCCTATATCAATTGTTCGTTTCATATTATCTTAAAAAATCTAATAAGGATTTTGGAAGGATACGAGCGCCCGTATTCAACGCAGCATCAAGCATGAGTTCATTCTGTTTGAGTTGCAGCGCGGCTTGGGCAACATCTGCATCCTGATCAATAGATAGTAAGCCACGAAGCTGGGTTTGCTGTTCATCAAGATGTATTTGCATTGCATCCATCCCTTGTGAAATTGAGCCTGCTTTACTCGCTTTACCAAGCACGTAATCGATAATAGCAGTTACTGATTCGACATCTCCTATGGCCGGAAACTGGCTGCTTGCAAGCTTATCCCGTAATTGAATCACAGTGGTAAAGAACTGTGCGCCTTGAAATGCTTCCTGCCCGTCCATATTCACCGTTTGCGTGGAGCCTTCCGCAACGTCGTAGTTGATGCTGCCTGTTATGCCGTTGGGGTTGGCAGTGACCGTAGAATGGTCAGCGGCAAGCACAAAGGGTGCTTCAAGCGTATTCGTTCCTGCAAAAATATATTTACCGTTAAATTTCGTATTGGCGATCTCCACAGCCTGTGTGAGCAGTTGGTCAAGACGGTTAGCCTGAACTGGCAGAGCTTCCTGGCGGGAACCGTTGGATGCGTTGATGAGTTCGCTCTTCACATCCTGCATAATGGACATGAACCCGTCTAGCACCGTTGACGTTTCCGCCAGAACAGCTTGGCCATCGGCAACATTTTTGAGATATTGCTCATTTCTGTCAATAACAGCCTGTAATCGAAGAATGGAATCAGCCGCTTGCGGATC
Organism: Ignavibacteriales bacterium; assembly: GCA_016194505.1. Classification (GTDB taxonomy): domain Bacteria; phylum Bacteroidota; class Ignavibacteria; order UBA10030; family UBA10030; genus JACQBK01. The sequence goes on along the minus strand of JACQBK010000015.1, from coordinate 442 downwards.
ATCCGATGGCTTCAACACCCGCTTGCCGGATGCGAGCTGGCTTTGGAGCTTCGTAATCTGCTCCCTACTACTGTTGATATTTAACAACAATGACGAAACAATATTATTTTCGGTTACTCTCATTATCTCACCAAGTCTAAAATGGTTTGAAACATGTCGTTCGCTGTTGTAACGATACGCGCGGCGGCGTCAAACGAACGTTGAAATTTTATCAAGTTGGTCATTTCTTCATCTATGGATACGCCGGAGACGGTGCTTCTTTGATTTTCTAATTGTGCAAGAACCAATTCTTGCGCCCTTGCGATATTGTCTGAAGAGGTAATATCTGAACCGATCTCACTGACAAGCCCGCGATAGGTCTGCGAGATTGTCATGGTATTCCCATTCAACAGCTTCTCGCCTTCAACGTGTGCGATTGCAGCGGCAATTTGATTATCGCCTG
>JACQBK010000064.1 GCA_016194505.1 Ignavibacteriales bacterium | reverse complement strand
TCTTGCTCTTTCAGCTCATCGCCGCCCTTATCTTTTGTTGAGTCAGTGAACTTCAACTCCTCGGCTTTCTTGCTGAATTTCACTTTCACCTTACTGCCGTTGACAAATGTCCCTTTGAGAATCTCCTCAGCAAGCGGGTCTTCCACATATTTTTGGATCGCCCTGCGCAAGGGCCTTGCGCCAAATGCGGGGTCAAACCCTTTATCTGCCAAAAATTCCTTTGCGCCTTTTGTCAATTCGATGGCAATACCCATGGCGCCCATTCGCTTGACAAGGTCTTGAGAACCAATATCAATAATTTGCAGAATATTCTCACGCTCCAGGTTGTGGAACACGATCGTATCGTCAACGCGATTCAGGAACTCAGGATTGAATACTCGTTTCAATGCATCTTCAATGTGTCCCTTCATGGCGGAATATTTATCGGAGGAAGTTTGAGTCCCGAATCCGAAGCCGCCCGTTGTCTTGATATCGCGTGAGCCGATGTTGGATGTCATAATCAAAATCGTGTTCTTGAAATCCACACGGCGACCGAGACTATCCGTCAAGATTCCATCGTCAAGCACTTGGAGCAGAATGTTGAAGACGTCCGGGTGTGCCTTTTCAATCTCATCAAGGAGCACCACAGAATATGGCTTCCGACGAACTTTCTCCGTAAGCTGTCCGCCTTCTTCATAGCCCACGTACCCCGGAGGCGCGCCGACGAGCCGCGAAACGGAGAATTTCTCCATGTATTCGCTCATATCAATTCTAATGAGAGATTCTTCCGAATCAAACAAATAGCGGGCAAGCGCCTTTGCCATTTCAGTTTTGCCCACGCCGGTAGGTCCAAGGAAGATGAATGACCCGATGGGGCGTTTGGGGTCTTTCAATCCCGCGCGTGTGCGACGTATTGCGCGTGTAAGCATGGCAATTGCTTCATCCTGCCCAACGATCACCGATTTCAATGCCTCGTCCATCTTGAGAAGCTTTTCCGATTCGCTTTGGGCAACCTTGTTGACGGGTATGCCGGTCATCATGGATACTACTTCGGAGCAGTTCTCTTCAGTTACTTCATAGACGGTATCCTGAGCCTTTAATTCCCATTCGCGTTTCGCGATTTCGAGGTCGCTTAACAGCTTCTTCTCGAGATCGCGCAATCGGGCGGCTTCTTCGAAATTCTGGTTCTTGACGACTTGGTTCTTCGCCAGCTTGATTTTTTCTATTTCTTCTTCAAGCGTAAGAATTTCCTTCGGAACAACAATGTTCGCAAGGTGCACGCGCGAACCGGATTCATCCATCACATCAATTGCCTTATCGGGCAAATAGCGGTCGGTAATGTAACGGTCGCTCAACCGCACTGCGGCTTCGATTGCCTTATCGGCGTATCGTACGCCGTGATGTTGCTCGTACTTATGTTTAATGTTTAGGAGAATCTTAATGGTCTCGTCAACGGTTGTTGGGTCAACCATAATTTTTTGGAACCGGCGATCCAGTGCGCCATCCTTTTCGATGTATTGGCGATATTCATCCAGCGTTGTTGCGCCGATGCACTGTAACTCGCCTCGTGCCAATGCAGGTTTGAACATGTTCGAAGCATCAAGCGAGCCGCTTGCGCCCCCCGCACCGACAATCGTATGAAGCTCATCAATAAACAGGATAACATCTTTTGCTTTTTCTAACTCGTTCATCACGGCTTTCATGCGCTCTTCAAACTGCCCGCGATATTTCGTTCCTGCCACGAGAGCAGCCAAATCGAGTGTTACGACGCGTTTATCATGAAGCACGCGGGATACTTTCTTTTGAACGATTCGTAATGCAAGTCCTTCGGCGATTGCGGATTTCCCAACGCCCGGCTCGCCGATAAGAACGGGGTTATTTTTCTTTCTTCGGCTCAGAACTTGCGCCACGCGCTCGATTTCTTTTTCACGACCTACGATTGGGTCAAGTTTATCTTCCATTGCCAGCTTGGTCAGGTCACGGCCGAAATTATCCAGCACCGGCGTTTTGGATTTTTCCTGTTTCTTTTCTGACGTATGAGCGGCAGGTGGCGTGGAAGGTTTGCCGGAAATAATATTATCAAGCTCGTTCCGCACAACATCGTAATGGACATTGAACTGATGCAATATTTGCGCGGCGATATTATCGTCGTCGCGTAACAACGAAAGCAAGAGGTGTTCCGTGCCGATCACATCGGACTTATATAATTTTGCTTCGAGGTAGGTAATTTTGAGAACTTTTTCCGCTTGCTTCGTCAAAGGTATATTGCCAATGGTTAGCGTGCCGCCGGAAGTGCGAACGGTGTCCTCGATTGCCTTTTTCAGCTTGTAAAGGTCAACGCCCAGATTACGCAGGATTTTAACGGCAATTCCTTCTCCTTCTCGTATAATACCAAGGAGAAGATGCTCCGTTCCTATGTAATCATGCCCAAGGCGAAGAGCTTCCTCGCGGCTTAATCGGATAACATCTTGAACTCTGTTTGAAAAATTACCTTCCATCGCAATGCTCTCAAGTATATGGTGAAAATATGCTACTCCACACTGGTTTCTCCCTATAACGAATAAAGTAGGAGCTAAAGTTCCGAAGTCAATATAACCAAATTTGGAAGTGCAGTCAAGGCAGACGATTTTACCTCTAAATTATTGTTTCTCTTTAAGTGCTGGCGATCAAACCCTTGAGTTTGTATGGCTAAACTTTTCTTTGACTTTATTTGCAAAAAAGATTAAATTTATTATTACCTTGTATTTGTGTATTATTCTGAGGGACTGGATTTGGCGTTAGAAAAAGCTGCTGGCCACGATAAAAAGCTACAAGAACGTTTGCTCCAAACGGGGCAAATTCCGACCCATGTTGCCATTATTATGGATGGAAATGGCAGATGGGCACAAAAACGTGGTTTGCCACGAATCGCCGGACACCATGAAGGGGTCAACTCTGTTCGGGATATTGTTGAGGCTTGTGGTCAGCTTGGAGTAAAATATTTAACGCTCTACGCATTTTCGACCGAAAATTGGAAACGGCCGGAGGATGAAGTTTCCCTGTTGATGCGTCTCTTACTGAAAGCGTTGAAAGATGAGAAAGACCGCCTCCATCAAAACGAAGTGCAGCTCAAGGCGATTGGGGAAATTGCAACGCTTCCGCAGGATGTTCAAGATGAGTTGCTTGACGGCATTGAAGTCATGAAACGCAACACCGGTCTTACACTCATTCTTGCTCTCAGTTACAGCGGCAGATGGGATATTACGAATGCGGTCAAGCGGATGTACGATGATATCCAAGCCGGGATGCTGAAGCAAGAAGACATTTCAGAAAAAATTATTGCAAGCTATCTCTCGACAAAAGATTATCCTGATCCAGATTTATTGATCCGAACAAGCGGTGAGCTGCGCATCAGCAATTTCTTATTGTGGCAGCTTGCCTATAGCGAATTATTCATTTCTCAAGAATACTGGCCTGCATTCCGAAGAAAGGATCTCTACGCTGCTATTGCTGATTACCAGCGACGCGAGCGCCGCTTTGGAATGGTAAGTGAGCAGGTTCAAAAGAACCAAGGAGGTCGTGCGGCTTATGTGGAAAGGTTCCTTAAAAGTGTTGCGAAACTTTAAGTTCGTTTTTCTTTTCGTTTGTTGTATCCCTGCCCTTGCAATACTGCACGCACAACAACGTCCAGAAGTTTATAAAATTTTAGGCATTTCGGTAGAAGGACAGCGCTCCGCCGATCCCGCCGCCATTATTGCAAACACAGGTTTGAAAGTGGGAGATGAGCTTACAGTTCCGGGTGAGCAAACCAGAACTGCTATCGATCGGCTCCACGGATTGCGCCTGTTCGACGATGTCCAAATATTTATCGAAAACCGTACGCCGGAAGGTGTCTATCTTCTTATCCGTGTAACGGAAAACTCGCGGCTCGACCGGATTGAAATTAAAGGAAACGACGAACTGAGTGAAGATGACATCACGAAGAAAATCAATTTGGTCAAAGGTCAAATTGTCACACGGCAAGACCTTTCAACGATCGTGCGCGTGCTCAAACAGAAATATGATGAGGATGGATATCTCAATGCGAAAGTTGCGCCGAAACTCGTGCCTGTTGAAGATACTACCGGCAAACGAGTAGTGCTCCAGATTCAAGTTGATGAGGGTCCGAAAGTCAAAGTGGAAGCCATCCGCTTTATAGGGAACAAGCGGTTTGATGATGGCGATTTAAAAGGAGCGATGAAGGAAACAAGCGAGCGCAAATGGTGGGCATTTTGGGCGACCAACAAATTCGATCGAAAAAAATACAAAGAAGATAAACAGCTTGTTCTCGGATTTTATCGAAAAAATGGCTTCCGCGACGCTGAAATAATGGCTGATTCGCTCCATTACGATGAATCCAAGAAATACCTGACGATTGATATGTATGTGTATGAAGGTCCTCAATACAGAATCAGGAATCTGGTTTGGGAAGGCAACACGGTCTATCCAAGCGAGGTATTAAGCGCGAGATTTGGTTTTCAAAAGGGCGATATTTACGACCGCGAAAAATTTGAGCGCAATCTTTATCGCAACGAAGAAGAATCCGATGTAAGCTCACTGTATCAAGACAATGGATACCTCGTTTTCCAGGTGGAACCTGAAGAAACACGCGTTGCCGGAGATTCTTTGGATATTACGTTCCATGTTCGTGAGCGAAATCAATTCCGTATCGGCAGGGTTCAGATTGCGGGTAATTCCAAAACATACGAAAAAGTCATACGTCGTGAGTTGTTCACAAGGCCGGGTGATTTTTTCAGCCGCCAAGCGATCATCCGCAGCGTGCGCCAGCTTTCACAGTTGAATTATTTCAATCCGGAAAAAATTAAGCCGGATTATCATATCTCTGATGATAAGACGGTTGACCTTGATTATGCCGTGGAGGAAAAGTCGAGCGACACGTTCAATATGTCCGTTGGGTATAGCGGTGCGTTCGGTTTTAACGGCGCGTTGGGGTTGACGTTCAATAATTTTTCTCTCAACGAGCCTTTTCGCGGCGGGGCGGGACAAGTTATGACTTTCGACTGGCAGTTTGGAGAAGGTAATCGCTACCGTACATTCAGCATCGGTTTCCAAGAGCCATGGATGTTTGACACGCCGACGCTTTTTGGCGTTAACATATTTGACACTCGTCAAGTCTATATTTATGATTTACAATTGACGGGCGGCTCAATACGGGTTGGCAGGAGGTTTAAATGGCCCGATTACCTGTTCCGCGGTGACTGGACGGTTCGTTTCCAAAGAAACGATGTGAAGTACGGCGGTGGATATTATACCGAAGGAGTTACAACGCAGGTTGGAATTTCTCAAGTTATCTCTCGTAACAGCACCGATAGCCCTATTTTCCCGACGCGCGGCTCGAATTTTTCGTGGCTGACGGAAATTTCCGGCGGTCCATTTTTGCCGGGTAATGCTCGGTTCCTTAAACAAGTGTTCAGTGCAGAGTGGTTCGTGCCGTTGTTTGGCGGCTCGAAACTTACGTTGATGGCGAACTCTACCTTCGGATTTATTTTCGGTTTTGAGAAAAACGCTTTAGTGCCGCTTCAAGATTATTTCTATATGGGCGGAACAGGTCTTGGGCAGTTTTCCACGACTCCGTTGCGCGGGTATGAAGACCGCAGCGTTGGTCCCAAGGCGAATGGCAGTTTTATCGGCGGCAAGTCAATGATCAAGCATGCCGTTGAATTGCGGTTTGCTCTTTCTATCAATCCAATTCCAATCTATATGCTCGCGTTTGCAGAAGCGGGCAATGTTTGGCTCGATAATACCGTCCAAGACCCGCTCGATCTGAAACGTTCTGCTGGTGTTGGTGTGCGGTTACTCATCAACCCAATTGGCTTGGTCGGTTTTGATTATGGCTATGGATTCGATGCGCCAACGCCGGGCGGTGCTCCATCCGGTTGGAAGTTCCATTTCCAATTCGGACGAGGATTTTAGAAGCAATCTCAAAAACTATTTACGTTGTGGTGCCAGGGCTGAAGCCCTTAATTCTTTTTTTTCCCCGACCTAAAGGTCGTGGTTAAATGCTCATTACAGTCCAGTGGGTTTCAACCCATTAAGCACACCAATAGTGTATTATTTTTGAGATAACCTGTACTTTACGTTTGGACAACTTTAATCACTAACACTTCTTTTACTAATTTTGAGGATACCGTGAAGAAACCCCTTTTTCTTATCAGTCTCGTTGTCGGATTCGGTTTGTTGACTTCCGTTGCTTATGCGCAGGCAAGCAAAGCGGCATACGTTGATTCGGAAATCATCTTAAGAGATTTACCTGAAGCTCAAAAAGCTTCCAAAGACCTTGAAGGAATGGTCAAAGCGTGGCAGGATTCTTTGGAAAAGATGAGTGCAGATTTGCAAAAACAAGTCGAAGAATATCAAAAACAACAATCCATTATGCCTGCTGCAAAGAAGGACGCAGAGGAAAAGCGCCTTGCCGAATTACAACAAAAAGCCCGCGAGTATTACGCCCAAAAGCTCGATCCCCGAACGGGTGAAGCTGCTGTAACGCGTGAGAAAAAACTTACCCCTATCCGTGAAAAAATCTTAAGGACGATTGAAAACGTTGCTAAGGAGGAAGGGTATACGTTCGTGTTTGACCGCGCTAATGTTCTCTATGCGGACGCAAAGGTTGATTTGACATATAAGGTTTTGGATCGTCTAAAAAGAGGTGTTACAACAGGAAAAGGTAAATAGAAGCTATCTTAAAAATGATTTTCACATGATTTTCTTCAGGGTTGAAATCCACCAACTGTTCTAGAGTATGTCTACGTCCTAAAGGACGTAGTTATAACTCTGACTCGAGAGGTGTAATAATAACCCCGACCTTTAGGTCGGGGGAAGCTTAAAAACAAACAAGGGCTTCAGCCCTGACGATAGTTTTTTTAAATCACCGGTAATTTAACGTTATTGAAGGAGACGGGAAGTGAGCACGAAAAAAATAGCGGGATTGGTTGTTCTGTTGATGGTTGTTATTGGCGCGAGCGCCTTCGCGCAAGTGAAGATTGCACATGTCAGCTCGGAAGCTGTTATGAAACAACTACCCGATGCGCAGGATGCCCAAAAGCAACTGGATGCTCTTGTTGTCGAATGGCAAAGCGAGTTAACCAAAATGCAGCAAGAGTGGCAACGCAAGTATGATGATTATGATAAGCGGAAGCTCATTCTTACCGAGCAACGCCGCGCAGACATCGAAAAAGAGCTTCGCGAGCTTGACCAACGCATGATGGATTATAGAAACAAAAAATTCGGTCAGAACGGCGAGATGTTCAACAAACAAACCGAGTTGATGAAGCCGGTGCAGGATCGCGTGTTTAAAGCTATCCAAGAGGTCGCTCTCGAAGAAGGGTACGATTACGTGTTTGATAAAAGCGGTGAGATACTTTTGATGTATGCCAATCCGAAGTACGATCTTACGCCAAAGGTTCTTCAAAAATTAAACATCAACCCTACAGGTTCAAAGTAATCCGGTATTCTGCATGACCCTACGTGAAATCGCCACTTTCTTACAGGGAGAACTTGTCGGTGATGGTAACGTCGAAATTACTCGGGTTGCCAAGATCGAAGAGGCTCGCGCTGGCGAGTTAACCTTTCTTGCCAACCCGAAGTATGAAAAATACCTCGCGGGCACAAAAGCATCGGCAGTTCTTGTTTCCACGAAGTTGAATCTTCAGCAGTACGGCAAGGGGAGTTCGCCAGCTTTTATTAGGGTGCAGGATCCGTATGCCTGCTTTCTTCAAATCCTAAAAAAACTCACACCAACCATTGATCCATTTCCGCAGGGAATTCATCCTTCGGCGGTTATCTCCAAGAACGCAACAGTAGGGAAAAATGTCGCCATTGGCGCTAACGCGGTTGTGGGTGAGCATGCAGTTGTTGGCGATAATACGAAAATCTCTCACGGTTGTGTCATCGGAGATCAAGCGGTGATCGGAAACGATTGTTTGGTCTATCCTAACGTAACGATTTATCACCAGTGCAAAGTGGGGAACCGGGTAATAATTCACTCCGGGACAGTTATCGGCAGCGATGGATTCGGTTTTGCTCCGAAGCCCGACGGAACGTATGAAAAAATACCCCAACTGGGTATCGTGCTTATTGAAGATGATGTGGAAATAGGCTCAAACTGCTCCATTGATAGGGCAACATTAGGCGAAACAGTAATTCGGCGAGGCGCAAAACTTGATAATCTCATCCAAATTGCCCACAATGTAGTCATCGGAGAAAATACCGTTATTGCATCGCAGACGGGCATCAGCGGCAGCACAAAGATTGGAAAAAACTCCATCATTGCCGGTCAGGTGGGCATTGTTGGACATATTGAAATTGCGGAAAGGAGCACTATCTTGGCTCAGTCCGGTGTGCCAAAGTCATTGACCGAGCCGGGTAAGACGTATTTCGGTTATCCTGTAAAAGAGCATCTCAAGGCGCTAAGGATTGAAGCAATTATCCGCTCGCTTCCGGAGTTGGTGAACGAACTGCGTGAGCTTCAACAAAAGGTTGAAGCGTTGGCGAAAAAATTTCAAGAAAAATAAAAACGGGATAAGCTTTATTGTGTAGGGCGAAATGACATTTCGCTCTACTGCGGTAAAATAATACTAGAGGTAATTTTTTGATGATTTCTAAAAAACGGGACGAACTTTTATAAAGGAAAACCATGCTCGTTCAACAACATACGATCAAGAAAGCTGTAACGATGTCGGGTGTCGGTTTGCACACTGGTGTGCAAACAACGATGACATTCAAGCCCGCGCCTGAGCATTACGGCATTCGATTCCGTAGAGTGGATATGGGTGGCGCGCCTGAAATTCCCGCGGATGTTGACCACGTTCTCGATGTTGCGCGTGGAACGACCATCGGCATTGGCGATGCGCGCGTCCATACTGTGGAACATGTACTTGCCGCGATTGTCGGTCTTCAAATTGATAATATTATCATTGACCTCGATAACATCGAGCCTCCGATTGCCGATGGGAGCGCAAAACCGTTTGTTGACATGTTGCTCGATGCAGGCATTCAGGAGCAAGAGGCTCCCAAAGATTATTTAATCATTGACCAAACTATCCGTTATCAAAATGAGGAGAAGGGCGTAGATATTGTTGCGCTCCCCACGGATGATTTTCGCTTGACGGTTATGGTGGATTATCATAATCCGGCGTTGGGAAGCCAACACACCGGTTTATTCAGCCTCGAAAAAGAATTTGTTACAGAGTTTGCATCAGCGCGGACGTTTTGCTTTTTGCATGAAGTAGAAGTGCTCTATGATCAAGGCTTGATCAAAGGCGGAAATATTGACAACGCCATCGTTATCGTTGATCGTGATCTTTCGGACGAAGAGCTTCGGAAGCTGACGAAAAAGCTGGGCATCAGCCATTCGGTTATTCTCGGCAATTCGGGCGTGCTGAATGACAGAAAGTTGCATTATCGCAATGAGCCTGCCCGCCATAAGCTGGTAGATTTAATGGGCGACCTTGCGCTTATCGGTGCGCCGTTGAAAGCGCAGATTCTCGCCGCACGGCCCGGCCACGCGAGCAATATTGAGTTCGCGCGCAAAGTCCGCAAACTGTACCAGCAAAAAAAGCTTGTAAAAAAATATCAGCACGAAAAGAAGGAAGGCGTTATCTTTGATATTAACGCTATTCATCGTATTTTACCGCATCGGTATCCGTTTCTTCTTGTTGATAAAATTATAGACTTTCAACTTGACGAACGAGTTGTTGGCGTCAAGAACGTAACGCTGAATGAGCCATTTTTTGCAGGACATTTTCCCGGTCAACCTATCATGCCCGGCGTGATGATTATCGAAGCTCTGGCGCAAGCGGGGGGTATCCTTATGTTAAACGGTCTGGATAACCCCGGCAATAAGCTTGTGTATTTTATGTCCATCAATAATGTCAAATTCAGGCGTCCCGTTGTGCCCGGCGATCAATTGATATTGGATGTTGAGATGGTGAGTCGCCGCTCTAAATTTATTCAAATTCGAGGAAAAGCTTACGTTGACGGAAACTTGGTTGCGGAAGGGGAATTTAGTGCCGCAATTGTTGACCGCGAAAATGGTCAGCCAAAGTCGCTGGAAAACTCATCGTCTACCTCTGATATTTCTGCTCATACTAACTCCTCTAATTCATAATGTCGGTTTCTATTGATTCTCACGCTATTGTCAGTCCGAAAGCGAAACTTGGTGATGGCGTCCGGGTTGGCGCTTTTTCCATTATTGAAGATGATGTGGTGATTGGTGATGGAACGTGGATAGGTGCTCATGTTGGTGTTTATAACGGCTCGCGCATCGGTCATGAGTGCAAAATCCATCAGGCTGCTGCAGTCGGAAGCCCCCCGCAAGATTTGAAATACAAAGGCGAGCCTACGCTGTTAGAAGTAGGTGAGAAAACAATTATCCGCGAGTATGTAACGCTCAATCGCGGAACGATTGAAAACGGCAAAACGTCCGTCGGCAGTAATTGTTTATTGATGGCGTATACCCATGTTGCTCACGATTGTATCGTGGGGAATAATGCTATTCTTGCAAACTGTGCCACGCTCGGCGGGCACGTGACCTTGGGAGAGTGGGTCATTGTCGGCGGGTTGACTCCTGTGCATCAGTTTTGCCGAATTGGCGACCACGCAATGATCGGCGGCGGGTTTCGCGTCGTTAAGGATGTACCTCCGTATGTTCTTGCCGGACAGGAACCGTTGACGTTCGAAGGATTAAACTTGGTTGGGTTACGCAGAAGAGGATTGACAGCACAAGCCATCGAGCATTTGGATAAAGCATTTCGATTGCTCTATCGCTCCAATCTCAATGTCTCACAAGCCGTTGCGCGCATCGTGGAAGAAGTTGAGCTCACGACGGAAGTGCAAAACCTCATTCAATTTATTGCCTCCAGCAAACGCGGCATCATTTTCGGACACTCGAACCGATCATGATATGGCATTTTGAAAATACTGGCTACCATAGCGGTGCGTTCAATATGGAGTATGATGAGCGGCTCGCCCGCATGCTTGTTGAAGGGAGCGAGATCGGGACTGTGCGCATCTACGGATGGAAGCCTGCGGCAATTTCCCTCGGATGGAATCAGTCTCTTGAAGAAATTGATTTAGCAACATGTTCTCAAGCAGGCATTGATGTCGTTCGCCGCCCCACGGGTGGGCGCGCAATCCTCCATTCCGACGAGTTGACATACAGCGTGACAATGGTTTCAGCGCGCTCAAGTGTCCTTTCCATGTATAATGAAATCAGTAAAGCGTTGGTTTGCGGTTTGCGTCATCTCAATGTGGATGTCAGCTTAGAAAAATCTCAGCCGCATTTTCCCTCCTTGTATCGAACCCCTTCCTCTGCGGCATGTTTTACAAGTTCCGCACGTTATGAAATCAGTGTCGGTGGAAGAAAATTAGTCGGAAGCGCTCAGCGCCGCTACGCTCGTTCGAATGGCGAAGAGGTCATGTTACAGCATGGCTCCATTCTTCTCGGCGGAGATCACAAACGCATGGTCGAGTTTCTGGCGATTAAGGAGAAAGAACGTTTGCTCATCGTGCAGGAGCTGAATGAGAAAACGACCGATCTTTGTTCGGTTCTCCAAAGAACTGTTACTTTTGAAGAGCTTGTCCCCATGATACGATTAGGCTTTGAAGAAGCATGGGGAATTCGGTTCGCACAATCGGTTGAACAGTCATCTATGATAGGGGAACTTGCGTGAAGGATTTAAGCACAACATCAGGTCCAAAGCGCGTAACGACGCGAACAATCGCGACCATGAAAAAAGAAGGAGCGCCAATCGCCTCGTTGACGGCGTACGATTTTCTTACCGCGAGATTGCTCGACCAAGCCGGAATTGATTTAATTTTAGTAGGAGATTCTTTGGGGATGGTCTTTCAAGGACACGAGACGACGATCCCCGTTACGCTGGATGAAATGATCTATCACGCTAAAGCCGTTATTCGTGGCGTTGAACGGGCAATGGTTATCGTGGATATGCCATTTATGAGTTACCAGGTGGATCCTCAAGAAGGATTCCGCAATGCGGGTCGGGTGATGAAGGAAACGGGAGCTGGCGGCGTTAAGTTTGAAGGTGGCGAGCGTGTTGTGGAAATGGTGTACCAAACGACACAAGCGGGCATACCTGTCATGGGGCATCTTGGACTGACGCCGCAATCCATTCACCAATTCGGCGGTTATCAGCCTCGCGGAACGACATCCGCAGAAGCGAAAAGTATTTTGCGTGATGCAAAGATGCTTGAAGAGGCTGGAGCGTTCGCTCTCATCCTCGAAAAGATCCCTACAAAACTTTCTGCGCAAATAACGAAATCCCTTAAAATTCCTACTATTGGCATCGGTGCCGGAGTGCATTGCGATGGGCAAGTCCTCGTTGTCTCTGATATGTTGGGATTGTATGAAGAATTTCACCCGCGCTTTGTCCGAAAGTATGTTAATCTTGCCGACACCATTCGGCAAAGCGTTGGCACATTCGTTGCTGACGTGAAGAAAAAGGATTTTCCAAATAAAACGGAGAGTTACTGACGCTTTTTGTTCAGTGACTCGTTGCATATTTGAGAAATAAGACCTCTGAAAAATAGAGTGATATGTCTTTGCGAGGAGCTTGCCCGCCGTGGCGGGCGAGCAACGAAGCCTGTCCGCCGACAGGCGGGCAATCCCACCTGCCCCGTGTAGCGGGGTAAATCAGTGAAAAATGGGATTGTCCCGTTGTACGGGATCTCCCGCTTTTTGGATTCCGTTCATTGAGCGGGATTCCAAAGAACGGAACCGTACAGCCTGCCTGCCGCAGGCACGGCGGGACTTCTCCCGACTAAAGTCGGGATCGCAATGACACGAAAATTTTAATTTTTCAGAAGCCTTAAGTTATTTTCTTCCAAGCCTTGGTGCCTTATCAAGGCTTTTTTGTTTACACTCCATTGGTCAATTGTTTAAAAGTGAATTTTTCCGTATCTTTTTCCCAATGAAAGCAAAGACAAAAAAGCGCAAACTGAACATTCTTATCTGCAACGATGATGGCATTGATGCGCCGGGGATCTACGCGCTTGCCCAAGAGCTTAAGAACATTGGCTCGATTACGGTTGTCGCTCCCGATAGACAACAAAGCGCTATCGGGCACGCGATTACGATCAACTCTCCGCTTCGGGTGAAGCAATTCTACAAAAGCGGGAAGTTTTTCGGTCACGCCGTTGAGGGAACGCCGGCTGATTGCGTGAAGCTTGCCGTGAAGGCGATGTTGAAGGTCAAGCCCGACCTTCTTGTATCGGGCATCAATCATGGCTCGAACACCGCCATTAGCATAATTTATTCAGGGACTGTTTCAGCCGCGACGGAAGGGACTATTCTGGGCATTCCTTCAATCGCAATATCGCTCACAACATTTGGACGTGCTGATTTCAGCTACGCCGCAAAGTTTGCGCGCAAGCTTGCGGTACTTATTTCTAAGAACGGATTGCCTGAAGGGACGTTTTTGAATGTGAATATCCCGCCTCTTAAAGCAAGCCAAATCCGAGGAGTGGTTGTAACGCGGCAGGGCAAAGCGCGTTGGGATGATTCGTTTGATGCGCGTCGCGACCCTGCAAATAAAGAATATTACTGGCTTACCGGTTCATTGGAAAATGTTGATAACGAGCGCAACGCCGACCAATGGGCTGTTACAAACAACTATATTTCTGTCACTCCAATCCAATACGACCTTACGGATTACGCTATGATAGACGTAATGGAGCGGTGGAGCATGCAAAAATTAAAATAATGGAGGTCGGGCTTTCCGCTCGACAGGCACTTTGTTGTTTTTCAAACAAAATCATGATAATTACAGAGGGACCTAAACAATGAGAATTGGAATTTTAACAGGCGGTGGCGATGTGCCGGGATTAAATCCCTGCATTAAAGCCGTTGTGTATCGCGCAACCGATAATGGCGCCGAGGTCGTAGGCATCCGCAAGGGATGGGGTGGCCTGCTCAACTATGATTTTAACAGAACGGATAATGAAGGACTCAATTATATTCCGCTCAACAAGCTGAACACAAGAACCATTGACCGTTCCGGCGGAACGTTCCTGCACACCTCACGAACAAATCCGGGAAAAGCAAAGAAGGCGGATATTCCGTCATTCCTTAAAACATCTGAACACGATAAACTCGGTAAAGATGATAGGGCTGATTTTACACCGCATGTCCTTAAGGTTATTGCAAAACTGAAAATTGATGTTCTTATAACAATTGGAGGCGATGATACGCAAAGCTACGCGGTGCGCATGCACAAAGAGGGAATTCCGGTTATCGCTATTCCCAAAACAATGGATAACGATGTGTTCGGCACGGATTATTGCATTGGCTTTTCGACGGCGGTAACGCGGAGCGTTGATTTTATCACGGCGTTGCGTACCGTTGCCGGCTCGCACGAGCGCGTTGCGGTAGTAGAATTATTTGGACGCAACTCCGGTGAGACCTCGTTGATCTCCGCGTATCTTGCAGGCGTGGACCGTGCTTTGATTTCGGAAGTTCCGTTCGATGTCGAGAAGTTAGCGCGGTTTGTTGCAGAGGATAAGGCGCGCAACCCGAGCAATTACGCCGTTGTGACGATTTCCGAAGGCGCGCATCTTCTCGGCGGTCAAGTTGTTGAGTATGGTGAAGAAGATGCCTACGGACACAGAAAATTAGGCGGCATCGGCGCCGTTACCGAGCAAGCGTTAAAGAAGCTTATCGATACGCATACCGTGTATCAACAAGTGGCGTACTTGATGCGGAGCGGCGAGCCGGATGCTCTCGATAGAATGGTTGCAATCAGCTTTGCGAACCTTGCGACAGATTTGGCGCTGAAAAAAGATTTCGGCAAAATGGTCGCACTGCGGGAAGGCAAGTACACCACCGTGCCTATTGATACGCTCACCCAAGGACTCAAGCGCGTGGATGTCAATGAGTTGTACGATGCGGAGAACTATCGTCCCAAGGTAGCTCACCTGCTCGGCAAGCCGATGTTTTTGTATTGATCGTCAACCTTCCGAAGGTGAAACTTGTCCGCCTTTGGCGGAAATGCCGCTGTACGGCATCCCGTACAACGGGACCTTCGGAAGGTTTAAAACTTTCCCAATCCCGCCCTAACAGGCGGGATTTTCTATTCTGTTTAATTATGAATCTTCCACGCAAGAAAAAAGCCGAAGAAATTAACCGCTCATTGCTTACCGAGCCGCAACTAAGCGACGATGAATGGAAGAAATACCTTGAAGGAATAGGGCTTTTCAACGCGCATCAATTTTGGGAGGCTCACGAAGCTTGGGAAGAAGTGTGGAAACATCGCGAAGAAGAAAGCCGGATATTTTTTCAGGGGATCATTCAAGCCGCCGCAGCGTATCACCTTGTGTTGGTGAAACGTCGTTACGGCGGAGCGAGGAATAATTTCGCTAAATCACTCACGAAGCTCGATTTGTTTCCCAAACAATTTTTAGGAATGGATGTTGCTGCGTTGCGAGAGATTCTTACGAAAGCAAAAAAGAACGTTGAGAGCTTAGGAGCGGAGAGACTGCAAGAATTCCCCGCCGAGTTAATTCCGGTTTTAAAAACCCAACAGAGGAGAAGTTAATTTCACCGTCTCTTTTTCTTTTGGGAAGGCTTGTACACCGGCGAGACGCCGTATTTGCTTGCCGCCCACAATGTGAGAATGGCTGTAATACCAGCAATAGCCCGCTTCTCATCTTCGTCGTGGATGACCAGACCATACGTATCCGCCACAAAATGCATATGACTGAGGATGCGTTTGGCTTGCGTGCGCTCAATCCATCCGTGCCAAAGGTCAACTTGGTCAACGATCATTGCTTCATAACGGCGGAGAAACTCACCCAGCGAAATAACATTTGCGCTGAGCGCTGTGCGGGGCTTGCAGAGGGTGAGGAGGTCCTCTACGTATTGGTCCCACGCATGAGAAAATGCTCTATTGCTTGGACGTCGCAAAAACTTTGCCCGCGCGATAGAAAATTTTGCTTTTGTCTGGACTCGGAAGCGCGGAATGATAGGATGATAATCATAAATCGTTTGGATAGCTTTTCTATCTACCTCATCCCGTTCATGATAAACCCATCGTTTTTTAAGCTCACGCCATGAAAGGATGGTGAGCACCGCTTTATCCTTGCTATCCAAAAAAATAAATTTTCCTTGTTCCGCTTTTACCGCTGTGACCCAGTGGTTCCACTCATCCACACACAAAAGGGTGGGGATGCCTTGTTGTAAATATCTGATAAGCTCGCGTCGAGCCTTTTCAGGGTCGAAACGGCGAAAGACAGGCAAATCGCAATTGTAATGATGGGCGGCTTTTTCCAACTGAATTTCATCAGTGCCATGCCACCAGCGCGCTCCGGCAAATTTCGAAATATCCTTCTCATCGGCAAAAATCCCCAGCATCATGAAACCATGCTTCAGTGCAAAGGGTCCGCAATCCCATTGATTTGGTTGGGGGTAAAAACTCATCGTTGGTAATAGTTCCTTTATAATCGGCTCTACGATTCTACCCAAACTTTCTTCCAATTTCAACAGAAGAGTTTGCACTGTTTTTATGCCATTCTCATTGCGTTTTACAGAGCTTAATGTTGTCTCATAAACGAAGTTTGTGTATCTTCAGGTGAAATATGAACGATGGGCTTTGTACCTATTATTGCGCATGCTGTGGAGAGAGAAACGAGACGTTTGTAGATGCCTCCGCAGGCAATCGCCAATCCTATGTGGAAGACTGCCGGGTTTGCTGTCGCCCCAACGTCCTTACAATTTCGATTGATGAAGAGACAGACGCGATACACGTCGAAGCGGAATTCGAAGGTTAATGAGAAGCCATCTCAAAAACAGAGGGAAAGGATCTCTGTCGGCTGGGGTAAATTGTAGGGCGTCCCGATACATCGGGACGCCAAAATGGGTTAGCGAACTAAAGTTCGCTCTACATACAAAGTTTCGAATCGTTGGAAGATTGTATGATATTTTTGGGATAGGTTCTAGCCTTTATTTTTACTTTTTAAATTTTGATCTTTTATTTAACCATGTCCACTCCCTTAATGCGGCAATACCAGCAGGTCAAAGCGAAACATCCGGATACGATTCTCCTGTTTCGCATGGGGGATTTTTACGAAACGTTCGATGATGATGCTAAACTTGCCTCGAAGGTCTTAGGCATTACGCTCACCAAGCGAGGCAACGGCGCTGCCGGAGAAGTCCCGTTAGCAGGATTTCCTTACCACGCCCTTGATACATATCTTCCAAAACTTCTCAAAGCGGGGCATCGTGTTGCTGTGTGTGAACAGCTTGAAGACCCGAAGTTCGCCAAGGGAATCGTGAAGCGGGATGTCATTGAAGTTGTAACGCCGGGCGTAGCGTTCTCGGAAAAAGTTCTCGAGCAAAAGCAAAATAATTATCTCGCCTCCATCTCTCTGCCTTCGCCGCTGGCGACGAGTGACATTATTATCGGGTTCGCTTTTATTGATGTCTCCACTGCTGAGTTTAGCGTCAGTGAGTTTCCGCTCAAACAGCTTGTTGAACAAATCGGAAGCTTGCAGCCTGCTGAAATTCTTGTGCAAAAACGAGACCTGGAAGCGATCCAGAGCTTGCTGAAGGATAAATTCCGCGGTCTCTATACAAAAGTGGATGATTGGGTTTTTAATTTCGATTACGGCTATGAATTGCTTGTCAACCACTTCAAAACGCAGTCGCTGAAAGGCTTTGGCATTGAAGGATTCCATGGAGGCGTCGTTGCGGCCGGCGCCGTGATGAATTATTTGCAGGAAACCCAAAAAGCCAACCTCCTTCACATCCGAAAAATTACGCCGCATGATATAAGCGATTACATCGTTCTTGACGGTTCGACGAAGCGCAATCTTGAAATTACCTCTTCCATCTCCGGTCAAACCGAGGGTACGCTTTTTTCTGTCATTGACCGAACACAGACTCCCATGGGCGGAAGGCTTCTCAAGGCATGGATTAACCGCCCGCTGAAAAAGCTTGCACCGATTCAAAAGCGCCTGGAAGCCGTAAAAGAACTTGTCGGCACTGAGCAATCGAGGAGAAAAATCCGTGAAGAGTTAAGCCAGATCGGTGATCTGGAAAGGCTTATCGGCAAGATTGCCACAGGGCGGGCGAACCCTCGCGAGTTAAAGCAACTGAAAATTTATCTTTCTCAAATTCCTACGCTCCAGTCCCTTCTCGATCCGTTACAATGCGTTACGCTGAAGGAACTCCGCGCCCGTTTGCATCCTCTCGAAGGTTTGGTAAAAACCATCGCGGCGGCAATTGAAGACGATCCACCCATGTCCCTTGCCGATGGAGGTGTGATTCGCAAAAGCTACAATTCTGAGCTGGACGAGTTAAGAAGCATTGCTTTTAGCGGCAAAGATTGGATCGCGAAGCTGCAGCAACAGGAAAAACAAAGGACGGGGATTTCTTCGCTCAAGATCGGTTATAACAACGTTTTCGGTTACTATATTGAGATCACGAACGCGCACAAGGATAAAGTCCCGAGCGATTATATAAGAAAGCAGACGCTCACGAATGCCGAACGTTACATTACTCCCGATCTCAAGCAGTATGAAGAGAAAATTCTGCATGCGGAGGAGAAAATCCTTGCGCTCGAAACCCAGCTTTTCAACGAAGTCCGTTTGATGGTGGCAGAGCAGGCAGTTGCCGTTCAAGAGAACGCGCGCATCATCGCGATGCTGGATTGTTTCATCTCGCTCGCGGGTGTTGCGGTGGAGTTCGATTATGCTTGTCCACACGTTGATGAGTCCCTTCAAATCGAAATCAAAGAAGGCAGGCATCCGGTTATTGAGCGGCTCCTGCCGCCAGGGGAGCGCTACACACCTAACGATGCGAAACTTGACACAGCAACTAACCAGGTGTTAATCATCACCGGACCCAATATGAGCGGTAAATCAAGTTATCTTCGTCAAGTGGGACTTATCGTCCTCTTGGCGCAGATCGGCAGCTTTGTGCCTGCAAAATCTGCGCACATCGGCATTGTTGACCGGATTTATACCCGTGTCGGCGCAAGCGATAATATCGCATCCGGTGAAAGCACGTTCCTTGTGGAGATGCACGAGGCGGCGAACATCGTGAACACCGCGACCGAGCGCAGCCTTATTTTGTTGGATGAAATCGGTCGCGGCACGAGCACATTCGATGGTATCAGCATCGCCTGGGCGTTGACTGAATATCTCCACGAGCGCATTGGCGCGAAAACATTATTTGCCACGCATTATCACGAGTTGAACGAGCTTGCGGAAATTTTCTCCCGCATCAAAAATTACAAAGTGGATGTCCGCGAGTATGGGGATAAAGTGATATTCCTTCATAAGGTATTGCCCGGATTTGCGGATCACTCGTATGGCATTCAGGTTGCCCAAATGGCTGGCTTGCCGGAGGAAGTGACCGACCGCGCCAAGAAAATCCTGAAAAACCTTGAAGGCTCTGAGCTTACTTTGCATGGAGGGGAGAAAATGGAGAAGGGAAGAATCGGC
The DNA here is from genome assembly GCA_016194505.1 of Ignavibacteriales bacterium. GTDB lineage: Bacteria > Bacteroidota > Ignavibacteria > UBA10030 > UBA10030 > JACQBK01. The sequence continues at coordinate 203 of JACQBK010000064.1, read as the reverse complement.
GCCGCAGAAGTGCAAATGACGCTGTTTGAGATGAAGGACGATAAACTGCGGGATGAAATTCGGAAACTTGAATTAGATAAAATGACCCCGTTGGAAGCTATGCAAAAACTGGCGGAGTTGAAAAAGAAAGTAGAGTAATAATAATTTTCGATTGTAGATTGAAGATAATGCTAGAAGCCATCTCAAAAACCATTTCCGTTGTG
>JACQBK010000063.1 GCA_016194505.1 Ignavibacteriales bacterium | reverse complement strand
GGCATACCGCAAGTAGTCAGTAGTTCTCCAAAATTCAAGACGCATCTGGTGGAAGCGAGAGATGTAGGGGGGATGCTTCCTCCTCGTCCTTCGACTGCGCACAAGTATACTGTGGGGAAGGTTTTTGTGTTAGCAGGCTCGAAAGGCTACACAGGCGCCGCCGCGCTGTGTGCAACTGCCGTACTGAAAAGCGGAGCGGGTGCTGTGGTGTTAGGCACGCCGGAAAGCGTGTATCCCGTCCTCGCCAAAAAATTAACCGAGCCAATCGTCATTCCATTGCCTGCTACGTCTGAAGGAACAGTTGCGAAAACTGGCTATGATGTAATCCTCGAACGTGCCAATTGGGCGGATGTCCTTGTAGTAGGTCCGGGACTTTCTCAAAATCCCGAAACTCAAGAATTAATTTGCGAGCTTGTTACTCATTACTCCGGCAACATTGTGATTGATGCGGATGGTTTGAATGCTATTGCCAAGATGTTTTTGAAAAAGAAACAACTCATCAAAGGCCCATGTATTTTAACGCCGCATGGCGGAGAGTTTTCGCGGCTGACGGGAAAATCCTCAAAAGAAATTGAAACGAACAGGATCGAATCAGCAAGAATCTTTGCAACCGCAACCAAAAGAACGATTGTATTGAAGGGCGCGCCCACAGCGACGGCTTCTGCAGATGGTCATGTGTACCTTAATTCAACGGGAAATCCCGGCATGGCGACTGTTGGGTCCGGAGACGTTTTAACCGGGTTGATTGCCGCCCTTTGGGCGCAGGGTATGGAACAAACAGCAGCAGCGTATAGCGGTGTCTTCCTCCATGGTTTGGCGGGCGATCTTGCCAGCACAGAGTATGGTGAACGAAGTCTCGTTGCGCATGATTTGATAGATTTTCTTTCGCAGGCTTTTAAGGATGTGGAATTGCGGGGAAGTCGCTGAAACACTTTTTTAAATACCAATTTCCACCCATCGTTTGGATTGTTCTTATCTTCGGTCTCTCTTCGATCCGAAAAATTCCGGTTATCAAATCGCCGATTCCGTTGGACAAAATTGTTCATGCAGTCCTGTTTTTTGTTTTGTGCTGGCTTATGAGACGGGCATTGTGGCATCAAGAGCACATAAAGTTATTTAATAAATATTCCGGACTTGCGGCATTATTCTTTACTGTGTTCTATGGCCTGGTGGATGAATTCCATCAAAAGTTTATTCCCGGACGCACCTCGGATATTAACGATGTTATCGCCGATACGGTGGGCGGGCTTCTGTATTTGCTGGTTTTCTGGTTTCTTAGTCGCAAGAAAGTTGTTGCAGAGCCGACAGAATGAGTTTGACATAAGTTTAATTTCTCGTTATATTTTTATAGAATAGTTTGGCAGTAAAAACTGCCCATATCCGCCGCATGAACAAGACAGTGGCGGATTTTTGTTGATGCACGATTACGACGATAACAGTTTCTCATACGCCTTAAACTCATTTGAACTTTAAGCTTCTTGCCACTGATGGAAAAGCTCGTGCCGGTCTCATCCAGACAGATCACGGGGCGATTGAGACCCCTATCTTCATGCCGGTGGGCACACAAGGAAGCGTCAAGGCAATTGAGCAACGGGAGCTGAAGGAGCTTGGCGCCCAGATTATTCTCGGCAATACGTATCATTTGTATCTCAGACCGGGAACGGAAATTATTGAGAAGGCGGGCGGCCTTCATAAGTTTATCGGTTGGGATAAACCGATTTTGACCGATAGCGGCGGCTATCAGGTTTTCAGCCTAACCGATTTGAGAAAGATTGAGGAGGAGGGAGTCACATTCAAGTCGCATTTGGATGGCTCGGCGCACGTTTTCACTCCCGAATCCGTCATCGGCATCCAGCGCCAGCTTGGTTCTGATATTGTGATGGTGCTTGATGAATGCACACCGTACCCGTGCGAGTTTGATTACGCATTTACGTCCAATGCTTTGACGCTACGATGGGCAGAACGGTGCAAAGCGGCGTTCGAGAAGGAAAAGCCTCTTTATGGTTATCAGCAGGCTTTGTTTGGGATTGTGCAGGGAAGTGTGTATCCCGAAGTTCGTGAACAAAGCGCGAAGGGTTTGGTTCGGTTGGATTTTGATGGCTATGCGATTGGCGGGCTTGCGGTTGGTGAACCAGCTAATCAAATGTACGAGATGACGGAGATATGTGAGGCATTTTTGCCTGCGGAGAAACCCCGTTATTTAATGGGAGTGGGAACGCCGGAAAATCTACTCGAATCAATTGAGCAGGGAATGGACATGTTCGATTGTGTTCTCCCTACTCGCAATGGCCGCAATGCCGCGTTGTTCACCCGCAATGGCGTCATGAATATCAAGAATGCGATATTCAAAGCTGATTTTGCTCCGGTGGATTCAGAGTGTTCTTGTTACACGTGTAAAAATTTTACGCGAGCATATTTGCGGCATTTGTTCCAGGTAAAAGAAATTCTCGCGCTTCAATTGGCAACCATACATAATCTGTCATTTTATCTATGGCTGATGAAAGAAGCGAGAAAAGCGATTCTTGAAAAACGGTTTAGTTCATGGAAACAAGCAACAATGCATCGGTTAAAAAATAATTCGACGAAAATACAATAATAACACATCATGTAGTACATTGACTATAAGGAGGTCAACTTGTTAGGACATTACATTGTATTGATGGCGCCGCAAGGCGCTGATGGCGGCGGCGGATATATGCAGTCTATTATTCTGTTCGGGCTGATTTTTGTCATTTTTTATTTTATGATTATCCGACCGCAACAAAAGAGACAGAAAGATCGTCAAAAGATGATAGAAGCTCTAAAAAAAGGTGATAAAATCGTTACTACCGGCGGCATTCACGGCACTATTGCAGGCATTGACGAAAAAACGTTGCTTATCCAAATTGCAGATAACGTAAAAATTAAAGTTGAACGCGGCTCGGTCACGACGGTTGCCAAAGAAGCTGAGTTGGGGGAAAAAATTGAAGCGAAATAACAGTGTTTGACGACTGCTTTCTATGATGAGACATGTATGAGAGAGAAGAATAAATCCGGCTTCAATAGCATCGAAGATGCGATAAACGATTTGAAAAAAGGCAAGGTGCTGATCGTTGTTGATGATGAAGATCGAGAGAACGAGGGGGACTTTGTTGTTGCCGCTGAAAAAGCTACGCCCGAAATCATTAACTTTTTAACGAAAGAAGGCCGTGGCGTTGTTTGCGCCCCCATCACAGGCGAGCGGGCGGGAGAGCTAGGTCTGGATTCGATGGTGGAATCGAACACATCGCTTCATGAAACTCCTTTCACCGTTTCGATAGATTACATTCACGGCACAACCACCGGTATCTCTGCCGCCGACCGCGCCGCTACTGTGCGCGCGCTTGTTGAACCCAAAACGAAGCCGAGCGATTTGGCTCGACCCGGTCATATCTTTCCTCTCAAAGCATCCGATGGCGGCGTATTAAGACGAGCGGGACATACCGAGGCGGTGGTTGATCTTTGCAAGCTGGCGGGATTGTATCCAGCCGGCGTTCTTTGCGAAATCCTTAATGAGGATGGAACAATGGCTCGTGTGCCTGAGTTGCAACAGCTTTCCAAAAAATTCGATATGAAACTCATTTCTGTACGGAGCCTTATCGAATATCGGATGAACAGAGAGAAGCTTGTTCAGCGTATTGTGAGCACAAAACTGCCCTCGCGCTACGGCGATTTTCAAAT